>NZ_JBEXRT010000030.1:0-94226 GCF_040613235.1 Streptomyces sp. NPDC006296 | reverse complement strand
ACGCGCTGCGCCCCCGCCGAGCCCCCCCCCACAACCCAACCGTCGGCCCCCCCCCCCGGGGCCGGGCCCCCCCCCCCCCCGGGGGCCCCCCCCCCCCCCCCGCCCCCCCCCCCCCCCCCCCCCACCGCCGGCACACGGCTCAGACGTGGCGTCGCGGGGCGAGGCCCAGACGGCGGTCCTTGAGGGCCGGGAACTGCTCCCGGGTGGTGACGGTCCTGGCCGGGTCGAACTCCACGGTCAGCACCTCCTCGGCCGGCCCGGCCTCGGCGAGCACCTCGCCCCAGGGGTCGACGACGATGCTGTGCCCCGCCTGCTCGACCCCGGCGTGGGTGCCCGACGAGCCGACCGCGAGGACGTACGCCTGGTTCTCGACGGCACGGGCCTGCGCCAGCAGGGTCCAGTGCGCACGCCGGCGCTCGGGCCAGCCCGCGGCGACGACCAGGGTTTCGGCCCCCGCGTCGACGAGCCCCCGGAACTGCTCGGGGAAGCGCAGGTCGTAGCAGGTGGCCAGGCCGAGGATGGTCTCCGGCAGGGCGACGGTGACGAGTTCCTCACCGGCCCCCATCAGCACCGCCTCGCCCTTGTCGAAGCCGAAGCGATGGATCTTCCGGTAGGCGGCGGCCCGCCGGCCCTCGGGGGAGAACACCAGCGAGGTGTTGTAGAGGGTGCCGTCCTCGGCGCGCTCGACGAAGGACCCGGCGTGCAGCCAGACCCCCGCCTCGGCGGCCGCCTTCGCCATGGCCTCGTGCGTGGGCCCCTGCAGGGGTTCGGCCTCGTCGGCGAAGTCGGTGTAGGAGAAGGCCCCGACCGGCCAGAGCTCGGGAAGGACCACCAGATCCGCTCCCCGCTGGGCCACGACCAGCGAAGCCGCGCGCTCTCTACGGGAATTGACCGATTCGTCCGGGTCTATCGCCATCTGGATGAGGGAGGCGTGCACACTACCACCGTCCTGGCATGGGAGCCGTCAACACGGGCCTACGATCGTCACACGAAAGCACTGCCGGGGTGCCTGCTCGCAGCGTAACTTAGCGAGCGAACCTCCCACGCAGCCCGCAGACAGCACCGTCGGTGCCGGCCCTCGCGTCGGCACTCCCTGCTCTCCAGCCCATGCACCGCAGAACCGCACGAGGGGTCCCGTGACCGTCCATCCCAGCCTCCAGACCTACGCCGACGCCTGGACCCACTCCATCGAGTCGATAGCCGAGCTGGTCAAGCCACTCGTCGAGGGGGAGTGGAACCGCCGGACGCCCTGCCCGGGCTGGTCGGTACGGGACATCGTCTCGCACGTCATAGGCGTGGAGTGCGAGCAGCTCGGCGACCCCCGCCCGATCCACACACTTCCGCGCGATCTCTACCACGTGCAGAACGACCACCAGCGCTACATGGAGATGCAGGTCGACGTACGGCGCCACCACACCGCGCCGGAGATGACCTCGGAGCTGGAGTACACCCTCATCCGGCGCATGCGCCAGCTGCGCAACGAGTCGCGTGCGCCCGAGACCATGGTGCGGGCGCCCCTCGGCGCCGAGCAGACGCTCGAACTGGCACTGCGCATGCGGGCCTTCGACGTCTGGGTGCACGAGCAGGACCTGCGGACGACGCTGGGGCAGCCCGGCAACCTGGATTCGCCCGGTGCCCTGATCGTCCGGGACACGCTGCTGACCGGGCTGGCGAAGGTGGTCGCCAAGGACGCGGGGGCGCCGCACCACTCGGCCGTGGTCCTCGACGTGCACGGCCCGCTGGAGTTCCTGCGCACGGTCAGGGTCGACGGCGAGGGCCGCGGTTCGGTCGACGGAGCGCCGTCGCTGGGCCCGGTGGCGACCCTGTCGATGGACTGGGAGACGTACTACCGCCTGGCCTGCGGGCGGGTCAGGGCGCAGGCCGTGGAGGACCGCATCAAGATCGACGGCGACCAGGAGCTGGCTGCCGAGATCCTGCGCCACTTCGCCGTGACCCCGTAGCACCACGCCCGGCGGCGCCCGCTCGACCGACCGGGACGGCGGACCGGGACGGGCGTGCCGGACGGGGCACGGGCCGGTGGCTCCGCGTCCGGCCGGCGCCCGCCGTCCGGCCTCAGGCGGGCACGTGCACGGCTTCCACCCGGCTGACGACGTGGTGGTCGCGTTCCCGGTGGGTGGCCCTGCCGTGCAGCCTCAGGATCTGCACGACGCCGAGCGCCTCCAGGACGAAGACCGAGGCGAACGCGACACGGTAGTTGTCGCCGGTGGCGTCCAGCAGGACACCGACCGCGAACAGGGTCGTCATCGAGGCGATGAACCCGCCCATGTTGACGATGCCGGACGCGGTGCCCTGGCGTTCCGGCGGATTCGCCGGCCGTCCGAAGTCGAATCCGATCATCGAGGCCGGGCCGCAGGTGCCGAGCACCAGGCACAGGGTGATCAGCAGCCACATCGGCGCACGGTCCCCGGGGTAGAAGATGGTGGCGGCCCAGAGGAGCGCGGTCAGTGCGACCGTGCCCAGCGCCAGCGGGGCGCGTGCCGCGTGGTGGCGGGCGATGACCTGGCCGTAGACCAGCCCCACCACCATGTTGGAGAGCACCACCAGGGTGAGCAGCTCCCCCGCGGTGCTCCTGCTCAGGCCCTGCGCCTCGACCAGGAACGGCATGCCCCACAGCAGCAGGAAGACCATGGCGGGGAACTGCGTGGTGAAGTGCACCCACATCCCCAGGCGGGTGCCCGGCTCCCGCCAGGCGGCGGCGATCTGCTTCCGCACGTACGCGGCACCGGCGTGCTCGGCGGGCGGCGGCTCGTGTCCCTCGGGGTGGTCCTTGAGGAAGAGCAGCAGCAGGACCAGCACCACCACACCGGCGAGCGAGCTGCCGACGAAGGTCGCGGTCCAGCCGAACCCGTGCAGCGCGCGGGCGATGAACAGGGTGGAGACCAGGTTGCCCGCCATCCCGAAGAGCGCGGCCACCTGCGCGATCATCGGCCCGCGGCGGGCCGGGAACCACCGGGTGCCGAGCCGCAGCACGCTGATGAACGTCATGGCGTCGCCGCAGCCGAGCAGCGCGCGGGAGGCGAGTGCCGTGCCGTACGAGGGGGAGAGGGCGAAGCCCAGCTGTCCCACCGTGAAGAGCACCACCCCGAGGGTGAGGACCTTCTTGGTGCCGAGCCGGTCGACCATCAGGCCGACGGGTATCTGCATGCCGGCGTAGACGAGGAGCTGGAGGATGGAGAAGGTCGACAGGGCCGAGGCGTTGACGTCGAACCGGTCGGCGGCGTCCAGGCCGGCGACACCGAGGCTGGTGCGGAAGATGATCGCGACGAAGTAGACGGCGACGCCGATGCCCCAGATCCATGCGGCGCGCCGGCCGCCGGGCGGGTCTCCGGGCAGGGCGAGGGTGGGTGCGGCGGAGCTCATCGGTCATCACCCCGGACCAGCACCCTGACCCGGCCGACGTGGCGGCGCACGACCTGTGCGGCGCCCTCGGCGTCGCCGGCCCTGATGGCCTCCAGCAGCTCACCGTGTTCGGTGATGTTGGCGGCGATCCGGCCGGGGTGCGCCTCCATCACCGCGACGCCCATCCGCAACTGCCGGTCGCGGAGCTGGTCGTAGAGACGCGACAGGATCTCGTTGCCCGCGTTCTTCACGATCTCGGCGTGGAAGCACCGGTCCTTGACGGACACCGCGGCCAGGTCGCCCGCTTCGGCGAGCTCCCGCTGTTCCTCCAGGAGCTGTTCGAGCCGGGCGATCAGCCGGGCCGGCGCGGGCACGGCCTTGCGTGCGGCGAACT
The DNA here is from genome assembly GCF_040613235.1 of Streptomyces sp. NPDC006296. NCBI lineage: Bacteria > Bacillati > Actinomycetota > Actinomycetes > Kitasatosporales > Streptomycetaceae > Streptomyces > Streptomyces sp. NPDC006296. Next base: position 90,472 of record NZ_JBEXRT010000030.1, on the reverse strand, counting down.
CCTCGACGAGCAGCCGGGTCTCCACCACGTCGGAGATCTCCTGCGCCGAGACCGCGAGCACCAGGGCGCCCTTCTTCGGGTAGAGCTTGATCAGCCCTTCGACCTCCAGGCGCAGGAGCGCTTCGCGCACCGGGGTCCGGGACACCCCGACCGCCTCGGCCAAGTCGCCTTCGGTGAGGAGGGTGCCGCCCTCGTAACGGCGGTCGAGGACCGCCTCCTTGATGTGGGTGTACACCCGCTCGGCTGCGGGCGGCGGCTTGGGGTCCGCGGTGCGGACAGCGGTCGAGGCAGGGGGTGCGACAGGCATGCGCACAGCATAGATACAAGATGCGTGCGTCCGCTGCCCCGTCCGCGATCCGGACCCGTGACGTCGGCCGGTCCTGCCCGGTCCGGAATCATCACGTGACTCACCCATTCGGGTGTACAGCCATTCGGTACGCTCACGAGTCTCATGTCTGGGCGGCACTCCCGTGCGATCGCCCTTTCAGGACCTTTGGGAGCGTCTCCTTTGACACACGGTATTTCGGGCACCCGCCGCGCCTCCGTCGCGGCTGTCGTGACCTTGACAGCGGGCGCCGTACTCGCGACCGGGGCGTTCGCCTCCACGGCCCAGGCGGCAACGCCGCCGACGCCCACGATCACCGCCAAGGGCGGCTTCGTGATGAACGACGGCACCGCGAAGACCCTCTACACCAAGACCGCGGACACCCGTCGCTCCACCGGCTCGACGACGAAGATCATGACCGCCAAGGTGGTGCTGGCCCAGAAGAACCTGAACCTCGACGCCAAGGTCACCGTCCAGAAGGCGTACAGCGACTACATCGTCGCGAACACCGCCTCCTCGGCCCGGCTGATCGTCGGCGACAAGGTCACGGTCCGCCAGCTCCTGTACGGCCTGATGCTGCCGTCCGGCTGTGACGCCGCCTACGCCCTGGCCGACAAGTTCGGCACCGGTTCCACCCGGGCCGCGCGGGTGAAGTCCTTCATCGGCAAGATGAACGCCTCCGCGAAGAGCCTCGGTCTGAAGAACACGCACTTCGACTCGTTCGACGGCATCGGCGGCGGCGCGAACTACTCCACCCCGCGCGATCTGACCAAGATCGCCAGCAGTGCGATGAAGAGCTCCACGTTCCGCGCGATCGTGAAGACCAAGTCCACGAAGCAGAAGGTCACCACCAAGTCCGGTGGCTACCGCTACATGTCCTGGTCCAACACCAACGCCATGCTGGGCAGCTACTCCGGCATGATCGGCGTGAAGACCGGCTCCGGCCCGTCGGCCAAGTACTGCCTGGTCTTCGCCGCGACCCGGAACGGCAAGACGGTCATCGGGACCGTGCTCACGTCGACGTCCGCGACGACCCGGACGGCCGACGCGAAGAAGCTCCTGGACTACGGCTTCAAGAAGTGACCCGTACGCGGGGAAGGTGACCCGCACACGGGAAGGGGGCCCGCCGCACGATGCGGCGGGCCCCCTCGCGTACGACCGGCCCGTCAGGACCAGGTGATCAGCCGCTTGGGCTGCTCCAGGACCGCCGCGACGTCCGCCAGCACCTTGGAGCCGAGCTCGCCGTCGACCAGCCGGTGGTCGAAGGAGAGGGCGAGCGTGGTGACCTGGCGGGGCTTGACCTTGCCCTTGTGGACCCACGGCTGGAGCTTGATCGCACCGACCGCGAGGATCGCGGACTCACCGGGGTTCAGGATCGGCGTCCCGGTGTCGACGCCGAAGACACCGACGTTGGTGATGGTCACCGTGCCGCCGGCCATGGCCGCCGGGGACGTCCTGCCCTCGCGCGCCGTGGACACCAGCTCGCTCAGTGCCTCGCCCAGCTGGGGCAGCGTCTTGGCGTGCGCGTCCTTGATGTTCGGCACGATCAGCCCGCGCGGGGTGGCGGCCGCGATGCCCAGGTTGACGTAGTGCTTCTGCACGATCTCCTGTGCGGCCTCGTCCCAGGCCGCGTTGACCCCCGGGTTGCGCCGGATCGCGACCAGGAGGGCCTTGGCGATGATCAGGAGCGGGTTGACCCGGACCCCCGCCATGTCCTTGTCCTCCTTGAGCTCCGACACGAGCTTCATCGTGCGCGTCACGTCGACGGTCACGAACTCGGTCACGTGCGGCGCGGTGAACGCGCTGCCGACCATGGCCTGGGCGATGGCCTTGCGGACTCCCTTGACCGGGATGCGGGTCTCCCGGCCCGCCGGGTCGGCGACCACGGCGACCGGTTCGGCCACGGCCACGGCCTCCTCGGCCCGTGCGGGGGCCGCGGCGGGGGCCGGCGCGGCGGCCGCGTGGACGTCCTCCCGCGTGATGACACCGCCGTCGCCGGTCGGGACGACCGTGGCGAGGTCGATGCCCAGGTCCTTCGCCAGCTTGCGCACCGGCGGCTTGGCGAGCGGGCGGTTCTCCGGGAGCTTCGCCCCGTGGCCGTTGAGCTCGGCCTGGAGCGCGGCGGCCGCCGGCCCCGGGACCTGCGCGCCCTTGCGGGCGCGGCGCTTGGTGGAGGTCTCGGCCACGCCGTACCCCACGAGCACCGGCTGACGGCCCTTGGGCGCCTCCGGCTGCGCCTCGGGAGCGGCCTGCGCGGCGGGCGCCGCGGCGGGCTGTGCGGCGGCGGGCACGTCACCGCTGCCCGGTGCCACGTCGACCGCGATGATCACCTCGCCGACGTCGACGGTCGTGCCCTCGGGGAAGCGCAGCTCGTGCACCACCCCGTCGAACGGGATCGGCAGCTCCACGGCGGCCTTGGCCGTCTCGACCTCGCACACGACCTGTCCGTCGGTGACGGTGTCGCCCGGCTGGACGAACCACTTGAGGATCTCCGCCTCGGTCAGTCCCTCGCCCACGTCGGGCATCTTGAACTCACGGAAACGAGCGGACGTCTCGGTCATCGTCGTCACGACCCTCTCCTCAGTACGCCAGCGAGCGGTCGACGGCGTCGAGCACCCGGTCGAGACCCGGCAGATATTCGTCCTCGAGCCGGGCCGGCGGGTAGGGGGCGTGGTAGCCGCCGACCCTCAGCACCGGCGCTTCGAGGTGGTAGAAGCAGCGCTCGGTGATCCGGGCCGCGATCTCGGCCCCGGAGCCGTAGAACACCGGCGCCTCGTGGACCACCACGAGCCGGCCGGTCTTCTCGGCCGAGGTCTGCACGGCGTCGAAGTCGATCGGGGACATCGACCGCAGGTCGAGGACCTCGACGGACTTGCCCTCCTCCTGCGCCGCGGCGGCCGCCTCCAGGCAGACCTTCACCATGGGGCCGTACGCGACCAGCGTGAGGTCGGACCCCTCACGGGCCACGGCGGCCTTGTGGAGCGGGCCGGGGATGGACTCGGTGTCGAGCTCCCCCTTGTCCCAGTAGCGCCGCTTGGGCTCGAAGAAGATGACCGGGTCGTCGCTCTGGACGGCCTGCTGCATCATCCAGTAGGCGTCGCTCGCGTTGGACGGCGAGACGACCTTCAGGCCCGCCACGTGCGCGAACAGCGCCTCGGGCGACTCGCTGTGGTGCTCGACCGCGCCGATGCCGCCGCCGTAGGGGATGCGGATGACGACCGGCATCTTGATCTTGCCGAGGGCACGGGCGTGCATCTTGGCGAGCTGCGTGACGATCTGGTCGTACGCGGGGAAGACGAAGCCGTCGAACTGGATCTCGACGACCGGGCGGTAGCCGCGCAGCGCCAGGCCGATCGCCGTACCGACGATGCCGGACTCCGCGAGCGGGGTGTCGATGACCCGGCCCTCGCCGAAGTCCTTCTGGAGTCCGTCGGTGATGCGGAAGACCCCGCCGAGCTTGCCGACGTCCTCCCCCATGATCAGGACCTTGGGGTCGGTTTCGAGCGCCTTGCGCAGCGACTCGTTGAGCGCCTTCGCGAGGGACATCTTCTCAACGGCCATGGCTAGTTGCCCTCCTCGGCGAACGATGCCTGGTAGGCGGCGAACTGGGCGCGCTCCTCGTCGACGAGCGGACTGCCGTCGGCGTAGACGTGCTCGAAGATCGCCAGCCGGTCCGGGTCGGGCATGCCTCGCACCACGTCACGCACCCGCTTGCCGAGGGACTCGCTCTCCTCCTCCAGCGCGGTGAAGAACGCCGCGTCGGCGAACTCCTGCTTCTCCAGGTAGGTGCGCAGCCGCAGGATCGGGTCCTTCGCCTCCCAGGCCGCCCGCTCCTCGTCCGCCCGGTACTTGGTCGGGTCGTCGGAGGTGGTGTGGGCACCCATCCGGTAGGTGAACGCCTCGACCAGGGTGGGGCCCTCGCCCCTGCGGGCACGTTCCAGCGCCGACCTGGTGACGGCGAGGCAGGCGAGGACGTCGTTGCCGTCCACCCGGATGCCGGGGAACCCGAAGCCCTGCGCACGCTGGTAGAGCGGCACCCGCGTCTGCTTCTCGGTGGGCTCGGAGATCGCCCACTGGTTGTTCTGGCAGAAGAACACGACGGGGGCGTTGTAGACGGCGGAGAAGGTGAACGCCTCCGCCACGTCGCCCTGGCTGGAGGCGCCGTCACCGAAGTACGCGATCACGGCCGAGTCCGCGCCGTCCTTGGCGACGCCCATGGCGTAGCCGGTGGCGTGCAGGGTCTGCGAGCCGATGACGATCGTGTACAGGTGGAAGTTGTTGGTGCTCGGGTCCCAGCCGCCGTGGTTCACGCCGCGGAACATGCCGAGCAGATTGGTCGGGTCGACGCCCCGGCACCAGGCGACGCCGTGCTCCCGGTAGGTCGGGAAGACGTAGTCGTCGTCGCGCAGCGCGCGGCCGGAGCCGATCTGTGCGGCCTCCTGGCCGAGCAGCGACGCCCACAGACCCAGCTCGCCCTGGCGCTGCAGCGCGGTGGCCTCGGCGTCGAAACGACGGGTCAGGACCATGTCCCGGTAGAGCCCGCGGAGCTCCTCCGCGCCGAGGTCGATCTGGAAGTCCGGGTGCTCGACGCGCTCGCCCTCGGGCGTCAGCAGCTGAACCAGCTGGGGGCCGGAGGCCTCCGGCGTCTTCGCGGCGCTGGTCCGCTTGCTGCTGCGTCGCGGCTTGCGCGCGGCAGTGCTCTCCACGGTCACGTGCGTGCTCCTCCGTCGGTCCGGCCCCCGGGATGGCCGGGAAGCCAGTGCGGCTCGCCTGTGTCCGGACCCGTGCACGGGGTGGGTGCCGCTCGGCCGGGAACAGGCGTGACAGGTGCCCCGGCGAGCGTCCTGTCATAAGCACGTTACCCAGTGCGTCGCACAACTGCGAAACACCTTGTGACCTGCGATTTTGCTTGGATTTCCAAGTAAATCGCGAAAATCGCGAACTCCCGCTGGTCACAGCGTCGGTAACAGCCTGGCAGGAGGCCGGAACAACGGCACGTTATCCCGGCCGGCAGGCGCAGGGAAGGGCATGGGACAGGGGAGTGTGTGAGACTGCGAATGTGCGCGAAGAAGGAAAAATCACGGTATTCCTGCTCGATGATCACGAAGTCGTGCGGCGCGGGGTCCACGAGCTGCTGACCGCCGAGTCCGACATCGAGGTGGTCGGCGAGGCGGGCACGGCCGCCGACGCCCTCGCCCGGATTCCGGCCACCCGGCCCGACGTCGCCGTGCTGGACGTCCGGCTGCCGGACGGCAGCGGGGTGGAGGTCTGCCGCGAGATCCGCTCGAAGGACGAGGACATCAAGTGCCTGATGCTCACCTCGTACGCCGATGACGAGGCCCTGTTCGACGCGATCATGGCGGGTGCCTCGGGATACGCGCTGAAGGCCATCCGCGGCAGCGAGCTGCTCAGCGCCGTGCGCGACGTGGCGGCCGGCAGGTCCCTGCTGGACCCGGCGGCCACCGCCCGCGTGCTGGAGCGGCTGCGCGAGGGCAAGGACGGCAAGGGCGACGACCGGCTCGCGGGGCTGACCGACCAGGAGCGCAAGATCCTCGACCTGATCGGCGAGGGGCTGACGAACCGGGTGATCGGCGAGCGGCTGCACCTCGCCGAGAAGACCATCAAGAACTACGTCTCCAGCCTGCTGTCCAAGCTGGGCATGGAGCGGCGGTCGCAGGCGGCGGCGTACGTCGCGAGGCTCCAGGCCGAGAAGCGCTGAGCGGGGCGGGACAGCGGCCGGGCGGGCCCGGCCCCGGTCTCCGGCGGCGGCCGGCCGGCGCGGGACTTTGGTCCCGGGCCGCCGGGGGCCGGGGACTCTTACCCCGCCCCTACGCGTGCCGGAGAGTGGGAGCCATGCTTTCTTCCCGCCCCTCCGACGGGACCGCGAAGGGTTCCGGTTCCTCCGACGCCACAGGTGCCACCGGCCTCCCGGGCTCATCGGGTGCCCCGGGTGCCCACGGGTCCTCCGGGCGCCCTGACGCACCGGCCGGCCCGGGTGCCGCCGGATCCGCGGGCGCCCCCGGGCCTGTCGGGACCGCGGCCACCCCTGGGCCTGTCGCGACCGCGTCCGCCCCCGGGTCCGTCGGGACCGCGTCCGCGTCCGCCTCCGCCTCCTCCGGCGCGGACAAGCGCCGCGCCATGGAGCTGCTCGGCAGCGTGCGCTACGGCCGGCTGGCCATGAGCATGCGGGCCCTGCCCTTCCTCGCGGTCGCCCGACACCTGGTGATCGAGGGCCGGGTGGTGCTGCGGATGCACAGGGGACTCGGATTCCACGACTCCTGCGACGGAAGCGTCGTCGCCTACGGGGCGGACAACTTCAACTCCCCGGCACCCGCCGGCACGGAGGACCTCTGGTCCGTGCAGTTCACCGGACCCGTCGAGATCATGGAGCCGGGCCCCGCCCAGCGCGACCGCTTCGGGACCGGCCCGGCCGAGGTGAACGGCGAGGACTTCGATCCGGTGTACCTGCGGCTCGATCCCCGCCTGGCACACATGCACACTCTGGCCTTCGGCGCAAGTCCGTCAGGGCGGACACGTAGCGTCACCTAACATGTGTCGGGTGCTGCGCTCATCTGTGACCCTTCCGCCTGTCCCTCCGGTCGGCGAGGTGCTGCGCCGCTACCCGGACGCAGGTGAACCCCTCGCCTGCGAACCGCTCAGCAAGGGCCTGCTCAACCACGGTTATCGGGTCTCCACCACCCACGGTTCGTACTTCCTCAAGCACCATCTCGACAAGCACCACCTGGACGACGCCAGCGGCGATCACGCGACGATCGTCCGGCAGCACCGGGCGACCCAGCAGCTGCACTCCCTCGGTGTGCCGGTGGTCCCACCCCTCGCGGACACAGAGGGTGACACGGTCACGGTGATTGACGGAGAACGCTATGCCCTGCACCGATGGGTGGACGGCCTGCACCGGGACGGCACCCAGCTGACGACCGCCCAGTCGCGCCGGCTCGGCGCCCTCCTCGGAGCCGTGCACATGGGGCTGGAGCAGGTCATGGAGGCCGACCCGCCGCCCCCGGTCCGCGGGCAGAGCCCTGATCCCGCCGACACGTTCACCCTGATCGACGAGCTGCTGACGGCGGCACGGAGCCTCGGCCCGCGCGACGCGTTCGACGAGCTGGCCGTGCACCGCCTCGTGGAGCGCCGCGCGCTGCTGGAGCAGCACGCGCACCGCCGGCCGCCCACCCCCGAGGGCTCCGCGCGGGGATGGGTGCACGGGGACTTCCACCCGCTGAACCTGCTCTACCAGGGGGCCGACCCGGTCGCGATCGTCGACTGGGACCGGCTCGGCGTCCAGCCGCGCGCGGAGGAGGCCGTGCGGGCGGCGGCGATCTTCTTCGTACGGCCCGACGGGAAGCTGGCACTGGAGAAGGTGCGGGCGTACGCCCGCGCCTACCGGCGATCGGCCGGCGCCGGGGCGGCCGAGCTGGCGGCGGCGGTGCACCGGGTGTGGTGGGAGCGTCTCAACGACTTCTGGATACTGCGCTGGCGCTACCGCCTGAACGACCGCAGGGCCGACCCGCAGTTCCCTGCGGTGTCGGCCCTGGCGGTGTGGTGGACGCGGGAGTACGAGGCGGTCGGCGAGGCCTTCACGGCCTGAGGCGCGCGGCGGCGGGGGAGGTCCTCCGCGGCGTGGGCCCCGGGGGCGGCCGGAGGCCGTCGGCTCCGCGGCGTGGTCCGGAGCAGCGGCCTCCGTGCCGAAGGCCGCTCCTCACCCGGCGTCCGCCCTCATTGTCCGGTGGTGCCGGTCGCGCCGGCGGCGGTGCCAGCCGCGGCTCCGGCCGAGGTACCGGCGGTGGTCCCCTCCGTCGTCGTCCCCGCCGTACCGCCGTCGGTGGTTGCGCCGTCGGTGGACCCGCCGTCGGCCGTGCCACCGTCGTCGCCGGTCCCGCCGTCGGTCGTCGTACCGCCGTCGCTCGTGCCCGGATCGGGCGTCGTGGGGGTCTCCTCGGGCTCCTCCGTCGGCTTGGGCTGCTCCTTCGTCGGTGTCCACGTGGGGTCGTCGGTGGGCCACGTCTGACCGCCCGTGGAGGTGCCCGGGTCCTCGGTCTTCTCGGTCTCCTCGTCCGTCGGCTCCGGCGAGGACGGGGTCGGCGAGGGGGAGTGGGAGGTGGTGGGCGAGGTCGGGGACTTCTTGTTGCCCTCGTCACCGCTCGACGCCTGGAGCGCGAACGCGACGCCCGCTCCGATCGCGATCAGGGCGAGGAGCGCGAAGAGCCACATCTTGCCGCGACCGCCGCCGTTGCCGTGGTGACCGCCCGCGTACGCCCCGTCGTCGGGGTTCCGGGGAGGCAGGATCGGGCCCTGCGAGGTGTCCCCGTGCGCGGGGTAGCCCATGGCCGCCGTGGCGCCGCCGACGTTCATGGCCGCGGTGTGGCCGCCGTCGTGGGCGTTGACCGGCCCCGTGTTCCAGCTGCCGGTGTGCCCGCCCTGCACCTGCAGCATCTGCAGGCTGTACTGGACGAGTCCGCGCATCTCCTCGGCGCTCTGGAACCGGTCGTCCGGCTCCTTGGCGAGGGACCGCATGACGAGCCCGTCCAGCTCCGGCGGGACCTCCCCGGTGACCTGGGAGGGCGGCACCGGGATGTCCTGGACGTGCTGGTAGACGACGGAGAGCGGGGTCTCTCCCGTGAACGGGGGTCTGAGCGCCAGCAGTTCGTAGAGCAGGCAGCCGGTGGCGTACAGGTCGGAGCGGTGGTCGACGGCCTTGCCGAGCGCCTGCTCGGGGGAGAGGTACTGGGGCGTCCCCATGACCATGCCGGTCTGGGTCATCGTCGACTGGGCGCCGTGCAGCGCACGGGCGATGCCGAAGTCCATCACCTTGACGGCACCGGAGTGCGTGATGATCACGTTCGCCGGCTTGATGTCGCGGTGCACGATGCCGTGCTGGTGGGAGTAGGCCAGGGCCTCCAGGACACCCGAGACGATGATCAGCGCCTGCTCGGGCGGCGGGGCCTCGGCCTCCAGCAGCAGATCGCGGATGGTGTTGCCCTCGACGAGCTCCATCACGATGTAGGGGACGGTCGCACCGCCCACGACGTCCTCACCGGAGTCGTACACGGCGACGATCGCGTGGTGGTTGAGCCCCGCGACCGACTGCGCCTCACGCGTGAAGCGGGCCTTCGAGACCGGGTCCTCGGCGAGATCGGAACGGAGCAGTTTCACCGCCACCGTCCGTCCCAGACGGACGTCCTCCGCGGCGTAGACCTCGGCCATGCCGCCGCGGCCGAGCCGGTGGGTCATGCGGTAACGGCCGTCTCCGACCACACCGCCGACACCCCAGGAGTCGGTGCCATCCGAAACTCCGCCGCCGTTTGCTTCGGATTCGGGTGCCATCAGTCCTCGCCGTCGTATCTGTCCGCGCGTCCGCGGGTTCTCACGGTGCCTTGCTGCATTGCCACGTCACGCTACAGGCTCTGCCCGACGCACCGGTTTCCAGAGTGACGGGCCATCCAATCGGCTCGCGCGCCGTACACGCAAATTCGATGCGTTTCCTGTAACGCTTCCGAGACGCTTCTTGTGCGTAGGGTCACGGAACGGGCACCTGGCTTGACGTGTCGGACCCCTCGGGCAGACTTGGCCCGTACTAGGGATGATCGCGTCCGTCGGGCGCCGAGGGGGATGCACGTCATGAGCCACGACGGGGGACAGGGGCGGTACGCGGGCGGTTCCGTGGCCGGCGGCCGCTACCAGCTGCGCGATCTGCTCGGCGAGGGCGGCATGGCGTCCGTCTACCTCGCGTACGACTCGGCCCTGGACCGACAGGTCGCGATCAAGACGCTGCACACGGAGCTCGGGCGCGAGCAGTCCTTCCGCGAGCGGTTCCGGCGCGAGGCCCAGGCCGTCGCCAAGCTGCAGCACACCAACATCGTCTCGGTGTTCGACACCGGCGAGGACGAGCTCGGCGGCGCCCTGATGCCGTACATCGTCATGGAGTACGTCGAGGGGCAGCCGCTCGGCTCCGTGCTCCAGTCGGACATCCAGCAGTACGGCGCCATGCCGGGCGAGAAGGCCCTCAAGGTGACGGCCGACGTGCTCGCCGCCCTGGAGACCAGCCACGAGATGGGTCTGGTCCACCGGGACATCAAGCCCGGCAACGTGATGATGACCAAGCGCGGCGTCGTCAAGGTGATGGACTTCGGCATCGCCCGGGCGATGCAGTCGGGCGTCACCTCGATGACCCAGACCGGGATGGTCGTCGGCACCCCCCAGTACCTCTCCCCCGAGCAGGCGCTCGGCCGCGGCGTCGACGCGCGCTCCGACCTGTACTCGGTCGGCATCATGCTCTTCCAGCTCCTCACGGGCCGTATCCCCTTCGACGCGGACTCCCCGCTCGCCATCGCGTACGCGCACGTGCAGGAGGAGCCGGTCGCCCCGTCGAGCATCAACCGGTCGGTCACGCCCGCGATGGACGCCCTCGTCGCCCGCGCGCTGAAGAAGAACCCGAACGAGCGTTTCCCGAGCGCCGCGGCGATGCAGGACGAGATCACGCGGGTGCTCAACGCCGGCGGCCCCGCGGGGGCTCCGGTGATCATCGGCGGCGGCGCTCCGGCGAACAGCGGCTCGGGCGTCGGCTCGGCGGTCTTCCCGCCCGTCGACCAGGCCACACCGGCACCGCACAGCGTGCAGACCCCCTACCAGCCGCAGCAACACCAGCCGGGCCCCTACGGCCCGCCGACCCCGGCCCCGACGCAGGGGTACGGCTATCCGCAGACGGCCCAGACGTACGGCCCGGCCCACCTGGGGCAGCAGACGCACGCCCCGTACGCCATGTCCCCGCAGACGACGGCGGGCTCCGGCGGAGGCGGCGCGTCCAAGGGCAACATGCCGGTCGTCGTGGGATCCATCGTCGTCGCCCTGGTCGCGATCGGCGGGCTGATCGCGTTCCTGAACATGGGCGACGACTCGGGGAACGGCAAGGGCGGCGAGCCGAGTGCGAGCGGCTCCGCCGTGGGCGGCGAGCACAAGCCGCCGGAGCGCAACCGGACGATGGACAAGGAGAAGTGCACCGACGCCATCGAGGACACCAACGACCCGTCGAAGGTCCAGGCTCCGAGCTTCGTCTACAAGGACATCCGGTCGGCCAAGGACTGCGCCAACGCCGCCGGCTGGACGATCAGGGTGGTCAAGGTGGAGGGCAACACCTACGCCGAGGACCAGGTCATCGACCAGTTCCCCTCCTCGGGCACCGCGGTCTCCGAAGAGGGCGCCGACTTCGAGCTGCGCGTCTCCTCGGGCGACCCGGCCTGACCGGCCGCTCTCCGCTCGCTACGGGACCGGGGGATCTCCTCCTCCTGCTGTCCGCTCGATCGGACGGCTGCGCTGCGACTCGGCCGCACGGTCGTTCGTCTGTGACGGCTTGACCGGCGGATCTCTCCCCGCCGGGTCGCCGCCTCCGGACCTTCCGGGCCTGGGCCTTTTGGAGCCTGGGGCCTCTTCGGGGGGCTGGTTCCCTTGTGGGGGCGGGCTCTTGAGGGGCGGGCTCTTGAGGGGGCGGGCCTGGGCTCTTTACGGGCCTGGGTCTTTTTTGGGCCTGGGCCCTTCCGGGCGGCCTCGGCTCCTGCTCCTTGCTCGTCACGCCGCTCTCCGAAGCTGATCCGGACGCTGCAAGGGCGCGTTCCGGGCGTTCGGAGTGGCGTCTTCGGGCACTCGGGGAGGCTTCCGGAGGACCCTGCCATGGAGGCCGGGCCCTCCATGGCAGGGTCCTCACGGGCCGGGGGCCCTCCTGAGCGTTCGTGCGTGCGGCTGGGGGCCGGTCTCCGGATGCCCGCCGCGGTGCGGCGACTCCTCCGAGCGTTCCCCGATGCCCTCGCGCGCCCGGGGCCGTCCGGACACTCGGCAGTGCCTCTTCGGGCGTCCCGAGGCGTCCTCCGGACGTCTGAGGGCGGCTCCGGGCGCCCGGGAGGTGGCCTCGAAAGCCGGAGGATGCTTTCAGGCGTCTCCAGGATGCCGCCCCTCACAGGGCGTGTGACGCTGGTCTCATGCCTCCAGGACTCCCGGTCTCACGGTCGTCACGGTGCGTCGTCGTTCTGATGGCGGCGATCGGGGTGGTACTCGGACCGATCGGGACGGCAGCAGGAACCACGGCCTGGGCACGCGAAGGCGACGCATCCGCCTCCTCCGCACCTCCGGCGCTCTCGGCTCCGACGAGGCCCCCGGGCTCCCCCGCACCGAGCACTCCCGAGGAGAGCTCCGCGGCCGAGGAGTCACCACTCGCCGGGCGGCTGGCCGGGGAGGGCAGGGCACGGCCGGGAAGGCCTCTTTCCGCCGCGGAAGGGGCGGACTCCGACGCGGCGGCGGACGAGATGCCGCCCGACCCGGATCCCGCTCTCGTGCCCGCGTTCACTCCGCCGCCCGAGGCGTTCCCGGACCCCAAGGAGACCGTGCGGCAGCGGCAAGCCATGAACGAGATCGCCGCACGGCAGATACGGAACATCTCGCTGGGCAGCGGAATCATCCTGGTGGGGCTGGGTCTCGCCTTTCTGGCCCTCCGCATGCGGCGCGCGGACTGATCCGGCACCCACTCGGGCACCCGCTCCGGTGCCCGCCGTGCTCCGAGACGGACGGCCACCCGTGCTCCGGGACGGAGTGATCACTTCTATCCGGGGGCACCGCCATGTGGTGAAGCGCGTGTGCGAGAGAATGGCGTCATGGAGATGCCGAGCAATGAACGGTCGCAGGAGCACCCTCAGGTCCTCGTGGTGGGACAGGACGGCATGGCCATCGGCGGCGGTGGCGATGGCGACGAGTCGCGCGAGATCCCGGTGACGGAGATGGTCGAACAGCCCGCGAAGGTCATGCGCATCGGCAGCATGATCAAGCAGCTGCTGGAGGAGGTCAGGGCGGCTCCTCTCGACGAGGCGAGCCGGGTCAGGCTGAAGGAGATCCACGCGAGCTCGGTGAAGGAGCTGGAGGACGGTCTCGCTCCTGAGCTGGTGGAGGAGCTGGAGCGGCTCTCACTGCCGTTCACCGAGGAATCCGTCCCGTCCGAGGCAGAACTGCGGATCGCGCAGGCCCAGCTGGTGGGCTGGCTCGAAGGCCTTTTCCACGGCATTCAGACGGCGCTGTTCGCCCAGCAGATGGCGGCCCGCGCGCAGCTGGAACAGATGCGCCGCGCCCTGCCTCCGGGCGTCGGCCAGGAGGACGAGGAGATCACCGTCGATCCTCACGGTCCGGCACGGTCCGGCCCGTACCTGTAGGCCCGGTCTCACCGGACGGCCCAGGCAACCGGGGCCCGGCACACACACTGTGTGCCGGGCCCCGCCGTCGTCCCGCCCGCTGCCACTGCCGAACGGCCGACGGGTCGGCCGGTGGGTCGGCGGGTCGGCCGGTGGGTCGGCGGGTCGGCCGGTGGGTCGGCGGGTCGGCCGGTGGTCCGGTGAGTCGGCCGGTGGTCCGGTGAGTCGGCGGCCCGAGGGCCAGGGGCGACGAACGGGGGCCGGGGACACGGTGACCCGGCAGTCGGGGTGCGGTGCCCCTGGGCCGGGGGCCGATGGCTAGGGGGCCGGGCGCAACGACCGGGGGGCCGGGCGACACGGTGGTCAGATGACCGCGTGGCCGAGTGGCCCGGGGCCGATGCCGGTGACCGCGTGGCCCGGGGATCGATGCCGGTGGCCCAGGGCCAATGCCGGTGGCCCGAGCATGGTGGCCCGGTGGCCGAACGCCGGAGCGCAATGACCCGGCGGTCGAAAGCCTGGGCGCGGTGCCCCTGGGCCGGGGGCCGGCGGTCCCGGACATGGTGGCCAGGCGACCCGGGGCCGGTGCCCCGGAGCCAATGGCGCTGGTCCGAGGGCCGATGGCGACGGCCGGGGGCCTGGATCGCGACGAAACGCCCGCCGGTTCCGTGGCCTGCCGTCCTCACCGTCCTGGTACCCGACATGAAGCGCCCGCAGGTCCGGCGACCTGTCGATCGTGCCTGCCTGAGTACCTCCCGCCGGCCGAGGCCGACGGGCCCGACCTCACGCCCGGGATCTCGCGTACCGGAACCCATGCCCCGGAACCCACACCCCGGACCGCACGCTCCGGACCTTCCGCGCCGGCCCCTCCGCCACAGGTCTCGCAACCTCGGCTCTCGGCTCCCTCGTGCCTCAGGTCGTGCGGTCTCGTGCCTCAGGCGTTCGGCGCGGCGAGAAGGATCTTGCCGACATGGCTGCTGGACTCCATCAGCCGGTGGGCTTCGGCCGCCTCCGGCATGGGCATCGTGCGGTCCACGATCGGCTTGACGACGCCGTCGGCGAGCAGCGGCCACACATGCTCGCGTACCGCGGCGATGATCGCGGTCTTCTCGGCGAGCGGCCGTGCACGCAGCGACGTTGCCGTGACGGCGGCCCGCTTGCTCAGCAGGGCGCTCAGATTCAGCTCGCCCTTGGCACCGCCCTGAAGGCCGATGACGGCGAGACGGCCGTTCACCGCCAGTGCCCGCACGTTCCGGTCGAGATACTTCGCGCCGATGATGTCGAGGATCACGTCCGCTCCCGCACCGTCCGTGGCCTGGCGCAGTTCTTCGACGAAATCCTGTTCGCGGTAGTCGATGAGGATGTCGGCACCGAGTTCCTGACAGCGCGCCAGCTTCTCGGGTCCGCCCGCGGTCACCGCGACGCGCGCGCCGACGGCCTTCGCCAGCTGGATCGCCATCGTGCCGATACCGCTGGATCCTCCGTGCACCAGAAGGGTCTCGGCCGGACGGAGGTGGGCCACCATGAAGACGTTGGACCAGACCGTCGCCGCCACCTCGGGCAGCGCTGCCGCCTCGGCGAGATCCACACCGGCGGGCACCGGCAGCATCTGGCCGACGGGCACCACCACCTTCTCCGCGTAGCCGCCGCCCGCGAGCAGTGCGCACACCTCGTCGCCCACGGCCCACCCCGTCACACCGGGGCCCAGCTCCGTGATGCGGCCCGCGCATTCGAGTCCGGGATAGGGGGAGGCACCGGCCGGAGGGTTGTAGAAGCCCTGCCGCTGGAGGACGTCGGCCCGGTTGACCGCGCTGGACACGACCTCGACGAGGACTTCGCCCTCGCCTGGTACGGGATCGGGGACCTCGGCCCATACGAGCGCTTCGGGGCCGCCGGGTTCGGGGATCGTGATCGCATACATGGCGGCGAGGCTACTCCGTGCAGGACCGGGACGGGTCCGACCTGGCTGCGCCGCCCGGGACCTTCTCCCCTGCTAGGACGACTGGCCGGGTGCCTGAGGATGGTGCGCCGCCGAGACATGGAGCGGTGATGCCCGCACGATGGTGATCACCCGGTCCGTCAGCTGCAGCGGGCTGGCCGCGGGATCGTCGTACCCCAGCAGCCGGTGCCCACGCAGCACGCTCACCACCAGGTCGTCGGTCTCCCGGACGCTCTTGCCGACCTCGGCCTTTATCACCGGCCGTTCGACGAGATCGAGCCCGCTGCCCTGCTGGATGAGGTCCTCCATCACCGTGCCCGCACTGGGGCTGAGGACGGAGAGACCGAGCAGACGGCCCGCCGCGCTCGCGCTGGTGATCACGGCATCGGCGCCGGACTGGCGCAGCAACGGCGCGTTCTCCTCCTCGCGCACCGCAGCCACGATCTTCGCGCCGCGATTGAGCTGTCGCGCGGTCAGTGCGACCAGGACGGCGGTGTCGTCACGCTGGGTGGCGATGATGATCTGACGGGCCTTCTGGACCTCGGCCCGCAACAGCACATCGCTGCGTGTCGCATCGCCCAGCACGCCAACGAAGCCCTCCGCGTTGGCCGCTTCGATGACCTTGCCGGCCGGGTCGACGATGACGATCTGGTCCTTCTTCAGACCGGTCGCGCAGAGCGTCTGGATCGCCGAGCGGCCTTTCGTGCCGAAGCCGACGACCACGGTGTGTTCACGCAAGTTGCTTCTCCAACGGTTCAGCCGGAAATCCTCCCGGGTCCGCTCCGTCAGGACCTCGAGGGTGGTGCCGACCAGGATGATCAGGAAGAGCACGCGCAACGGCGTCACCAGCACCACGTTGACCAGGCGAGCCGGATCGCTGTACGGGACGATGTCGCCGTAGCCGGTCGTCGACAGCGTCACCGTCGCGTAGTAGACGGCGTCGAGGAAGTCGACCTTGTTGTCGGCGTTGTCGTGGTAGCCGCCCCGGTCCGCCCAGACGATGAAGACCGTGGCGGCCAGCACCGTGAGAGCCATGGCCAAGCGCTTGGCCACCTGCCGCAGCGGCCGGTCGACCACCCGCCGGGGAAGGAGCACCCGGGTCGGGACGACATGTTCGTCTGCGCGCCTGGCCATCGCATCGTGGCCGGGAAGTTTCACGTGAAACACCCTTCCGTCCACGGCGACGCCGAGGCCCACGGTAGATCGAGGATCTCCACCTCGGTGCCGGACCGTACCCCGCCGGGCGGCACCACGGCCAGCCCGTCCGCGGCGGCGATCCCACGCAGCATGGCGGGACCGTCGTAATGAAGGGGAACGACGCTGTCGTCGCGGTGGACCACGGGGATCAGCCGGGTGTCGTGCGGGTGTCCGTGCACCTCTTCATGGACCGAGGCGTGGTACCGGTCCTGCGGAGACCGGCCGGCGATCCCCCGGAGCAGGGGCTCGGCCAGCGTGAGCAGTCCGGACACTGCGGCAAGAGGGTTGCCGGGCAGCCCCACCAGGCAGGGTCCCCGCTCGGCAAGGCGCGCCAGAAGCATCGGATGACCAGGCCGTACGGCCACCCCGTCGACGAGGAGTTCGGCCCCGATCCGCTCCAGCACCGGGTGCACGTGATCCACCGGGCCGGCGGCTGTCCCACCCGTGGTGACGATCAGGTCGGCATCGGAGGAGACGAGCGCCTGCCGGAGCGCCTCGGCATCGTCCCCGAGCCGCCGGGGCTCGGTCACCTCGGCACCCAGAGCCCGGAGCCAGGGGGCCAGCATGGGGCCGAGCGCGTCCCGGATCAGACCGTCACGCGGGGGCCCCTTCGTGAGGAGCTCGTCACCGAGCACGAAGACATCGACACGGGGCCGGGGTACGGCCACGAGTGCGTCGTAGCCGGCGGCGGCCGCCAGTCCGAGTACGGGCGGAGTCACCACCGTTCCCACGGGCAGCAGCTCATCGCCGGACCGGCACTCCTGCCCCCGGGGCCGGATGTCCTGGCCAGGAACTACGTCGCGTTCCGCGTGAAGGAGCCTCTTGGCCTCGTCGCAGTGGGCGTGCTCGCTGCGGATCACGGCGGTGGCGTCCGCCGGAAGACGCGCGCCGGTGGCGATCCTCAGCGCCTGTCCGTCGGGGAGCGCTGCGGAGGGCTCGCGGCCCGCGAGCAGCCCCTCCCCCTCCCGTACGGTCCAGGGACCCGGCCCCGCGACTGCCCAGCCGTCCATGGCCGAGGTGTCGAACGACGGCAGGTCGGTGAGCGCCACGACGGCCTCGGCCAGTACGTGCCCGAGAGCGCGGTCCAGCGGAAGCCGGTGAGCGGCGAGGGGAGTGGTACGGCCCAGACGCTCGGCCAGGGCACGGGCCGCGGACCAGGCGGTGGCTCTGGCCCGGTGTCCACGCGAGGAGGCCGAAGAACGGCCGGCCGCGCCGACGGATGCGGGCGGTGCGGCCGGATCGGCGGGCACGGGTGGGAGAGGCGAGCCGACGGACTCGGGCGGTGTGGGCGAATCGGCGGACTCGGGCGGTGTGGGTGAGCCGGCTTTCTGAGAGCGCGGAGAACCTACGGCAGGACCGCTCGGATCCGGAGCACCCGGATAGGGAGCACCCGGATACGGAGCACCTGAAGCAGGAGTGCCCGGTGTCGATGCGTCCGGGCTCCTTCCGCCCGCGGCGGGTGAGCCGAGGGCCGGCGGAGACACAGCCGGTGAGCCGGGCTCCTGTGGGCCGGAGCTCCGCGCGCCGTCGCCGCGTGACCCAGCATCCGGTGAACCGGAAGTCCGCGAGCCGGAACACCCCGGTGAACCGGACGCCGAATCACCGCAGGCCCCCGGGTCCACCGGCAAGGACGAGGATGCTGCCGGTGCCGTCAGTACGTCCGGAGCCACCGGCGATGATGGAACCGCAGGTGCTGTCGGAGCCGTCGATGATGACGGAGCCGTCGGTGCGGCCGTCGACGAGGGGACCGGCGCCGGGGGTGTCGTGCCCGGGCCTTCCGATGAGCGGCGCCCGGCCCGCGGAGGACGTCCGACGAGAGCGAGGGCCTGCTCGACCGCCCGCTCCTCCTCGGCAGCCCGTGCCTCCTCGGCCGCGCGCTCCTCCTCACCGGACCCGCCGGCGCCGCCCGCCCGTGCCTCGCCTCCGTGCGCGGTCACGGTGTGCCGGGCCCGCCGCCCGCCTCCGTTTCCTCCGCCCACCGGAGCGCGAGGGCGGTGGCCTTGCGAGAAGCCTCGGCAACGGCCTCGGCCGCTTCCTCCGGGCTCCGGCCGCTGCCGGCCATCGCCGCCGCGTACCCCACCAGGAAGGTGGTCAACGGCGCGGCGGGCCGGGCGACACCGTGGGCGGCGTCACGGGCGAGATCGAGCAGGACGTCGGTGTCGACGTCGAATTCGATGCCCAGTTCGTTCTTGACTGCGGTGATCCATTCGTCCAGCACGGTCCCATGCTCCCTGATCCGTGCCCTTGCGGCAGCAACGTCCTCCCAGGTGTCGCAGTCGAAGGAGGCCAGAGCGCCGGCCCGGACCCGGGCCAGATCCAGTTCGGCGGTCAGCATCCGCAGGGGAAGGCCTGTCAGACTGCCGTGTTCGGTCGCGAGAAGTGCGAGCTCGCGGCGCAACGGCTCGGCCCGGTAGACCGCGACCAACGGCTGGTCCCGCCCGCCCTGATCGGTGCACAGCGCGCCCTCGCGGTCTCCGGATGCCGCTGCGGCCAGCAACGAACGGACGGTCGCCGCGCTCAGGAAGGGCAGATCCGCGGAGAGCACCAGAACGCTCTGTGCCTCCGTGTGCCGCACACCGGCGCCGAGCGCGGCCAGGGGGCCGCCTCCCTCGGGCACCTCGCGGGTCCAGGTGACCGGACGACGGGTGGGGCGACGACCGCCCACGACCACGGTGGACCCGGCGCCGTCGCAGACGGCCAGCACCCGGTCGAGCAGCGAGCGGCCACCCACGTGGAGCCCTGGCTTGTCGGCTCCCCCGAGGCGCTTGGCGGCCCCTCCGGCAAGGACGATGGCATCAAAGGCGGTCATGCCCCGAGTATGCGGGCGGCACCTTCAGGGCAGTCCCTCGGGGGACCGCCCTGAGGGGACCGAACTCGCGAGCATCCCGGGCCGGGACCGTTCCTTCGCTCCGCTACAGCGTGCGCAGCAGCACCACCGGCTGTTCCACGCAGTCGGCCACGTATCTCAGGAACCCACCGGCCGTACCGCCGTCGCAGACCCGGTGGTCGAAGGTGAGGGAGAGCTGGACGACCTGGCGGATCGCCAGCTCACCTTCGTGGACCCAGGGTTTGGGCACGATCCGGCCGACGCCGAGCATGGCGGCCTCCGGGTGGTTGATGATGGGCGTCGAACCGTCGACTCCGAACACCCCGTAGTTGTTCAGCGTGAACGTCCCGCCGGTGAGCTGTGCCGGGGTCAGTTTCCCGTCCCGGGCCGCACCGGTCAGCCGCGCAATCTCCGCACCGATGGACTCCGCGTTTCGCGCATGAGCGTCACGGACGACCGGAACGACCAGTCCTCGCTCGGTCTGGGCGGCGAACCCGAGATGGACCCCGGGAAGCCGCACGATCTCCCGCGCGTCGGCGTCCACCGTCGAGTTGAGCTCGGGGAACCGTGCCAGGGCCGCCGTGCAGATGCGGGCCAGCAGGGCGAGCACCGAAACCTTCGGCCCAGCAGCGGAACCGGCGGCGTTCATGGCGGCCCGTGCCGCCATCAACTCGGTGGCATCGGCGTCGACCCAGCAGGTGGCGTCCGGAATCTCCCGGCGGCTGCGGGACAGCTTGTCGGCGACAGCGCCCCGGACCCCGCGCAGCGCGATCCGCTCGCCCGAGTCCTCCGGCGCCGACACCCTCGCGGGTTCCGCCACGGTGCCGGGTGTCTCGTCCGCGCACCTGATGGCGGACTCCACGTCGGTACGCAGGATCAGCCCGTCCCGGCCCGTGCCGACGACCTGCCGCAGATCGAGACCGTGCTGGCGCGCCAGCTTCCGGACCAGAGGGGAGATGACCGCGACCGGGCCGTGCGAGTCCGGCACCCCGTGCACCGGGGCCGAGTCCGCCACCGCGGCGGTGGCCGTCGCCGCCCCGGACTTCACCGTGCCCAGGGGTCCTGCCGTGTCCCTCGACGTCACCGCGGTCGAGGCAGCCGGGGCACCGGGTGTGGCCGAGGCGGTCGGGGCGGTCGGCGGAGTGAGGGCCCTGGGTGCCGGTCCCGTCGTGGCCTCGGCCCCCGGCGGGGTCGCCGGTCCACGGTCCGAGGACAGCGAGGAGACCGGGGCGGGCCTGATCCGGCGCCTGCGGGCGGCAGGCGCCGCGGTGCCGTAGCCGACCAGGACGTTTCCGGACGCGTCACTCCCGGCACCGCTGTCGGAGGACTCACCGGAACCCCCGTGGGCGGCGGCCGGCTCCGGAGATCCGACCGCCACGGTCAGGAGCGGTGCTCCGACCGGCAGCTCCGCACCCTCCTCGCCGTATCGCGCGGTCACCACACCCCCGTACGGGCAGGGCACCTCCACCATGGCCTTGGCCGTCTCGACCTCGACCACCGGCTGATCGACCGCGACCACGTCGCCGACCTCCACCAGCCAGCGCACGATCTCCGCCTCGGTCAGCCCTTCGCCGAGGTCGGGAAGCTTGAATTCGAGCACGCGCGCCATCAGCTCTCCGCCTCCCACTGGAGCCGGGCGACCGCGTCGAGCACCCGGTCCACACCCGGCAGATGGTGCCGCTCCTGCATCGGCGGCGGATAGGGGATGTCGAACCCGGCGACGCGCAGAACCGGTGCCTCCAGATGGTGGAAGCACTGCTCGGTGACCCGTGCCGCGATCTCTCCGCCCGGACCGCCGAACCCGGAGGACTCGTGGACGACCACGGCACGTCCGGTGCGGCGGACCGATGCCGTGACGGTCTCGTCGTCGAACGGCACCAGCGAGCGCAGATCGACCACCTCGAGATCCCAGCCCTCGGCCGTGGCCGCCTCCGCGGCCTCCAGGCACACGGGGAGGGACGGTCCGTACGTGATCAGGGTCGCGCTGCGGCCCGGACGCCGGACCACCGCCCGTCCTATCGGCTGGACCGGGGCCGGCGCCTCCGGTGACCAGTCGGCCTTGGACCAGTAGAGCCGCTTCGGTTCGAGGAAGACCACCGGATCGTCCGAGGCGATCGACTCCCTGAGCAGGCCGTACGCGTCGTCGACCGTGGCCGGCATGACGACGTGCAGGCCGGGGGTCGCCATGTAGTAGGCCTCCGAGGAGTCGCTGTGGTGCTCGACCCCACCGATCCCGCCGCCGTACGGCACCCGCACCGTGATCGGCAGGGGCATGGCACCGGCCGTACGGTTCCGCATCTTGGCGACATGGCTGATCAGCTGCTCGAACGCCGGATAGGCGAAGGCGTCGAACTGCATCTCCACCACGGGCCGCAGCCCGTACATCGCCATCCCCACGGCCGCGCCGAGGATGCCCGCCTCGGCCAGCGGTGTGTCCGTGCAGCGCTCGTCGCCGAACTCTTTCGCCAGGCCGTCGGTGACGCGGAAGACACCGCCGAGTGTCCCGACGTCCTCCCCGAGCACATGCACCGCCGGGTCCTCCGCCATCGCGTCACGCAGGGCCCGTCCCAGGGCCTGCGCCATGGTGGCCGGTTTGGCCCTGCCGGTCCGTTCGCCGGCCGGCGCGGCAGCGGTGCTCATCGGTTCTCCCCCGTGCTGCTGTCCTCGTCCGGGCCCTGCTCGGCATCCAGCTCGGCCTTCAGGCGTGCCGCCTGCTCCCGGAGCTGGTCGGTCGGCTCCTCGTAGACATGGAGGAACAGATCCATGGGGTCGAGCGCCGGATCGGCGTTCATCTGCTCCCGCAGGGCCTCCGCCATCCGCTCCGCGCTCTCCCGCACCGTCCGCATTCCGTCCTCGTCCAGCAGCCCACGCCCGGTCAGCTCCCGCTCCAGGAGGCTGATCGGATCATGCGCACGCCAGGTCTCGACCTCGCTGTCGACGCGATAGCGGGTGGCGTCGTCGGCGTTCGTGTGGGCCTCCATGCGGTACGTGACCGCCTCGACCAGCGTCGGTCCCTCACCGCGCCTGGCCCGCGCCACCGCTTCGCCCAGCACCTGATGCATCGCGACCGCGTCGTTGCCGTCGACCAGGCGCCCCGGCATGCCGTACCCCACGGCCTTGTGGGCGAGGGACGGCGCCGCGGTCTGCTTGGCCAGCGGCACGGAGATCGCGAAACCGTTGTTCTGCACGAGGAAGACGACCGGCGCGCGCCAGACGGCGGCGAAGTTCAGCGCCTCGTGGAAATCGCCCTCGCTCGTCCCGCCGTCGCCGACCATCGCGAGGGCCACCACGTCGTCGCCCTTGAGACGCGCCGCGTGAGCCAGCCCCACCGCGTGCGGCAACTGGGTGGCCAGTGGGGTGCACAGCGGGGCGATGCGGTGTTCACGCGGGTCGTACCCGGTGTGCCGGTCGCCGCGCAGCAAGGTCAGTGCCTCGACCGGGTCCAGACCGCGTGCCACCGCGGCCAGGGTGTCGCGATAGCTGGGGAAGAGCCAGTCCCGGTCCTCCAGCACGAGGGCCGCCGCGATCTCGCAGGCCTCCTGACCGGTGCTCGACGGATACACCGCGAGCCTGCCCTGCTTGGTGAGTGCGGTGGCCTGGGCGTTGTACCGCCTGCCGCGGACCAGCTCGGCGTAGAGCCGCAGCAGCAGCTGGGGGTCGGAGCCCGCCGCGGCATCGGTGCCGAGCACACGGAACGGCTCGGGGTCCGGGAGCAGCGGCGCGGGATCGGTGAGCGGCTTCCAGGCCGGGGGCGGCGTGGGCCGGTAGGCGGCTGCGCCGGGCAGCTCCTGGACCGTCATGACAAGCACCTCCTGGCATCGAGATATATCGAGGGATGTCGAAATCTGCAGGAATGTCGGCGGGTGAGCAGGCGCTGGTGTGGCCCGCCTCACCTACCGATTGTTCGGTCGCGAGCGCA
The DNA here is from genome assembly GCF_040613235.1 of Streptomyces sp. NPDC006296. Classification (NCBI taxonomy): domain Bacteria; kingdom Bacillati; phylum Actinomycetota; class Actinomycetes; order Kitasatosporales; family Streptomycetaceae; genus Streptomyces; species Streptomyces sp. NPDC006296. Next base: position 67,084 of record NZ_JBEXRT010000030.1, on the reverse strand, counting down.
ATTTGGCTACAGGCACCTTCAGCCTGTGGACAAACGGTTATCCACAGCCTGGGATAGGGGCAGGTCGTCCACAACAGGGAGGCGCGGGCCGATGGCAGCTGAACAAATGGCCGACGGAGGCGGGGATCCGGGCCGCATCCCACCCGCGCGCCCGCTGGACTCCACCGACCACGCCATCCTGCGCATCCTCCGGACGGACGGCCGTGCCTCGATACGGGCCGTCGCCGAACGCGTCCACGTGTCGCGGGCCAACGCCTACGCCCGCATCAACAGGCTGGTGGAGGACGGCGTGATCCGCGGCTTCAGCGCCCGCGTGAATCACGAACGCGCAGGCCAGGCCGCCTCGGCCTACATCACACTCAAGATCGTTCAGAATTCCTGGCGCACCGTGCGCGAACAGCTCCAGGCGCTGCCGGGTGCCACCCACATCGCACTGGTCAGCGGCGATTTCGATGTTCTGCTCCTGGTGCACACCCCGGACAACCAGGCGCTTCGCGAGCTGGTCCTGACCAGGATCCAAGCTATTCCGGAGGTGCTGTCGACCCGCACCCTGCTGGTGTTCGAGGAGACCGACCTGGGACCGCGCCCGGACCACCCGGCCGAGCTCTCCTAGGTACGGCCGGCGCCCGCCGCGGACCGGAAGGCGTACCGGAGTGCGACAGTCCGTATCGAAGGCGGCGCAGCCCGTACCGGAGGCGGGCCGGCCGGCACCGGAGCCGAGCCGAGTCGCACAGGCGGGGTGATGAGCCCGGAGGGCGGTGCGGGCGCGCGCGTCGGAGCGGCGGCCCGCACCGAGATCAGGCGGGCCGGCGTCGGAGCCACGGGGTCAGGGAGCCCGCATGCCCTCGAAGGCGAGCCGGACGACGGTGTCGGCGAGCTGCTCCGTCTCCGGAGCGCCGCCGGGCTGCGGTCGGTACCACTCGACCAGCGAGTTCACCATGCCGAAGAGCAGCCGTGTCGCCAGGCGTATGTCCACGTCCGCGCGCAGGTCGCCTTCCGCCACCGCGGCGCTGAGGAGCTCGGACACCCGCTGGTCGAACTCGCGCCTGCGCTCCAGAGCCCAGCGTTCCGTCTTCGTGTTGCCGCGCACGCGCAGCAGCAGAGTGACGTAGGGCAGCTCCGCCGTGAGCACCTCGACCGTGCGGCGCGTGACGTACTCGACCCGGGCGATCGCCCGCCCCTGCACCGCCCCCGCCTCGTCGAGGATGCCGAAGAGCCCGTCGAGGGCCCGGCTCACCGCACGCCTCAGCAGCTCTTCCTTGCCCGCCACATGGTGGTAGATGGACGACTTGGAGATGCCCGCCGCCTTGGAGAGGTGCTCCATGGACGTGCCGTCGTAGCCGCGCTCGTTGAAGACGCGGACGGCGACGGTCAGGAGCGTCTCCGGGGTGTACGTGTCCCGCTTGGCCGTGGTCATGACCGCGATCCTCCCCCATGAGTTGTCCACAGGTTTCCTGGGGCCCCTTGTCCCGACCGATCGTTCGGTTACTCTAACTCCGTCCGCACGTCCCTGCCCGGCTCGACGAGGAGTTGGTCCGTCATGGCCGCCGAGCTTTCCCCCGAGAAGCTGTCCGAGATCCACCGCCCGACGCTCGACCGGGCCCTCGACGCGATCCGTACGCGCGCCTACTGGTCGCCGCATCCCGAGCACCCGAAGGCCTACGGCGCGGAGGGTCTCCCCGGCAGCCTCGGGGCCGCCGAGGGCAAGGCCGCGTTCGACGCCGTGCTGAACACCCGGCTGGACCTCGGCCAGCCCGGCACCGACGGCTGGACCGGCGGCGAGGTCTCGCCGTACGGACCGGAGCTCGGCGTCGAGTATCCGCACGCCGACCTCGACGTGCTGCTGCCCGCCATGAAGGCCGCCATGGGCTCCTGGCGCGCCGCGGGGCCGGAGACGAGGGCCCTGGTCTGCCTGGAGATCCTGGCGCGGATCAGCGCGCGCACCCACGAGTTGGCCCACGCCGTGATGCACACGAGCGGGCAGGCGTTCGTGATGGCCTTCCAGGCCGGCGGCCCGCACGCCCAGGACCGCGGGCTGGAGGCGGTGGCCTACGCCTACGAGGAACAGACGCGTACCCCGCACAGCGCCGACTGGTCGAAGCCCCAGGGGAAGCGCGATCCGCTGCGGCTGCACAAGACGTACACCACGGCAGGGCGCGGTGTCTCGCTGCTGATCGGCTGCAACACTTTCCCCACGTGGAACGGCTACCCAGGCCTCTTCGCCTCGCTCGCGACCGGCAATCCCGTTCTGGTCAAGCCGCACCCGCGAGCAGTCCTGCCGCTGGCACTCACCGTGCAGCTGGCGCGTGAGGTGCTGGCCCAGGCCGGCTTCGACCCGAACCTCGTCGCCCTGGCGGCGGAGCGGCCCGGCGAGGGCATCGCCAAGACCCTCGCGGTGCGGCCCGAGGTGAAGATCATCGACTACACCGGTTCCTCCGCCTTCGGCGACTGGCTGGAGACCCACGCCCGGCAGGCCCAGGTGTACACGGAGAAGGCGGGGGTCAACACGATCGTCCTCGACTCCACCGACGACTACCGCGGCATGCTCTCCAACCTGGCCTTCTCGCTCTCCCTCTACAGCGGCCAGATGTGCACCACCCCGCAGAACCTGCTCATCCCGCGGGACGGCATCACCACCGACGCGGGCGCCAAGACCTACGACGACGTGGTGGCGGACATCGCCGGGGCGGTGGACGGGCTCCTCGGCGACGACGCCCGGGCCAACGGCCTGCTCGGTGCCCTGGTGAATCCGGATGTGAAGGCCCGGCTGGACGGCGCCTCGGCCCTGGGGGACGTCGCGCTCGCCTCGCGCACGGTCACCCACCCCGACTTCCCCGACGCGGTGGTCCGTACGCCGGTTCTCGTGAAGCTCGACGGAAGCGAGCCGGACGACGGGGCGGCCTACCTCTCGGAGTGCTTCGGGCCGGTCTCGTTCGCGGTCGCCGTCGGCTCGACCGGCGACGCACTGGACCTGCTGCGTCGCACGATCCGTGAGAAGGGCGCGATGACCGTCGGGGCGTACACCACCTCCGCCGAGGTGGAACGCGCGGTGGAGGAGGTCTGCTTCGACGAGTCGGCTCAGCTCTCGCTGAACCTCACCGGTGGCGTCTTCGTCAACCAGACTGCGGCCTTCTCGGACTTCCACGGTTCGGGAGGCAACCCGGCGGCCAACGCGGCTCTCTGCGACGGGGCGTTCGTGTCCAACCGCTTCCGGGTGGTGGAGGTCCGCCGGCAGGCCTGAACGACCTGCCGGCAGCCCGTGCGGCAACCGGTGGAGCGGACCGCCGCTCCACCGGTCACCCGCCCTGCGGGTCCCTGATGTCCGCGTACCGCTGCACCCAGGCATGCATCGCGATGGCCGCGGCGGCACCGGCGTTGATGGAGCGCGTCGAACCGAACTGCGCGATCGAGCACACCATCGAGGCGTGCTCGCGCGCTTCCTCCGTCAGTCCGGGCCCCTCCTGTCCGAACAGCAGCACGCACCGTCGCGGCAGCTCCGTGCGCTCCAGGGGCACGGCACCGGGCAGGTTGTCGATGCCGATGATCGGGATCCCCTCGGCCCCCGCCCAGGCGGTCAGGTCCGCCGTGTCCGGATGATGCCGGACGTGCTGGTAGCGGTCGGTGACCATGGCCCCCCGCCGGTTCCAGCGCCTCCTGCCGACAATGTGGATCTCCTTCGCGAGGAAGGCGTTGGCGGTGCGCACCACCGAGCCGATGTTGAAGTCGTGGCCCCAGTTCTCCACCGCCACATGGAAGTCGTGCCGCCGGGTGTCGAGATCGGCGACGATCGCTTCCCGTGTCCAGTAGCGGTAGGCGTCGCCCACATTGCGCCGGTCCCCCTCGGCGAGGAGCTCGGGGTCGTAGCGCTCCCCTTCGGGCCAGGGCAACGGGTGCGGTCCGACGCCGACCACGGCGCCGTACCCGTCGTCGTACTGGATCGGTTCCGTGGACGGGTCGGGCGCCGCCGCCACCCGGGGCTCTTCTGTACTGCCGGTCTCGCTGGTCACCCGACGAGCGTATGGCCACGGCCGTCGCCGCTGCGCTCGGCCTCCTCGTCGCCCGGCGCCGTCCGGCGCTGCCCGGGGAGCCGCAGCCGGTCCGGCGTCCGGGAGAACACGCGCTGCCGGCCGAGCGACACCGTGCGTCCCAGCCAGAGGAGGAAGACCGTCGGCAGGAAGACCGCGTCCGCAGCGATCATGGCCATCGAGAAGAAGGGCAGCCCCAGCAGGACGGCGATCCCGGCGTGCTCACCGATCATGAACACCAGCAGGACGTTCTTGACCCGCCGGTTGAAGAGCGTGAAGGGGAACGCGACCTGCACCATGACCGTGGCGTAGGTCAGCACCATCACCGCCAGTGCGCTGGAGGCGAGGAGGCCGGAGAGCCAGGGCCACGGGGCGAAGTAGTCCAGCTTGAGCGGGTAGTAGAGCGCGGTGCCGTCCTGCCAGCGGGAGCCCTGGATCTTGTACCAGCCGGCGGTCGCGTAGATCAGGCACACCTCGGCCATGATCACGAGAAGAGCGGCGTGGTGGGCGAGGTTGGCGACGACGTCGCACAGGGTGCGCAGTTCGTGGCCCGGCGCGTACCGGCCGAGGGCCCACCAGGCGCCGTTCCCCAGCCACAGCACCCACAGCAGGGACGGCAGCCACCAGGTGCCGCCGAATCCGCCCAGGAAGGTGGCCGGCAGGAGGACGCATCCGAGCACCACCCACAGGACGACGCCCATGACGTCACGGGGCGGACGACCGCTCCCGGTGGCGCGGGCGGCGTTCCTCGCCTCCCTGCGCGCGTCCAGGGACCAGACCCGCGCGCAGCGGGTCAGCACCAGGTAGAGCGCCATCAGGTGAACGACGTTGTCGCCGCCGTCGCCCATGAAGATGCTGCGGTTCTGCAGGGAGAGGATCCCGGCCATGAACAGCACGGACGTCGCCCGGGTCCGCCAGCCGACGACCAGCAGCGCCGCGGACACGAGTGTGAGGGCGTAGACGGTCTCGAACCAGGCCGTGCCGTCCGACCACATCAAGGTGGTGAAGGCACCGTTGTTGCTGATGAGCCGATGGGCCATGTCCCAGCTCCACGGCCCGTCGGGACCGTACAGCTCACGACGGTGCGGCCACTCGCGCAGCAGGAACAGCAGACCGGTGGCGGAGATGCCGATCCGGACGACGGCGCTCTGGTAAACGCCGAGGGGCGAGGCCGTGATGCGCTGGAGAGCTCGGGCGAACGAGCGGCCTGCGGTGACGGTGTTTTCACGGACCGGAGCGGAGGAGCTCATTTCCCTGCCTTTCCGGCCTGCGGAGACGTACCGGCCTGCGGTGCCGGGTCCGTCGCGCCGGCCCGGGGGAGATCCGACGGGTCGACGTCCCACCACGGCAGTACCCGGTACTGCGTCTTCGTGCTGATCTTCTCGTCGCTCCACGCCGGGGCTCCGACGGACCGCACGGCGGACCGCACCTGGATGCGTTCGACCGTGCCGCCGTAGCCGTATTCGGCGAGCCGGAGCATCGCGATGCGGCGGATGTAGCGCTCGGACAGCTCACCGCGCAGGCCGGTCGACCGGTTCTCGCTGTCGTGGGACCCGGTGAAGAAATCCCAGGCCCGACGCAGTTCGTTCTGGTCGACGTGACTGGGGAGGGGGTTGCCGCGTATGGCCTCGCCGTCGTCACGCGAGAGGTTGATCCAGCGGGTGACGCCGCTGCCGTCGGCACCGTCGTCGGCCAGCTCGGCCCGTACGTGCACGGAGATGTTCTGCTGGAGCGGGTTGGGAGCGAAGAGCTTCCAGTTCTGCTCGAACTCGGGATAGACCCAGTCGTCGACGACCTCACCGTGCTTCTTCGTGAGCGTGTTGGACGGGGCGACGTGCAGAAAGACCATGGCTATGTGCCCGCAGGCCAGCAGGGCTATGACGGACAGCGCGAGCGCGGCCACGACCTGGTACGGCAGCGGGAGCCCCGCCATACCGGCCCCCTGACGACCGCCGGCGGGGCCGGGGACGTCGGCCGCGGGCGCCGGCGCTGCCGCCTCGTCCGTGGCCGGAGGGTGCGCCTCTCCGGTACCCGGTTCCCCGACGGGCGCGGCCTCGGCGTAATGGTCTGTTTCCGAGCGGTTCGCCCCATCGGACGGAGCGAGCTTCTTCTCGTCTCCGGTGCGCTCACCGTGGTCCGCGTCCATCCCGCCCCGATCCCCGTCGATCACCACTCAGTTATCCACAGGGTTGACACCCTACGGGCCGCCGACTCACCATTGAAGCCAAGGAACCGAACGATCGGTCGGTAGGGAGCCCGGGATGGCGGCAGTGACTGCGGACCAGAAGACGCAGGGGACGGCAGATGCGGCGGACACGGCGGACGCGCAGCGTCTGGCGGCGTTCGACGCGGCAGTGGCGGCCGACGACCGGATCGAGCCGCGGGACTGGATGCCCGAGGCGTACCGGGCCTCCCTGGTCCGCCAGATGGCCCAGCACGCCCACTCCGAGATCATCGGGATGCAGCCCGAGGCCAACTGGATCTCGCGAGCCCCCTCACTGCGCCGCAAGGCCATCCTGATGGCGAAGGTGCAGGACGAGGCCGGACACGGCCTCTATCTGTACAGCGCGGCCGAGACGCTGGGGACCAGCCGCGAGGAGCTGCTCGACAAGCTGCACGCCGGCCGTCAGCGTTATTCGTCGATCTTCAATTATCCGACGCTGACATGGGCGGACGTCGGTGCCGTCGGATGGCTCGTCGACGGCGCCGCGATCACCAACCAGGTCCCGCTCTGCCGCTGCTCCTACGGCCCGTACGCACGCGCGATGGTCCGGATCTGCAAGGAGGAGTCCTTCCACCAGCGCCAGGGATACGAGTTGCTGCTCGCCCTCAGCAAGGGGACCCCCGCTCAGCACAAGATGGCGCAGGACGCGGTGAACCGCTGGTGGTGGCCCTCGCTGATGATGTTCGGTCCGCCCGACGACTCCTCGGCCCACTCGGCGCAGTCGATGGCCTGGAAGATCAAGCGGCACTCCAACGACGAGCTGCGCCGGCGCTTCGTGGATATCTGCGTCCCGCAGGCGGAGGCGCTCGGGCTCACCCTCCCCGACCCGGACATCCGCTGGAACGAGGACCTCGGCCGGCACGACTACGGAGCGGTCGACTGGACGGAGTTCCAGGAGGTCCTGAAGGGCAACGGCCCCTGCAACGAACAACGGCTCAACCAGCGGCGCACGGCCCACGAAGAGGGTGCCTGGGTCCGCGACGCGGCGGCGGCCTACGCAGACAAGCACGCGGCACGGCCCGGTACAGCCGGAGCGGCCGCCCAGCCCGTGGAGGCGACCGCATGAGCAGCTCGACCGACTGGCCCCTGTGGGAGGTGTTCGTGCGCTCCCGGCGCGGGCTGTCCCACACCCACGTGGGCAGTCTGCACGCACCCGACGCGGAGATGGCCCTGCGTAACGCCCGCGACCTGTACACGCGCCGTTCGGAGGGGGTCTCCCTCTGGGTGGTTCCCTCGACGGCGGTCACCGCCTCCTCGCCGGACGAGAAGGACTCGTTCTTCGAACCCGCGGGGGACAAGCCCTACCGTCACCCCACGTTCTACGAGATCCCGGAAGGGGTGAAGCACCTGTGAGCGCGGCCCTCGCCCTGGGCGACGACGCGCTGGTGCTCTCGCACCGGCTGGGGGAGTGGGCGGGCCACGCCCCCGTGCTGGAAGAGGAGGTGGCCCTCGCCAACATCGCACTGGATCTGCTGGGGCAGGCCAGGACGCTGCTCTCGTTCGTCGGGGACGAGGACGAGCTGGCCTACCTCCGTGAGGAGCGGGCCTTCCGCAACGTCCAGCTGGTGGAGCAGCCGAACGGCGACTTCGCCCACACCATCGCCCGGCAGTTCTACTTCTCCGTCCACCAGCACCTGCTGTACGCGAGGCTGGCCGTCGGCGAGGGCGAGTTCGCGGATCTCGCGGCCAAGGCCGTCAAGGAGGTCGCCTACCACCGGGACCACGCGGAGCAGTGGGTGCTGCGGCTGGGCGACGGCACCGACGAGAGTCACGAGCGCATGCAGCGCGCGCTGGACGCCCTGTGGCGGTTCACCGGTGAGCTCTTCGAACCCGTCGAGGGCCTCGACGTCGACCAGGACGCTCTGCGCGAGGACTGGCAGGCCGCCGTCTCCTCCGTCGTGGAGCGGGCCACCCTGGCCCTCCCCTCAGGACCTCGCTCCGGGGCCTGGACGGCCGGTGCCGGCCGGCAGGGCCTGCACACCGAGCCGTTCGGGCGGATGCTCGCCGAGATGCAGCATCTGCACCGCAGCCACCCGGGGGCGTCATGGTGACCACGGAGACCCCACTGGAAGCGGAACTCCACCGGCTGGCGGGCTCCGTTCCCGATCCCGAGCTGCCGGTCCTCACCCTGGAGGAGCTCGGCGTTCTGCGCGGAGTGCGGGTGGACGAGGCGGACACGGTCACGGTGCGGATCACCCCGACGTACACCGGCTGCCCCGCCATAGAGGCCATGTCCGCCGACATCGAGCGGGTGCTGCGCGAGCACGGGGTCGCGGAGGTGGCCGTGGTCACCGTCCTCGCACCGGCCTGGTCGACCGACGACATCAGTGACGAGGGGCGGCGCAAGCTCGCCGAGTTCGGCATAGCCCCGCCCCGGCCGGGCGGGGGACCCGGCGGGCCGGTGCCGCTCACCCTCTCGGTGCGCTGCCCGCACTGCGGTTCCACGGACACGGAGCTGCTGAGCCGGTTCTCCTCCACCGCGTGCAAGGCGCTGCGCCGCTGCGTGGCCTGCCGCGAGCCGTTCGACCACTTCAAGGAGTTGTAGATGTTCCATCCGCTCCGGGTCAGCGCGATCGAACGGATCACGGACGACGCGGTTGCCGTCACCCTGTCGGTGCCGGCCGAGCTGCGCGAGACCTTTCGCCACGCGCCGGGCCAGCACCTGAATGTGCGCCATCGCGTGGACGGCGAGGAGATACGCCGCTCGTACTCGATCTGCGCACCCGCCACGGAGCAGCCGGATGCTTCTGTGCTGCGGGTGGGCATCCGCAGGGTCGACGGAGGTGCGTTCTCGACGTACGCCCTGAAGGAACTGGCCGTGGGGGACACGGTGGAGGCGATGGCTCCGACGGGCCGTTTCGTTCTCGACCCGCGTCCGGGCCTCTACGCCGCGATCGTCGGTGGCAGTGGCATCACCCCCGTGCTGTCCATGGTGTCGACGCTGCTGACACGCGAACCTCTGGCTCGCTTCTGTCTGATCCGCAGTGACCGGACGGCTGATTCGACGATGTTCCTCGACGAGGTGGCCGACCTCAAGGACCGCTACCCGGATCGCTTCCAGCTGGTCACCGCACTCTCCCGGGAGGAGCAGGCAGCGGGTCTTCCCTCGGGCCGGCTGGACCGTGAGCGGCTCACCGGGCTGCTTCCGGCCCTGCTGCCGGTGCCCGACGTGGACGGCTGGTTCCTGTGCGGGCCGCTCGGGCTGGTCCGGGGCGCGGAAGCCGCGCTGCGCGCTCTCGGAGCGGACCGGTCACGCATCCACCAGGAGATCTTCCATGTCGCCGACGTGGAGACGTCTCTGCCCGCGGCCGCGAGGGCTGCTTCTCCGTCGGAGAGCAGACTGACGGCGACGCTCGACGGCCGCTCGGGAAGCTGGCCGGTGGAAGACGGCGAATCCCTGCTGGACACGATGCTGCGAAGCCGATCGGACGCCCCGTATGCCTGTAAGGGGGGTGTGTGCGGGACCTGCAGGGCCTTCCTGGTCTCCGGCGAAGTCCGCATGGACCGCAACTTCGCCCTGGAGCCCGAGGAGACCGGTGCCGGCTTCGTGCTGGCCTGCCAGTCGCACCCCGTCACCCCGGAGGTCGAGCTCGATTTCGACCGCTGACGGTCCGGAGAGAGCGCGCCGGGCCGGGCGCGCCTGCCCGACGTGCGGGGATCGACCGGCCGGTCCCCGCACGGGGCGGGCGTTCCGTCTTCGGCATACGGCGACGGCGTCATCGGCCGTCCGAGAGACAGCGCGGGGCGCCCACCGTCCCGGACAGCACGGGGAGGACTCGTCAGCCGGGCGGGTCCGGTGACATCGCCGGCCTCCGGAGCGGGCCTGGAGGCAATCGGACTCCTGAACCGCCGCAGTGGCCTCTCGTCGGCTCAACCGGGGTACGGCTGAGACACAAGCTGGGGCTTGCCCTGTCCGGCCGTGCCCCGGCGCTCAAGCTCCACGAGCCGGGCGCTCAGCCGCCAGGACTCAGCAACCAGCAACCAGCAACCAGCAACCAGCAACCAGCAAGACCGTATGCCGAGGGTCTTCAGAGGACGAAGGCCGAGTTCCCGGTGTCGGTGACCATCGGGCGTCCAGCGCCGTCCCAGGCCAGCATGCCGCCCTCGATGTTCACCGCGTCGATGCCCTGCTGCACCAGGTACTGGGTGACCTGCGCCGATCGCCCTCCGACGCGGCACATCACATGCACGCGCCGACCGTCGTCGGCCGCCTCGGTCAGCTCGCCGAAACGGCCCACGAAGTCACTCATGGGGATGTGCAGCGCACCCTCGACGTGCCCCGCCGCCCACTCGTCGTCCTCCCGGACGTCCAGCACGAAACCGTCCGACGGAACCGCCGCGATGTCCACCGACGGCAGCGGAGCGAAATTCATGGGTATGCCCTCTCTCGTACGTGTGCGCAAGATTCATCGGAGAAGCTTCGAAGAAGCTACTGCACCAGCGCGGTCAGCTCGTTCTCGCGCTGGGCGACCTCCGCGAGAAGCTTTTCCCCGATGTCGTCCAGCAATGCGTCGGGGTCGTCCGGCGCCATCCGCAGCATCGAACCGATGGCGCTCTCCTCCAGTTCCTGGGCCAGAACGGTGAGCAGTTCCTTGCGCCGGCTCAGCCACTCCAGCCGCGCGTAGAGCTCCTCGCTCTCGCTCAGCCGCAGCTCAGGCGCAGCAGGTCCCGCCGCCCACTCGGCCGCGAGCTCCTTCAGGAGCGCCACGTCACCGCGCCCGTAGGCCGCGTTCACACGGGCGATGAATTCGTCCCGCCGCGTCCGCTCCTTCTCGTCCGGTGCCAGGTCGGGGTGGGCCTGACGGGCCAGCTCGCGGTAGAGCTTCCGTGCCTCCTCGCTCGGCCTGACCCGCTTCGGCGGACGGACCGGCTGCTCGGTGAGCATCGCCGAGGCCTCGGGCGAGAGACCGTCCGAGTCCATCCAGTCGTGGAAGAGCTCGTCGACGCCGGGCATCGGCATGACGATCGCCCTCGCCTCCTGCGCCTTGCGCAGATCCTCGGGATCGCCGGACTTCGCGGCCCGGGCCTCCGCGATCTGGGCGTCCAGTTCGTCCAGGCGCGCATACATCGGGCCGAGCTTCTGGTGATGCAGCCGCGAGAAGTTCTCCACCTCGACCCGGAAGGTCTCCACCGCGATCTCGAACTCGATCAGCGCCTGCTCGGCCACCCGGACGGCCTTCGCGAGCCGCTCCTCGGGCCGGGGCGCACCCGCCGCAGCCGCGTCGCCGCCGGCTGCGTCACCGTCCCCACGGGGGCCTGCGGCGGGATCTTCGGCAGCGCCCTCGGCGGCGGAGCCCGCCGGCTGCGCGCCGCCCGGATCCGTTTGCGGCTCGTCGGTCCGCAGGGCGGTCCGGGCGTCCTGCGCGTCGTCCGGCCGGCCCTGGTCCTGCTGGTCCTGGTGCTGCCGGTCTTCGTCGTTCCGGGAGGTCGGCACCCCGGCGGCTTCGTGGGTCACCCGTCCAGCGTATGGCCACGGCGGGCGCCACAAACACACGCAGCGGTGGCGAGGTCCGCTCAGACGCCGAGCTCGGCCCCTATCCGCCCGGCTCGCACGGCCCGGACGAGCTCGGCGTGGTCGGCTTCCGTCCGGTCCGCGTACGTCACGGCGAAAGCCGCCACCGCTTCGTCCAGCTCGGTGTTCTTCCCGCAGTAGCCCGCGAGCAGCCGCGGATCGGCGCTGTGGGCGTGGGCCCGCGCCAGCAGCGCCCCGGTCATCCGCCCGTAGTCGTCCACCTGGTCCGCCGCGAGCGCGGCCGGATCCACACTGCCCTTGCGATTCCTGAACTGGCGCACCTGATAGGGCCGGCCGTCGACATCGGCCCAGCCCAGAAGTATGTCGCTGACGACCTGCATCCGCTTCTGCCCGAGCACCACCCGACGCCCCTCGTGCACCACCTCGGGAACCTCGAAGCCGACCTGCGGGAGGCAGGCGGAGAGAGCGGAGGGTCGGGCCTCCTTCACCTGCAGCACCAGCGGCTCACCGCGGTGGTCGAGTAGCAGCACCACGTACGACCGGGTGCCCACACTGCCCGTACCGACCACTCTGAAGGCCACGTCGTGGATCGCGTAGCGGGCAAGCAGCGGAAGCCTGTCCTCCGAGACGGTCCTGAGGTACCCCTCCAGTCCCGCGGCGACGGCGGCCGCCTCCGCGTCGGGCACGCGGCGCAGCACGGGCGGTGCGTCGACGAACCGGCGGCCGCCGTCCTCGCACTCCTCCGTGGCCTTCGCGGCGAAACGGGCACTCGTGTTGTTGCGCGCTTTGGCGGACACCCGCTCCAGCGTCCCCAAGAGGTCCCGCGCGTCGGTGTGGGAGACGAGTTCCTCGTCCGCGATGGCGTTCCAGGCGTCAAGCGCGGGGAGCCGGGACAGCAGACGCATCGTGCGCCGGTAGGCGCCCACCGTGTCGTACGCGCCCTGCCGGCAGGTGTCCTCGTCCGCCCCCGCCTCCCGGCCCGCGAGCACCAGTGAGGTGGCGAGCCGCTTGAGGTCCCACTCCCACGGACCGAACACGGTCTCGTCGAAGTCGTTGAGGTCCATGACCAGATTGCCGCGCGCATCGCCGTACAGACCGAAGTTGGCGGCGTGTGCGTCGCCGCAGAGCTGCGCTCCGACGCCGGTCACGGGCGTGCCCACCAGATCGTGCGCCATCAGTCCGGCCGAACCGCGCAGGAAGGCGAAGGGCGTCGCCACCATGCGCCCTACCCGTATGGGCGTCAGAGCGGGCACTCTGCCACGGTTCGACTGCTCCACCGCCCGCACCGCGTCCGGCCTTCCGGCGGGCAGCACGAACGCGCTGTGATCGGACCGGGGCACCGTGCGCCTGAGGGCCTTGCCCGCCGCCTTCGGGGACACCGCCTCTGATCGGGACGCCCCCGCGCCGCCGGCCACACCTCGTGCGAAGCCCCGGACGACGGGGATGCGCTCGCCCGCTGCCGCTCGCTGCCCCGGCACCGTCGTCTCGACCTCACCCATGGAACGCCGCCTCCCCCGCCCTCGTCTGACCGGCCCGCCCGACCGGCCGGTCCGACCGGCCGGTCCGACCAACATCAACTGCGCACGACGGTACAGCCGTGCCGTGAGAACCGTCTGCCCCTGTGGACAGACCCTGATCCTGCCTGTGGACAACCTCGGCACACCGGCGTGACCCCACGTGCCGCCCACCCACGGCGGCCGCCGGCCCGCCACAGCAACAGGTGCCCCAGCGGGCCTCAAGGAGCCCCGCAAGCAGGCATTCAAGTGATCGCCCACCCCGCTCCGGACCGAAGTGAACCTGAAGCCGGCGGAGTTGACCCCGGCAGGGCACCTTCCCTCGAAAAAGGCGGTCTCACGCAGGCAGCTTCACGCCGGCGCCTTCGGACGGCCTCCTCCACACGCACACCGCTCCTCGCGGACTTCCCCCTCCCCTACCGAACCCCGCGCCGGTCAGCGGACGCCGGGCTTCAACCGACGTCCGGCACGTCCTGGCCGCGAGATCTTTCCGTCACCCCAAGGCCAAGCAGCCCTTTGGTGCGGATCCGACGTTTCACGTGAAACAGCAGCTACCGCCACCCACTCCCGCCCGCCCGGTGCGGGCTTCGTCACAACATCGGTACAGCCACTCCCGCACGCCAGGGACCCCAGAGGTCCACCCACCCCTCGGGGCACCGTCAGACGCACCCCGAGGACACCACCGGGGCGGAGCCGTACCGCCGCCTGCACACAGCCCGGACGACCCACCTCGCACGCCGGACAACCGGGCGGGACGACCGCCAGGAAGAACCACCGACCAGACCCGCCGGCGGGACCCGCACACCGACCCCCACAACGCAGAACCCCCGCACCGGATCTCTCCGGTGCGGGGGTTCTGTCGAACCAACCTGACAGTCTCGGGAGACTGCCCGTTGTGCGCGAGGGGGGATTTGAACCCCCACGTCCCTAAGGACACTGGCACCTGAAGCCAGCGCGTCTGCCGTTCCGCCACTCGCGCATGAGTGGTGTTTTCAGACTCTCTCACCGAGTGGTGCGAGCGCCTGGCGACAAACGGAAGATTAGCACGCTGGACAGGGTGGATTCACATCCGCTGTTTCGCCGGACCCCCCGGGGGAAGCGGGAACCCGGGAAGCCCAGCCCCACTCCTCCTGCGTGCACCCGGAGTGCGGGACACTGTCGGGAGGGCACCTCTACGATCCGTGTGAGAGGTGACACTCATCCACTGTGCAGACAAGGGGAACCAGCCGATTTCCCGACGCGTGGATACGATCAGTAAGCAGCACAGGGACGACGACACCGGAGGAGGTGCCCCATGGGAGTCATGAAGCGTTTCGAGCAGCGTCTCGAGGGTCTGGTCAACGGCACCTTCGCCAAGGTGTTCAAGTCCGAGGTGCAGCCGGTCGAGATCGCGGGAGCCCTTCAGCGCGAGTGCGACAACAACGCGACGATCTGGAACCGCGAGCGGACCGTCGTGCCCAACGACTTCATCGTCGAGCTGAGCACTCCGGACTTCGAGCGGCTCAGCCCGTACTCCGGCCAGCTCGGCGACGAGCTGTCGGGTCTCGTACGCGACTACGCCAAGCAGCAGCGGTACACCTTCATGGGGCCGATCAAGGTTCACCTGGAGAAGGCGGACGACCTCGACACGGGGCTCTACCGCGTCCGCAGCAGGACCCTGGCGTCGAGTTCGTCACAGGGCCAGCAGGGCGGCCCCGCTCCCCAGGGCCAGCCGAACCGGCCCGCACCACAGGGACAGGGCGGTTACGGCTATCCGCCGGCCTCCGCCCCGCCCATGCCTCCCTCCCCGCCGCAGGGCGCCGGGGGTTCGGGCGGCTCCTCCAGCGACTGGCGCCCGCCGGCCGCGTCCGGCTCGGCGTCGGACGCGCAGGTCAGACGCTGGATCGAGATCAACGGCACCCGCCATCAGATCTCCCGCCCGACGTTGGTGATGGGACGCAGCACCGACGCCGACGTGCGGATCGACGACCCCGGCGTATCGCGTCGGCACTGTGAGATCCGGACCGGAACGCCCTCGACGATCCAGGATCTCGGGTCCACCAACGGCATCGTGGTGGACGGGCAGCACACCACCCGCGCTACGCTCCGCGACGGCTCGCGGATCGTCGTGGGCAGCACCACCATCGTTTACCGGCAAGCCGAAGGGTGAAGCGGGGGCAATGTCAGAGCTGACCCTGACGGTCATGCGGCTAGGTTTCCTGGCTGTTCTGTGGCTATTCGTAATCGTGGCCGTCCAGGTCATTCGCAGCGACCTGTTCGGTACGCGCGTCACGCAGCGCGGCTCACGCCGCACTGCCACTGACACGCGCCCTCAGCAGGGGCGCCAACAACAAGCGGCGCCGCCTCAGCAGCGCCAGCAGTCCGGGCGCCAGCGCCGCGGGGCACCCACCAAGCTGGTCGTCTCCGAGGGCACGCTCACCGGTACCACCGTGGCCCTCCAGGGCCAGACGATCACCCTGGGCCGTGCGCACGACTCAACGATCGTGCTGGATGACGACTACGCGTCCAGCAGGCATGCCAGGATCTACCCGGACCGTGACGGCCAGTGGATCGTCGAGGATCTCGGGTCCACCAACGGCACCTATCTCGACCGGACCCGGCTCACCACCCCGACACCTGTTCCGCTGGGCGCGCCGATCCGCATCGGCAAGACCGTCATCGAGCTGCGGAAGTAGTACGACAATGAGCGAGCGGAGCGAGCGAGCCGCGGCGGTCCGGGCAACGGACCCGGCGCGGCTCCCGACCGGAGGGTGGGCAGTGTGGCTCGAGACCGTCTGTACCCCGAACCGACGGGCGAGGTGCGCATGAGCTTGTCCCTGCGCTTCGCCGCCGGATCGCACAAGGGCATGATCCGGGAAGGCAACGAGGACTCCGGCTACGCCGGCCCCCGCCTCCTCGCCATCGCCGACGGCATGGGCGGCCAGGCGGCCGGCGAGGTCGCCAGCTCCGAGGTGATCTCCACCCTCGTCCAGCTCGACGACGACGTCCCCGGCTCCGACATCCTCACCTCACTGGGTACGGCGGTCCAGCGGGCCAACGACCAGCTGCGCGTCATGGTCGAGGAGGACCCCCAGCTGGAGGGCATGGGCACCACGCTCACCGCCCTGCTCTGGACCGGTCAGCGCCTCGGTCTCGTGCACGTCGGCGACTCCCGCGCGTACCTCCTGAGGGACGGCGTCCTGACGCAGATCACCCAGGACCACACCTGGGTGCAGCGCCTCGTCGACGAGGGCAGGATCACCGAGGAAGAGGCCACCACCCACCCGCAGCGGTCGCTGCTGATGCGCGCACTGGGCAGCGGCGACCACGTGGAGCCCGATCTGTCGGTCCGCGAGGTCCGCGCCGGTGACCGCTACCTGATCTGCTCCGACGGGCTCTCCGGTGTCGTCTCCCACCAGACGATGGAAGAGACCCTGGCCAGCTACCAGGGCCCGCAGGAGACCATCCAGGACCTCATCCAGCTCGCCCTGCGGGGCGGCGGCCCCGACAACATCACCTGCATCGTCGCCGACGTCCTGGACGTCGACAGCAACGACACCCTGGCCGGCCGGCTCAGCGACACCCCGGTCGTCGTCGGCGCGGTCGCGGAGAACCAGGCGGCCGCCCAGGCGAACGACGGGCGGGCCATGGAGACCCCGGCAGGACGCGCGGCCGGCCTCGGCCGCACCGTGCCACCGCCGTCCGGGGGCTTCGGCCCTCCCGGCAGCGGCGACGACATGGGCTACGACTCCGGTCCGGACAACGCCTTCGACACGTACACCGACGAGGACTTCGTGAAGCCGCGCGGCGGCCGCCGGTGGCTGAAGCGGTCGTTCTACACGGTGCTCGCCCTGGCCGTCATCGGCGGCGGTGTCTACGGCGGGTACCGGTGGACCCAGACCCAGTTCTACGTGGGCACGAAGGACGACAACGTCGCCCTGTACCGCGGAATCAGCCAGGACCTCGCTTGGGTGTCCCTCTCCAAGGTCGAGGAGAACACCGAGATCGAGCTGAAGTACCTGCCGCCCTACTGGCGCAAGCAGGTCCAGGCGACCATCTCGCAGGGCAACCTCGCCGACGCCCGCAAGAAGATCAGCGAGCTCGACGCCCAGGCCTCCGCCTGCCGGAAGGACGCGCAGCGCCGTGCGGCCGAGGCGGACGCCAACGCCGCCAAGGAGCAGGCCGAGGCCGAGGCCGCCGACAGCACTTCCGCCACGTCTCCCGTCAAGGGGACCCAGACCGCGACTCCCACTCCCGGCCCCAGCCTCTCGGAGGAAGAGAAGAAGCTGGCCCTGCAGTGCGGTAAGCAGTAAGCCGTAGGGGGCCTTCAGCACATGAGCGTTGTCACCAACACCACGACCATCGGCGCGATCGACGCGCCGAGCCGCCGCAACACCGAGCTGGCCCTGGTCGCCTTCGCCGTCCTGATCTCGGTGTTCGCGTACGCCAACGTGGGCCTCGCCCTCAACGGCGAGCTGCCCGCGGGCATGCTCGGATACGGCCTGGGCCTCGCACTGCTCGGCGGTGTGGCGCACCTCGCGGTCCGCAGGTTCGCTCCGTACGCGGACCCGCTGCTGCTTCCGCTGGCGACCCTGCTGAACGGACTGGGGCTGGCCATCATCTGGCGGTTGGACCAGTCGGAACGGTTCCAGGCAACCCGGGACTTCGTAGCCGCGGCGTCCAAACAGCTGCTCTTCTCGGCTGTGGGTGTGGCCTTCCTGGTCATCGTCCTGATCATCCTCAAGGACCACCGCATCCTGCAGCGCTACACCTACATCTCGATGCTGGTCGCGCTGGTCCTCCTGATCCTGCCGATGTTCTTCCCCGCGGTGAACGGCGCCAAGATCTGGATCAAGATCCCCGGCGTCGGAACGATCCAGCCGGGAGAGTTCGCGAAGATCATCATCGCGGTGTTCTTCGCCGGCTACCTCATGGTCAAACGGGACGCTCTGGCTCTCGCCAGCCGCCGCTTCATGGGCCTCTACCTGCCCCGCGGCCGTGACCTGGGCCCGATTCTCATGGTCTGGGCGTTCTCGATCCTCATCCTGGTCTTCGAGACCGACCTGGGGTCCTCGCTGCTGTTCTTCGGCATGTTCGTCGTGATGCTCTACGTCGCCACCGAGCGCACCAGCTGGATCGTCTTCGGCCTGCTGATGTCCGCCGCCGGCGCCGTCGGCGTCGCGACGTTCGAGCCGCACGTGCAGGACCGCGTGAGCGCCTGGCTCGACCCCTTCGCCGGCTGGGGCAAGGTGGCGGCCAGCGAGCAGATGGCCAAGTCCCTGATGGCCTTCGGCTCCGGTGGCACCCTCGGTACCGGACTCGGCCAGGGCAACTCCGACCTGATCGGCTTCGCGGCCAACTCCGACTTCATCCTCGCCACCGTCGGCGAGGAGCTCGGGCTGGCCGGGATGATGGCGGTCCTGCTCGTCTACGGTCTGATCGTCGAGCGCGGCGTCCGTACCGCGCTGGCCGCCCGTGACCCCTTCGGCAAGCTCCTCGCGATCGGCCTCTCCGGTTCCTTCGCCATCCAGGTCTTCGTCGTCGCCGGCGGTGTCATGGGGCTCATCCCGCTGACGGGTATGACCATGCCGTTCATGGCGGCCGGTGGTTCGTCCGTCATCGCCAACTGGGCACTCATCGGCATTCTGATCAGGATCAGCGACACGGCCCGGCGTCCCGCCCCGGCTCCCGCGCCGTCCACCGACGCCGAGATGACCCAGGTGGTCCGGCCGTGAACAAGCCGCTGCGCAGGATCGCGCTGTTCTGCGGGATCCTCGTCCTGGCCCTGCTCGTCCGCACCAACTACATCCAGTACGTGCGCGCCGACGAGCTCAACGCGAACGAGCACAACCGCCGCGTCCAGATCGAGCGCTACGCCCACGAGCGCGGGAACATCATCGTCGACGGCGAGCCCGTCACCGGATCCGTCGAGACGAAGGACAGCGACTTCAGGTACAAGCGGGTCTGGAAGGACGGCCCCATGTGGGCGCCGGTCACCGGATACTCCTCGCAGGCCTTCGACTCCTCGCAGCTGGAGAGCCTCGAGGACGGCGTCCTCACCGGCAACAGCGACCAGCTGTTCTTCGACCGGACCCTGTCGATGTTCACCGGCGAGAAGAAGACCGGCGGGAACGTCGTCACCACTCTCGACAGCGCCGCCCAGAAGGCCGCCTTCACGGGGCTGGGGAACAAGAAGGGCGCCGTCGCCGCCCTCGACCCCCGGACCGGCGCCGTCCTGGCGCTGGCCAGCACCCCCTCGTACGACCCCTCGGTCTTCGCCGGCAACTCCATGAAGGACTCCGCGGCACGGCAGAAGCTCCTGGACGACAAGGACAAGCCGATGCTGAACCGGGCCCTGCGGGAGACCTACCCGCCCGGCTCGACGTTCAAGGTCGTCACGGCCGCCGCGGCGCTGGAGAACGGTCTCTACACCGACATCGACAAGGCGACGGACTCCCCGCTGCCCTGGCGTCTCCCGCTGTCGACGAACCTGCTCCAGAACGAGGGGAACATCCCCTGCGAGAACGCCTCGCTCCGGGAAGCCCTGCGCTGGTCCTGCAACACCGTCTTCGGCAAGGTCAGCAACGATCTCGGCAACGCGAAGATGATCGAGGAAGCCGGAAAGTTCGGCTTCAACAAAGAGGTCTTCACCCCGGTCCGGGCGGACGCCAGCGTCTACCCGAAGGACAACCAGCCGCAGAACGCCATGGCGGGCATCGGCCAGGCCTCGAACCGGGCCACGCCGCTCCAGATGGCCATGGTCGCGTCCGCGATCGCCAACGACGGCAAGCTCATGCAGCCGTACATGGTCGCCCAGCGCCAGGCGCCCAACCTCGACGTCATCTACACGCACGAGAAGGAGCAGCTCAGCCGGCCGCTCTCGGCGGAGAACGCCCAGAAGGTGCAGCAGATGATGGAGACCGTGGTCGCGGACGGCACGGGAACCAACGCGCAGATCGACGGCGTCACCGTGGGTGGCAAGACCGGTACCGCGCAGCACGGTCTCAACAACAGCGAGAAACCCTACGCCTGGTTCATCTCGTACGCCAGGACGGACAGCGGCTCACCGGTCGCCGTCGCCGTGGTGGTGGAGGACGGCAACGCCAACCGGGACGACATCTCCGGCGGCGGCCTGGCCGCACCGATCGCGAAGAACGTGATGAAGGCGGTACTCGACGGAAAGCAGTGACACCTGTCACAACTTCTGTCCACACCAGCACATTGGGATACCGGTCGGATATCGGCTGACGGGTGCGGGCCGATCAAGCAGGGCGTGCCCGGTAGCGTAGGCCGCGAACAGCGCACCGCCGGACCACACACGGGTGCGGTCGGGACTGACGGAGAGGGCTGGATCAGTTATGGAAGAGCCGCGTCGCCTCGGCGGCCGGTACGAGCTGGGCTCGGTGCTCGGCCGTGGTGGCATGGCCGAGGTCTACCTCGCGCACGACACCCGGCTCGGCCGCACCGTCGCTGTGAAGACGCTGCGGGCCGACCTCGCCCGCGACCCGTCCTTCCAGGCACGGTTCCGCCGTGAGGCCCAGTCGGCCGCCTCGCTCAACCACCCCGCGATCGTCGCCGTCTACGACACCGGCGAGGACTACGTCGACGGCGTCTCCATCCCGTACATCGTGATGGAGTACGTCGACGGATCGACGCTCAGAGAGCTCCTGCACTCCGGCCGCAAGCTGCTGCCGGAGCGGACCCTGGAGATGACGGTCGGGATCCTCCAGGCACTGGAGTACTCGCACCGCGCCCAGATCGTGCACCGCGACATCAAGCCGGCGAACGTCATGCTGACGCGCACCGGTCAGGTCAAGGTCATGGACTTCGGCATCGCCCGCGCCATGGGCGACTCCGGGATGACGATGACCCAGACCGCCGCGGTCATCGGGACCGCCCAGTACCTCTCCCCGGAGCAGGCCAAGGGTGAGCAGGTCGACGCCCGTTCCGACCTGTACTCCACCGGCTGCCTGCTCTACGAGCTGCTCGCGGTCCGGCCGCCCTTCGTCGGTGACTCCCCCGTCGCGGTCGCGTACCAGCACGTGCGTGAGGAACCGCAGCCGCCGAGCAACTTCGATCCCGAGATCACGCCCGAGATGGACGCCATCGTCCTGAAGGCGCTGACGAAGGACCCGGACTACCGCTACCAGTCCGCCGACGAGATGCGCGCGGACATCGAGGCCTGCCTCGACGGCCAGCCGGTCGCCGCGACCGCGGCCATGGGAGCGGCGGGCTACGGCGGGTACGACGGCTACGGCAACGACCAGCCCACCCAGGCGATGCGGTCGGCGGACCAGAACGGCGCCCAGACGTCGATGCTGCCGCCGGTCAACCCGGACGACGGCGGCTACGGCTACGACGAGCGCCCGGGCCGCCGGCGCCAGAAGAAGAACAACACCTCGACGATCTTCCTGGTCGCCGCCGGAGTCCTGGTGCTGATCGGAGCGATCCTGATCGGCAGGACGCTCTTCAGCTCCACCGACGGCGGCAGCGGGAAGTTCGACGTGCCGAACATGGTCGGCTCCACGGTCGAGCAGGCGCAGAAGCTCGCCGACAACTCCGAAGTCGTCCTGAAGGTCGGCTCCAAGGAAGCCTGCGAGGCCCAGCAGAAGGGCCAGATCTGCAGTCAGAGCCCCGGCTCGGACGAGCAGATGGAGAAGGGCGAGACCGTGACGGTCGTCGTCTCCACCGGCGCCCCCAAGGTCGAGGTCCCGGACGTCCTGGAGAAGTCCGAGGACAGCGCCCGCAAGGCCCTGGAGGACAAGGGCTTCACGGTGAACGTCGAGACGTCGGAGTCCGACAAGACGCCGGACACGGTCATCTCGCAGAAGCCCGACGGCGGCTCGAAGGTCGAGAAGGAGTCCGAGGTCACGATCACGGTGGCCAAGAAGACGACCGAGCCGATGCCGGACGTGCGCTCCCGCCCCTACGACGCCGCGGTGGCGCAGCTGAACGGCCTCGGGTTCTCGAACGTGTCGCGGCAGGACGTCGACTCCGACGAAGCCGCGGGCACGGTCGTCGAGCAGACACCGTCGGGACCCAGCAAGCAGTCCAAGGACGTCCAGATCGTCCTGAAGGTCTCCAAGGGCCCCACCCAGCCGCCCGAGCCCGAGCAGGTCACCATCCCGGGTGACATCGTCGGCAAGCGGTTCCAGGACGCCAAGTCCGCGCTGGAAGGCCTCGGACTCACGGTCGCGCTCGCGCCCAACTCGTCCGACAAGCCCAACGCGCTGGTGATGAAGGCGGATCCGGGAGCCAACAGCCAGGTCCCCAGGGGCCAGACCGTCACCCTGACCACCATCGGTGGCGGTGGCGGTGGCGGGGACGGCGGCGGTGGCGGCGGCTTCTTCGGGGGTCAGTCCGGCCAGGGCTGACCCGCGCGGTAGCACGACGACGTACAGAGGGCCCCGGTCACCAACGGTGACCGGGGCCCTGTCGTTCGGCCTGGGCGGCCTACCGCAGCTCCGCCGGCTTCGTGCGGTCCCTGTCCACCTTCTCGGTCCGCACGAGCTCGCCCCACACGATGTAGCGGTACTTCGACGTGTAGACGGGGGTGCACGTGGTCAGCGTGATGTAGCGGCCGGCCTTCTTCACACCCGAGTCCCCGGGCACCGGGGCGATCACGTCGATGTTGAACTTGGACGTCTCCGGAAGCTCCGCGAAGACCTTGTAGACGTACCAGGTGTCCTTGGTCTCGAAGACGATCGCGTCGCCCTTGCCGACCTTGTCGATGTTGTGGAACTTGGCGCCGTGGCCGTCCCGGTGCGCGGCGAGCGCGAAATTGCCCTGCGCGTCCTCGGGGAGGGCCGACTCGACCGGGTCGGTGTAGTAGCCGGCGAGGCCGTTGTTGAGCGTCTTGGCGTCGGTGCCCTTCTTGACCAGGACCTCGCCGTTCTTCATGGCGGGGACGTGGAGGAAGCCGATGCCGTCCCCGGTGTCCAGTGCCCCCGGGCCTCCCGCCCAGCGGTCGCGGACGCTGTCGCCCTGCTTGCCGGCCTCGCGGTCGGCCAGGACGTTGGTCCACCACAGCGAGTAGACGACGAACAGGCCCAGCACCAGCCCTGCGGTGATCAGCAGTTCACCGAAGAGGCTCACCGCGGTCGCGACGGGATGGCGGCTCCTGCGCCGTACCGGGGCGGGCGGCTCGTCGACGCGCTCTTCGTGATCGGTCCTCGCTGCCACCGCACCCGCCCCTGTCGTGATGTCGTCCAGCTCGCGTCAGCCGACCAGTGCGTCGGGCTTCCCCTTGCTGCGCGGCCGCTCGTCGACCATTTTGCCCCACACGATCATTCGGTACGTACTCGTGAATTCCGGGGTGCACGTCGTCAGCGTGAGGTACCTGCCCGGTCCGGTGAAGCCGGAGCCCGGAGGCACCTCGTCGATCACGGCCACGTTGGACGGCGACGTCTGCGGGAGGATGCTGGCCATCTCGTACGTGTAGTAGGCGTCCTGCGTCTCGACCACGATCGGGTCGCCCGGCTTCAGCTTGTTGATGTAGCGGAAGGGCTCGCCGTGGGTGTTGCGGTGGCCCGCCACCGCGAAGTTGCCCTGCTGCGCCGACGGCATCGCGGTCTTCAGCTTGCCCTCGCCGTAGTGCCCGATCATGCCCCGGTCGAGGACCTTCTCCTTGCTGATGCCCTCGGCGATGGGGGCGACCACGTCCAGCTTGGGGATGTGCATGATGGCGAACCCCTTGCCGGGCTCGAAGACGCCCGGGCTGCGCTCGCCGCTCGCCCAGTCGTCCTGGATCTTGCTGGTCTCCCGGCCGGCGATCTGGTCGGCGCGGATGTTGGTCCACCACAGCTGGTAGGTGACGAACAGCAGCATCAGCACACCGAAGGTGATGAACACTTCGCCGACGACCCTGCTGGCGACGACGGCGGGGCTGTCCTTGGCGGCGCGTGCCGCACGGCGGGCCTCCATCCGCGTCATCGGGACCGCGGGCTTCGCCGGCCCCGTGCCGGCGCCCGCTGCCGTGCCCGTCTCCGGGACGCGCCGGGGCTCCACCCGACGTCTTCCGCGTCCCTTGGCCGCCCGTCTGCGCTCGGCCCTGCCCCCCGTCGGGAGCGGTTCGGGACCGGGGGTGGCGGTCGGGTCGGTGTCTGCGGCAGGACCGGGGTCTGCGGCGGGACCGGGGGCCGAGGCTCCGGCCGGCCGCGACGCCCGCCGTGTGTCGGCTGTCCGCAGCGCGACGGTCTCCGCGTGCGAGACCTGACGCTCCTCTCCCCGGGGCCGCGCGGGGGCCGGGACGGGCGGAGCCGGCGACGGGCCGGGACCGGGGGCCGGCGGAGCGGGCGTCTCCGCGAGGGGGTCGGGTATCACCGCCGTCCCGTGGACCGTGGCGGACGCGGGCGCGGCGTCCGGGCCCTGCTGCCCGTACCAGTCCCTCCGGTACCCCTCCGGGTCGTACCACTCACCCGCGGGCTCGGCGGGCCCCTGAGCAGCCGTCAGGGGCGTCTGCTGCACCTCCCCCGCGGGCCGGTTCCCCTCCGCCCCGAACCGGGGTGCGGCGTGCCGGGCCGGCAGCGGATCGTTCAGCGGGTCCGCCAACTGCTCCACCGCCGCCTCGAACAGGCCGTCGGGCTCGTGCTCTCCCTGCGCGTACGGGCCCTCCCGGCCGGCGTGGGGGCGGGGTGAGGTCACGCGGCGGCCTTGCCCACCACCGGGGCCAGCCCCGCCGATCTCAGGACCGCGCCCTCGTCACCGCACTGCTCCAGCCAGTTGGCGAGCATGAGGTGTCCGTGCTCCGTGAGCACCGACTCGGGATGGAACTGCACTCCCTCCACCGCGTGTTCGCGGTGGCGCAGCCCCATGATGATGCCGTCCTCGGTCAGCGCGGTGACCTCGAGCACCGGCGGGACCGTCGACGGCTCCGCGGCGAGCGAGTGGTAGCGCGTCGCGGTGAAGGGGGACGGCAGACCGGCGAACACACCTGCGCCCTCGTGCAGCACGGGGGACGTCTTGCCGTGCAGCAGCTCCGGGGCCCGGTCCACCACACCGCCGTACGCGACGGCCATCGACTGCATCCCCAGGCACACCCCGAAGACCGGCACCCCGCTGCGCGCGCAGTGGTGCACCATCTCGATGCAGACGCCCGCCTGCTCGGGTGTGCCCGGTCCGGGGGACAGCAGCACCCCGTCGAAGCCGTCGTCGGCGTGCGCCGTCGTCACCGCGTCGTTCCGGACCACTTCGCACGTGGCGCCGAGCTGGTAGAGGTACTGGACGATGTTGAAGACGAAGCTGTCGTAGTTGTCGACGACGAGAATGCGTGCGCTCACCGGCCGGCTCCCGCTCCGCCGGTGTCCTGGCCGTCCACCGTCACATCACCGAACGGGAGCAGCGGCTCCGCCCAGGGGAAGACGTACTGGAAGAGCGAGTAGACAACGGCCAGGGCCAGCACGAGCGAGATGAAGCCCCGCACCCATGCGTTGCCCGGCAGATGCCGCCAGATCCAGCCGTACATGCTGTCGCCTCCATTCGGTACGGCACCAGACTAAACGGCCGGGGCACGGACGTGGGTCAGCTGTGGAAAGCCGTCCCCGGGGCGTCCGTCACAGGGACACACGTCCGTCACGGAACCCGGTGGACCGGACCCCGCGAGGGCCTACTCCACAGGCTGTGCGTCATGGAGGTCGACGGTGCCGGAGTAACCGGGGAGCGTCAGCCCGTCGTCCTCCTCGACCTTCCATCCCAGCCCGTACGCCTTCACGTAGAGCTGGTAGTTCTGGATCGCCGTGGAGTCGTCGAGCGCCTGCCTGAGCTTCCCCCGGTCACCGACGGCGGTGACCTTGTACGGAGGGGAGTAGACCCGGCCCTGCAGGATCAGGGTGTTCCCGACGCAGCGCACCGCGCTCGTGGAGATCAGCCGCTGGTCCATCACCCGGATCCCGCGGGCACCGCCCTCCCACAGGGTGTTGACGACGGCCTGCAGGTCCTGCTGGTGGATGACCAGGTCGTTGGGCTGCGGCTCGGGGTATCCGGGATTGGCGGTGGCGTTCGGCGGGGCGTCGTTCAGCGTGACGGAGAGCGCCTCGCCGCTGATCTCCGTGGTGCCGGCGGCCTTCTCCAGCGCGTCGAGCTTCGCGTCCTCGGCTCGGGTGCTCCCGTCGTCGCGCCGGGCGAGGGTGTCGATGTCCGCACGCACGGAGGCGGTCGACTCGTCCAGCTCGGCGTTCTTCTCGCTGCGCTGCTGGATGAGATCGGAGAGCTTCAGCAGGGAGGAGTCCGTCCGGATATCGGTGCCCTTGGCCGTGTTCGCACTGGTCACGAAGATCAGACCGGCCAGCGCGAAGACGGCAGCGGTGAGGACCTGGACCGGTCGGCGGGACATGCGCCGGACCGGACCTCGAGGGGAGTCGGCAGAATTGCTCAACGTACCCTTATCTCCTTAGGCGCCACGGAAGCACTACGCTAACGGACGCCCCGGGGAGGCAGCATTCCCCCTCGCGCCCCGGCGCCAGCCACAGATCCCTGCGCGGTCACGCAGCGCATCGACAGGAGAGTCCCTCGTGCCGAAGTCACGTATCCGCAAGAAGGCAGACTTCACGCCCCCGCCGGCGAAGCAGTCGACGAGCATAAAGCTGACCAACCGCAGTTGGGTGGCGCCGGTGATGCTGGCGCTCTTCCTGATCGGCCTGGCCTGGATCGTGGTCTTCTACGTCACCGAGGGCGATCTGCCGATCGACGCCCTGGGCAACTGGAACATCGTCGTGGGCTTCGGCTTCATCGCAGGCGGCTTCGGCGTCTCCACACAGTGGAAGTAGCTCTGCCCTGAAGTTACCCACAGAGTTATCCACAGGCGGGGGAAAAGGTCAGAAGATCTGTGGATAACCCCCCTCGATGTTGACGCCGGTGTGACTACACACTTACGCATCGCAGGACGGTACGCCCCTTGCCCGGACTGGAAAAACCCGGTCCAGCGACAAGGGGCACACCTGTTCCCCACGTCATGCACAAGATCCGGCACTCTCTGTGGACAACCGTCCGCCAGGAGCAACGGATTCCGCTCAGGTGAGCGCAGCGGTCCTGGCCAGGACGGTCACCACGATCGCGACGAGCACGAGCGCACAGGCGCCGTACTGCACGAGATTCCGGTGCGCGCGCGGGGCGTGCACCATCGCGATCGCGATCAGTGCTCCGGCGACGAGCCCGCCGACGTGCGCCTGCCAGGCGATCCCGCCCCAGGGGTTGAAGGTGAAGATCAGGTTCACCACGAGCAGCACGATGACCGGACGCATGTCGTAGTTCATCCTGCGCACCAGCACGGCCGTGGCACCCAGCAGACCGAAGACGGCACCGGACGCCCCGAGCGTGCCCTGCCCCGGGGCGGCGATCAGGTAGGTGAGCGCACTGCCGGCGAGCCCCGAGATCAGATAGAGCGCGAGGTAGCGTGCGCGGCCGAGCGCGGCCTCCAGCGGCCCCCCGAGCCACCACAGCCCCAGCATGTTGAAGGCGATGTGCCAGACCTCCTGATGCAGGAACATCGAGGTCAGAAGGCGGTACCACTGCCCTTCGGCGACGCCCTCGTACCCGGTCGCGCGTGCGTCCACGTAGGCGCGGCCGAACAGCAGGAGTTCGTCGCGCAGGACGGGGTGGACCAGGACGGCGACGAAGACCGCGAGGTTGATGCCGATGAGGATCTTGGTGATCAGCCTGGGATCGGCCGCGACGCTGCCGCCGGCCAGGGTCCGCGGCCGGCTCGCCGCCGGGTGGTGGCCCGTCCCGGTCCCCTCACGGACACAGCCCGGGCACTGGAACCCCACCGAGGCGGGGATCATGCAGTCCGTGCAGATCGGCCGCTCGCACCGTGTGCAGCGGATCCCCGTCTCCCTGCCCGGATGCCGGTAACAGGTCCGCGGTCCGCCTGCGGCTGCGGATCCGTCCTCGCCCTGCGGCGACTGCTGGTCCATCGGTCACGGCCCCTTCGGTCCTCGTCCGCGGAGGGAGGCACCCCTGCGATCGCCCCACTCGCCCGTTATGGAGCAGTACGGACGAGCGGGGCGGTTGGTTCCCCGGAGGGACGGCGTCCGTCAGGGCCGCCGTCCCTCCGGGGACGCGTGCGTCCGGTCAGCGCGTCTCGATGACGACCGACTCGATCACCACGTCGCTGAGCGGCCGGTCGGTGCGGGGATTGGTCGGAGCCGCCGCGATCGCGTCCACGACCTTCTGCCCCGCCTCGTCGGCGACCTCGCCGAAGATCGTGTGCTTGCCGGTCAGCCAGGCGGTGGGGGACACGGTCAGGAAGAACTGCGAACCGTTGGTTCCGGGACCGGCGTTGGCCATGGCCAGCAGATAGGGCTTGGTGAACGCGAGGTCGGGGTGGAACTCGTCGCCGAACTCGTACCCGGGGCCCCCCGTGCCGTTGCCCAGCGGATCGCCGCCCTGGATCATGAAGCCGCTGATGACGCGGTGGAAGACAGTGCCGTCGTACAGCTTGCCGGTGGACCTGGAGCCGGTCGCCGGGTCGGTCCACTCACGCTCGCCCCTGGCGAGCTCCACGAAGTTCTTGACCGTCTTGGGAGCGTGGTTCGGCAGGAGCCGGATCGCGATGTCACCCTGGTTGGTCTTCAAAGTGGCGTACAGCTGCTCGGCCACGTTCTGCCTTCCCTCAGTCTTCTCCGATGACCCCAGATCCTCGCACGGAGTCCCCGCTCAGCAGGCCGGTCACGGCCCGGAGCGGACAGCGCACACCGTGTTGCCCTTCTTCCTGCACCTTTCCCACACTTCCTGCGGGATTGATGCCCCCACCCGCCCGGTGACGGCACACCTTCCGACACGAAACATGGCATCGTCAGCAGCACACCCCCTTGCACCATTTTGTCCGAGAATAAAACCCGCGACACTCATGACCCGGATGCCTGCCCCGCATGGCGTCCCAGGCACCAGCGGGCATGATTTCGAAATGGGTGGATAGGCGGAGTACCTACCCGCCACCAAGGAGGAGGATCCCGTGACCCGCATCGACAGCGTGCGCGCCGCAACCTACTCGGCGAAGGACAGCGCGCAGCACGCCGCGGAAGTGGTGGCGCCCTACGCCGACACGGCCAAGGAACAGGCCGCGCACTACGCGCACGAGGCTCGCGCGCTACTCGCGCCCAAGATGTCGAAGGCAGCCGCGCAGGCCCGCGTGCAGTACGGCGCGCACCTCGCACCACGTATCGAACAGGCACTGACCCATGTGCCGCCCAAGGTCGACGAGGCCGCACACAAGGCCGCGGTCCGGACGCGCAGCGCCGCCCGGACCGCCGCGGACTACACCGTGCCGCGGGTCGAGCACGCGGTGGCGGCGAGCCGGCCTGTCGCCGAGGAGGCCACCGCCCGGAGCACGGCCGCGCTGGCCGCTCTCCGCGGGCAGGTGACGACCAAGGAGATCCAGAAGATCGTCAGGAAGCACGAGCGCCGGGCCAAGGCAGGCCGGGCGGCCAAGGGCTTCCTGGTGCTGGGCCTCCTGGCAGGCGGTGCTTTCGCCGCCTGGAAGTGGTGGGACAAGCAGGCCAACCCGGACTGGCTGGTCGAGCCGCCCGCGCCCACCGAGGTGGCTGACGGCCGCGCTCCGCTGACGTCGGTCGACGGCAGCGGGCAGACCGTGCTGGACCCCGAGGTCCGCGCCAAGCAGGACGAGGCGGAGTCCGGCTCCGACCCGTCGGACGGGACCGACCAGCGCTGAACCCGGTACGCGCGGTGACGACGCCTGCGAGGGGCGCCGGAGGACCTTCCTGGTCTCCGGCGCCCCTCGCGTTTTCCCCCAACCGCTCGAAGCGCCGTCCGGGAGCACCGCGCCGGAACACCGCACTGCACCGAGGGTGCCCTGCCCAGCACATTGCGCCGGTGCGTCACCACGCGCGGCGCCCTCGTTTCACGTGAAACCGAGGCGCCCCGGCCGGGCGGACGGGGTCGCCTGCACCAGGGCAACGAAAAAAGTCCTCCGACGCTGCGATCCGCAGGTCAGAGGACTTTCTCTGTGGAGCCTAGGAGATTCGAACTCCTGACATCTGCCTTGCAAAGGCAGCGCTCTACCAACTGAGCTAAGGCCCCGAAAACCGGACAACGACGGACACAACCATGCCGCGACGTCCGACCCAGAACAGAGTACCGGGTGACCCCCCGAATCCTGCAAAAGGATTGGGACTCCCGGCCCGCAACGGCTCTCCGTAAGATGCACGACGAGGTTCGCAGCAGCGAAGCCGCAGCGCGATGGGGAGACGCAATGGACGCAGCGCAGCAAGAGGCCACCGCAAGAGCCAGAGAGCTCCAGCGCAGCTGGTACGGAGAGCCCCTGGGGGCGCTCTTCCGCAGGCTGATCGACGACCTCGGCCTCAACCAGGCACGGCTCGCCGCCGTTCTCGGGCTGTCCGCCCCCATGCTCTCCCAGCTGATGAGCGGGCAGCGGGCCAAGATCGGCAATCCCGCGGTCGTCCAGCGGGTCCAGGCCCTCCAGGAACTCGCCGGCCAGGTGGCGGACGGCAGCGTCAGCGCGGGTGAGGCCACCGATCGCATGGAGGAGATCAAGAAGTCCCAGGGCGGCTCGGTCCTGACCAACACCGGCCAGACCTCCCCCGCCGGTGGGGCCCCCACCGTGCGGCGCGTGGTCCGCGAGATCCAGTCGCTGCTGCGCTCGGTCGCGGCGGCCGGCGACATCATCGTCGCGGCCGACTCCCTCGCCCCGGACCACCCGGAACTGGCAGAGTTCCTCCGGGTGTACGGAGCGGGGCGGACCGCCGACGCGGTCGCGCACTACGAAGGACACCAGGGCTAGGCGTATCGATCACGGGCGTTGCCGGCACGGGGGTCTCGATCGATCCGCCCGGGTCCCCCGTACGGACCGGGCGCGGGCCCGGCACGGTCCGGACGGGAGCCCCGGGCAGGAGTCCACGGCCCGGAACACCCCGGGGCGGCGGGGCCGTGGCGGTATCCCGGCAGCCGGGGCACGAACCTCAACGGGAACGGGAGCGGGCGCAGCGCAATGGGTGAGGTCTTCGCCGGTCGGTACGAGCTGGTCGATCCGATCGGACGCGGTGGAGTCGGTGCGGTCTGGCGCGCGTGGGACCACCGGCGCCGCCGGTACGTGGCGGCCAAGGTGCTGCAGCAGAGGGACGCGCACACCCTGCTGCGCTTCGTCCGGGAACAGGCGCTGCGGATCGAGCATCCGCATGTCCTCGCGCCGGCCAGCTGGGCCGCGGACGACGACCAGGTCCTCTTCACCATGGACCTGGTCGGCGGCGGCTCGCTGGCCCATGTGATCGGCGACTACGGCCCGTTGCCCCCGCGCTTCGTCTGTCTCCTGCTCGATCAGCTGTTGTCCGGGCTGTCGACGGTGCACGCCGAAGGGGTCGTGCACCGCGACATCAAACCGGCCAACATCCTGATGGAGGCCACCGGTACGGGCCGTCCGCACCTGCGGCTCTCCGACTTCGGCATCTCGATGCGCAAGGGCGAGCCGCGGCTGACGGAGACCAACTACGTGGTCGGTACGCCCGGTTACTTCGCACCCGAGCAGATGATGGGCGCCGAGCCCGACTTCCCGGCGGACCTGTTCGCCGTGGGCCTCGTCGCGCTCTACCTGCTCCAGGGCCGCAAGCCGGACGCCAAGGCCTTGATCGAGTACTTCGTCGCGCACGGCACCCCCGGGGCGCCCAGGGGCGTACCGGAGCCCTTGTGGCAGGTCCTCGCCGGTCTGCTGCAGCCCGATCCGCACGCCCGTTTCCGTACGGCCACCGGTGCGCGCAAGGCGCTGACCGCGGCGGTCGAGATGCTGCCGGACGCCGGTCCGGACGACGAGCAGGTGGAGGTGTTCGACCAGATCGGCCCCCTGCCCGCGGGGTTCGGCCCCGACGGCCCGGAAACGCCCGCCGGAGGGCTCCGCACGCCCGCGCAGGACGCCGTCGGCGCACCGCCGCCCTCACCCCGGCCGCACGCCCCGCAGGGAGCCGGAGAGCAGCCGTACGCGCCCCAGGGCGCCGGAGCACAGCCGCACGCCCCGCAGGGGGCGCCGGAGCAACAGCCGTACGCACCCGCCCCGTCGATGTCGGAGACGGGCAGTTTCCACCTCGCACCGCCACCGCAGCGCCCCGCGCCCCTCCCGCACCCGGCACAGTCGCAGCCCCCCGGTCCGCTTGCGGCGCACGCCGCGTCCCCCCACGCCGCCGACGCCTCGCAGGATGCCGCCCGTGCCGCCACGGCCGCGGTGGCGTACGGGACGCCGCCCACCCGCGCCTACACCGCCGAAGGTCCCCAGGACCCCCGGAACACGGCAGCGCGGACCTCGCCCGTCAGGCGGCCCGGACCGTCCCCGAAGGTGGCGGTCCCGGTACTCCTCGTCGCGCTGATCTGCTTCGCCGTGGGCATCTGGGCCCTCACCCAGACCTGAGCGCGACACCCACGGCCTGAGCGCGCCCCCTTGGGCCTGAGCGCGACACCCCGGGCGCGGACGCGCACCACCGCCCCGTCCCCCGGGCCCGGACGCGAACCACCGCCCCGTCCCCCGGGCCTGAGGCGCGACCCCACCACCCCACCCCGGCTCCGCGGGAGCCCGGCCGGCCCCCGAGTGGCGGTCCCCCGGCGGGTGCGGCTCTACCGGGCCTGCGGGGGGCCGCCGAGCGGCGGGCGGCCGTCCGCACCGGGCGACCCCGCGACCGGTGCGGCCCGGCGCCTGGCCAGCAGCGTCCACGCTCCGAGTCCCAGCACCAGCGCGGAGCCCGCGCCGATGCCCGCCACGGCCACCAGTTTCATCGTGCGGCTCTCCGCGGCCTCGGGCGCGCTCCGGCCGCTCCTGGCCATGTCCCGGTCCTGGTCGGTGACACCGAAGATCCCGGTGTCCCCCTGATAGGGCGACGGCTCGGGGTCGTTGACCACCTTGACCCGGAGCGTCAGCCCGATGGGGTCGTCCCCGTAGTGCTCGGCCACCTCGGGCGCGAGCGACACCGAGAGGTAGTACCAGCCGGCGAACCGCATGGCGTTGACGGCCGCTCCCGCGCCGTGACGGTTCTCGTAGGCCACGGGTGGCAGCGGGTCCAGGGCCACCGAGCCGGGCGCACCGGAGTACGAGAGCGTCGCGTCGTCCACATGACCGCGGGCCGGATTGTCCAGGGCCAGGGCCAGCGCGTTGCCGAGGAACTCCGTCGACGCGGAGCTGTTGCTCAGCGCGGCCGAGGCGAAGATCTGCTGGCCCCAGTCCACGGGCACCCGGTAGAAGCGGGTCTGCCCGGGCGCGATGGAGTCGACCCACTCGCCGGACTCCAGGCCGGTGGCGTCGTAGTATCCGCTGCCGCCGGTCCGCTTCTGCTTGCCGACGGGCGGGACCGGCGAGGCGGAGGGCCAGTCCTCCGGAGCCTCGGTCGGCAGCGACCCGGCGTCCCGGAGCGCCGGCTCCGTCTCGTGGCGCAGCTCCAGCTCCCACGCCTCGGAGGACGAAGTCTCCTTGCTCTTCCGCTCGATGAGGACGTTGTAGGTGCCGCTCGCCGCACAGGTGGTGCTGTCCTTCTCCACCGTCCGGTACGCGTAGGCGGCGATCGGGCGGGGGAACTCCGCCGACTCGAACGCCGCGTCCCCGGAGCCGCACCGGGTGTCGTCGAGGTCTCTGATGCTGACCGTGATCCCGTCCCCGTAGGCGACCCGGGCACCCGCCTTCGGGACGGCCACGGCGGAGACGTACGCACCGGCCGTGTCGTCGAGTTCGAGGCGGTAGTAGAGCTTCTGTCCCTGCTCGATGGAGCTCCGGTAGACCGCTCCGGCCTTCAGCTCCTCCGCGTCGGCGTTCGTCTCCGCACCCTGGACGGTCACCGCCGAGGGATCGAAGGCGTACGCCGCAGGGCCGTCCGCCGCGTGCGTCTGCCCCGGCACCGCCGCCACCGCGCACACGGCCGCGATGATCGCGAGCACCACCCGGCCCCTGTTGCGCTGCCTGTTCACGCGCTTCCCCCCGTCGTCTGCGTTCCTGCGCCGCGCCGGCCGCCCACCAGCAGGAAGCCGGCTACGCGGCGATCGCGGCGCCCGCTCCGGCCGGGGCCGCGATGCCGGTCCATCCTGCACCGCCCGCACCACCGCTGTCTGCGGCCCCCGCACCACGGCCGCCGGTCCGCGCCACGGCCGCCGGTCCGCGCCCCGGTCCGCGCCCCGGTCGGCAGGCCGTACGGCCCGTCCTCGGCGGTGCACCCGCCGATCCCTCCTCGACGCCCACCCGGCACCCCTTTGCTTGTGCGAGCAAAGAATTCACTTCAGTGAACACCAGGAAGGGGTCCGCGGTCGGACGGCAGCGGACCCCGGGCAGCAGAAAGCCCCGGCCGCTCGGCGACCGGGGCTTCTAGCAGACTGTTCCGTCTCACACACCCGAACCTGCGGGCACGGAGTCGGTCGCCTCCGTCCACAGATCCTGCTCGGCGCGATCCGCCTGGATCTGGCGGTACACGAGGAGCCCGCCGATGGCAGCCAGTGCGACCAGGAGAAGCTTCTTCACCGCGCGACCTCGTCTTTCCTTGACGTAAGGGACTTCTGCCGCCCGACTATACACACCGGCCGATACCGATCGGTGACCTCCCCGGAACCCGGCCGCCGCCCGTTCCGGACCCCCGTCGGAGCCCCTCTCCACCCCCTCGGACGACTCCGCGAACCGGTTGAACCATACGAGTGGTGTTCATCAGAAGATCTGCGAACCGGGGGCGTCGGTCCCGGTTTCCGGGGCCCGCATCCACATCATCGGAAAGGTAAGCAAACCGGACCACCTGAAAGCGAGGGGCCATGAGCACCTTCAAGGCCAAGAGCATCTGGACCGCCTTCATCACCGCCTTCTTCGCGATCCTCGCGTCGCTGGGCCTCGCCACCGCCCAGGCCACGGCCGCGGAGGCGACGGTCACGAGCCACGAGCACACGGCCGCGCACCCGGCAACCGCGACCACGCCGTCGGTGCGATGGACCCTTCCGCGTGACCGGGCGCTGCCGCCCACGATGAAGCAGCGCATCCGCGCCGAGGCGCACGGTTCCTCGCCCGCCACCCGCCAGTTGGCCGCCGACTCCGCGGACGCCGTGAACGCGACGGACGGCACCCGCTCCGGGCACAGCGCCTCGCCTGCCGGGGACTCGGCCCCGCTGCCACCCTGAGGGCGCCGAGAACGCCACCCAGGCCCCTGGTCCGGTCCACACCGGCGGGGGCCTTTTCCATGTGTCCGGGGCCTCCCGGGCCGCCGAAGCGCACCCCGACGGCCACCGGCACCCCGGGCGGCCCGCAACACACACGGACACACCCGCCCCGGACGCCGCCCGCCGAGGACGGCACGACGGGCTCGACGGCCGGCACGGCGCGACCGGTACGGCGACCGACGGGAAGCCGCAGGACGGCGCCCATGCCGGCCGCACCGTCGGCCCCCGGTCCACTCGCAGCCGCACACGCAGAAGGCCCCCCACCGTCTCCGGTGAGGGGCCTTCTCGCTGGTGGGGCTAACAGGATTTGAACCTGTGGCCTCATCCTTATCAGGGATGCGCTCTAACCAACTGAGCTATAGCCCCGCCGCGCTGCCGTGCTGCGCTGACTTCTGAAGATTAGCGCACGTCGGGGCCAGTCCCAAAATCGATACCCGGCGCCCTACTCGTCCTCGGCGAGAGTGAGCTCCACGCCGCCCACGAAGCCGGCCGACAGGTTGTAGATGAACGCGCCCAGCGTCGCCAGCGCGGTGGCCAGCACCACGTCGATCACCGCGATGACCGAGGTGAAGATGAGCACCCGCGGCAGCGACAGGAACGACTGCAGATCGAAGCCGTTGCTCTCGTTCGAGCCGGTGGCCTCGCTGATCGTGCCGCCCACGGTGGAGAAGACGCCCATCGCGTCCATCACCATCCACAGGACCGCGGCCGCGACCACCGTGCAGATGCCGAGGGCGATGGAGAGCAGGAAGCTGACCTTCATCACCGACCACGGATCGGCCTTCGCGACCCGCAGACGCGCCTTGCGGGTACGCGGAGTGGTCCGCGCTCCCGTCCGGGGCAGCCGGGTCGCCTGCCCGCCGACGCCCTGGGTGCCGCCGCCCTGCGTACCGCCCGCAGGGGACGGGTACGCACGGGGCGGGTGGTAGGGCCCCGCCTGGCCCGTTGCGGGCTCACGCTCGCCGGGCAGCGGCCCGGTCGCGTAGCCCTCGTACTGAGGTCCCCGAGTGTCCGTCACAGTGCCCCCTTGGGAGTCCGTGGCAGGGCCACGGGCGCCGGTCGCGCCTGCTCCGGAAGCGGCCGAACCTGCGCCCGTGGCTCCACTCACGCTCTACTCCTCGTGCTCCCCGGCCGAAGGCACCGTGCCCTCGACTGTGCCCTCGACCACGGTTGCGGCAGGAGCCTCGCCCGTGGCGCCTTCGGCCTCATCGGTCCCGTCGACCTCTTCGGCCTCGCGACCGGCCTCGGCGTTGCGCGCGATGCCGACGACGGCATCCCGCTTGCCCAGATTGATCAGTTGGACGCCCATGGTGTCACGGCCCGTCTCCCTGACTTCATTGACTCGCGTACGAATCACACCGCCGCCGAGTGTGATGGCGAGGATCTCGTCCGTTTCCTCCACCACCAGCGCACCGACGAGGGATCCGCGGTCCTCGACGATCTTGGCGGCCTTGATGCCCAGACCACCGCGACCCTGGACGCGGTACTCGTCGACGAGGGTCCGCTTCGCGTAACCGCCGTCGGTGGCAGTGAACACGAACGTACCGGGCCGGACAACATTCATCGAGAGCAGTTCGTCGCCCTCGCGGAAACTCATCCCCTTCACGCCCGAGGTGGCACGTCCCATCGGGCGCAGCGCGTCGTCGGTCGCGGTGAACCTGATCGACTGGGCCTTCCTGCTGATGAGCAGCAGATCGTCCTCGGCCGACACCAGTTCCGCACCGATCAGCTCGTCGTCCGCGCCGCTCTCCGTCTCCCGGAGGTTGATCGCGATGACGCCGCCGGAGCGCGGGGAGTCGTAGTCCTTGAGCGAGGTCTTCTTGACCAGGCCGCCCTTGGTCGCCAGGACCAGGTAGGGCGCGGCCTCGTAGTCGCGGATCGCCAGGATCTGCGCGATCTGCTCGTCCGGCTGGAACGCCAGGAGATTCGCGACGTGCTGGCCGCGCGCGTCCCGGCCGGCGTCCGGCAGCTCGTACGCCTTGGCCCGGTAGACCCTGCCCTTGTTCGTGAAGAACAGCAGCCAGTGGTGCGTCGTGGACACGAAGAAGTGGTCGACGATGTCGTCTTCCCTGAGCTTCGTGCCGCGCACGCCCTTCCCGCCGCGCTTCTGCGAGCGGTAGTCGTCCGTCTTGGTCCGCTTGACGTAGCCGCCGCGGGAGATCGTGACGACGATGTCCTCCTCGGCGATGAGGTCCTCGATGGACATGTCACCGTCGAAGGGCACCAGCTTGGAGCGCCGGTCGTCGCCGAACTTGTCGACGATCGCGGCCAGTTCCTCGCTGACGATCTGCCGCTGCCGGGCGGGGGAGGCCAGGATCTCGTTGTACTCGTTGATCTTCGCCTGGAGCTCGTCGTGCTCGGCGGTGATCTTCTGGTGCTCCAGCGCGGCCAGGCGGCGCAGCTGCATCTCCAGGATCGCGTTGGCCTGGATCTCGTCGATCTCCAGCAGGCCCATGAGGCCCTCGCGCGCGATCTCCACGGTGTTGCTGCGGCGGATGAGCGCGATGACCTCTTCGATCGCGTTCAGGGCCTTGAGGAGGCCGCGCAGGATGTGCGCCCGCTCCTCCGCCTTGCGCAGCCGGAACTTCGTGCGCCGGACGATGACCTCGATCTGGTGCGTCACCCAGTGCCGGATGAACGCGTCGATCGACAGCGTGCGCGGCACCCCGTCGACGAGCGCCAGCATGTTCGCGCCGAAGTTCGACTGCAGATCGGTGTGCTTGTACAGGTTGTTCAGCACGACCTTGGCGACCGCGTCGCGCTTCAGCACGACGACCAGGCGCTGGCCCGTGCGGGAGGACGTCTCGTCCCGGACGTCCGCGATGCCGCCGACCTTGCCGTCCTTCACCAGGTCGGCGATCTTCTGCGCGAGGTTGTCGGGGTTGGTCTGGTAGGGGAGCTCCGTGACGACCAGGCACTGCCTGTTCTGGATCTCCTCGACCGCGACGACCGCCCGCATCGTGATCGAGCCACGGCCCGTGCGGTACGCCTCCTCGATGCCCTTGCGGCCCACCACCAGCGCGCCGGTCGGGAAGTCCGGGCCCTTGATCCGCTCGATCAGCGCGTCCAGGAGCTCCTCGTGCGTGGCCTCCGGGTGCTCCAGGTACCACTGGGCGCCGGCGGCGACCTCACGCAGGTTGTGCGGCGGGATGTTGGTCGCCATACCGACCGCGATGCCCGCGGAGCCGTTGACCAGGAGGTTGGGGATGCGGGCCGGCAGGACCGTCGGCTCCTGGTTGCGCCCGTCGTAGTTGTCCTGGAAGTCGACGGTCTCCTCGTCGATGTCCCGGACCATCTCCATGGACAGCGGCATCATCTTGCACTCGGTGTACCGCATGGCCGCGGCCGGGTCGTTGCCCGGGGAACCGAAGTTGCCGTTGGAGTCCACCAGCGGCATGCGCATCGACCAGTGCTGCGCCAGGCGCACCAGCGCGTCGTAGATCGAGGAGTCGCCGTGCGGGTGGTACGTACCCATGACGTCACCGACGACACGGGCGCACTTGTAGAAGCCCTTCTCGGGCCGGTAGCCACCGTCGTACATCGCGTACAGCACCCGGCGGTGGACGGGCTTCAGACCGTCCCGCACGTCGGGCAGCGCACGCGACACGATGACGGACATCGCGTAGTCGAGGTAGGAGCGCTGCATCTCCGTCTCGAGCCCCACGGGCTCGACACGCATGCCCACGCCCGGGACGGCAGGCTCCTCTTCGGGCATCACAGGGGTGTTCTCGTCGGCCATTGCTGGTCAAAGTCCTTTCGCACTGCGGCTTGCTTGTACGGCCGACTCAGATGTCGAGGAAGCGGACGTCCTTGGCGTTGCGCTGGATGAAGGAACGCCGCGCCTCGACGTCCTCACCCATCAGCACCGAGAACAGGTCGTCGGCCTGCGCCGCGTCGTCGAGCGTGACCTGGCCCAGCACGCGGTGGTCGACGTCCATCGTGGTGACGCGCAGTTCCTCGGCGTTCATCTCGCCGAGGCCCTTGAAGCGCTGGATGGAGTCTTCCTTGATCCGCTTGCCGTTCTGCTTGCCGAGCTCCACCAGGGCGTCGCGCTCACGGTCGGAGTAGGCGTACTCGAAGTCGTCGCGGCCCCACTTGATCTTGTAGAGCGGCGGACGCGAGAGGTAGACGTGTCCGGACTCGACCAGGGGCCGCATGAAGCGGAACAGGAAGGTCAGCAGCAGGGTGTTGATGTGCTGGCCGTCGACGTCGGCGTCCGCCATCAGAATGATCTTGTGATAGCGGAGCTTCTCGATGTCGAAGTCCTCGTGGACCCCGGTGCCGAAGGCCGAGATCAGCGCCTGGACCTCGGTGTTCTGCAGGATCTTGTCGATCCGGGCCTTCT
Source organism: Streptomyces sp. NPDC006296 (assembly GCF_040613235.1). NCBI lineage: Bacteria > Bacillati > Actinomycetota > Actinomycetes > Kitasatosporales > Streptomycetaceae > Streptomyces > Streptomyces sp. NPDC006296. The sequence continues at coordinate 27,393 of NZ_JBEXRT010000030.1, read as the reverse complement.
CGACGTTCAGGATCTTGCCGCGGATCGGCAGGATGGCCTGGTACATCGGGTTGCGGCCGGACTTCGCCGAACCGCCGGCGGAGTCACCCTCGACGATGAAGATCTCGCACTTCGTCGGGTCGTTGGACTGGCAGTCGCTCAGCTTGCCGGGCAGCGAGGCGCTCTCCAGGAGCCCCTTGCGCCGGGTGAGGTCCCGCGCCTTGCGGGCCGCGACACGGGCCGTGGAGGCCGCGATGCCCTTGCGGATGATGTCGGCGGCCTCGTTGGGGTTCCGGTCGAACCAGTCCGTCAGCTGCTCGTGGACGACCTTCTGGACGAAGGTCTTGGCCTCGGTGTTGCCCAGCTTCGTCTTGGTCTGGCCCTCGAACTGCGGCTCGCCCAGCTTCACCGAGATGATCGCCGTCAGGCCCTCGCGGACGTCCTCACCGGTGAGGTTGTCGTCCTTCTCGCGCAGCAGCTTCTTGTCGCGCGCGTAGCGGTTGACCAGCGAGGTCAGCGCCGCACGGAAGCCCTCCTCGTGCGTACCGCCCTCGTGCGTGTGGATCGCGTTGGCGAAGGAGTAGACGCCCTCGGTGTACTGCGTGTTCCACTGCATGGCGATCTCGGCCGAGAGGAGGCGGTCCTTGTCCTCGGCCTCGATGTCGATCACCGACTGGTGGATCAGCTCGCCCTTGCGGGAGTTGAGGTACTTGACGAAGTCGACGATGCCGTTCTCGTAGTGGTACGTGACCGTGCGGGTCGACTCCTCGTCGGGGACGTCGACCACCTCGGCGCTGTCCGCGCCCGCCGTGGCCTTCGCCGACTCGCGCTCGTCGGTGAGCTTGAGGGTGAGCCCCTTGTTGAGGAACGCCATCTCCTGGAAGCGGCGCGAGAGGGTCTCGAAGGAGTAGTCGGTGGTCTCGAAGACGTCCCCGTCGGCCCAGAAGGTGACGGACGTCCCCGTCTCCTCGGTGGCCTCGTGACGGGCCAGCGGGGCGGTCGGGACACCGAGCTTGTAGTCCTGGGTCCAGCGGTACCCGTCGGTCCTGACCTCGACGGCCACCCGCGTGGACAGGGCGTTGACGACGGACACACCGACGCCGTGCAGACCGCCGGACACGGCGTAGCCGCCGCCGCCGAACTTGCCGCCGGCGTGCAGCACGGTGAGGACGACCTCGACGGCCGGCTTGCCCTCGGACGGCACGATGCCGACCGGGATGCCGCGGCCGTTGTCCACCACGCGCACCCCGCCGTCCGCGAGGATCGTGACGTCGATGGTGTCCGCGTGCCCGGCCATCGCCTCGTCGACCGAGTTGTCGACAACCTCTTGCACGAGGTGGTGGAGACCGCGCTCACCGGTGGACCCGATGTACATGCCGGGTCGCTTGCGGACCGCGTCCAGGCCTTCGAGCACGGTGATCGCGCTGGCGTCGTACGAGGCGGATACCTCGCCGGGCCCACCGGCCGTGGACGGGATGTTCTCGTTGGGGTTGCCGGAATCGGCCACGAAGCGCCCTTTCTGGCACAGCACAGGCCGTTCTCCGGCAGTTCGGGAGCGGCTGCGTCGTTCGGCTTGTATCGACGACTCCCGCAAGGAAGCGGGATTGTCCACCAGTCTACCGGTAGCGCCGACATGAATGGGGGTTTGCCGGTGCCTGAGTACGCATGTGCCGCCCTGGACGAGCGGCTGACGACTCCCCATATTCAGGAAGGGGCCCCGGGGGGCTCACGACGGCTTTGTGCGCTTCGGGCTGTCAACCTCCCGCTACGGTGAGGGACGCTTCACTTCTTGCACACACGCCACATGAGGACATAGGCATACAGAACGGAAAGCACAGAGGGTGGATGAATTGGCACAGAAGGGGATGATCCGCCTTCCGGCCGTCCTCGTCCCCGGCCGGGCCGCAGTCGCCGTGGAGCAGGAAAAGCCCTGCTCAGCCGTAGGTGTCGCCCGGTCCTCTGCTCCCCGGTGCGCGGAGCGGACCGAATCTGCGCTGCGGACCGCCCGGGCCGAGCACTCTGATCATCCGCACGGTGCCGTGCCCCAGGTCCGTGTTGAGCCGGGCCACCAGCTGCGGCGCGAGCAGCCGGAGCTGGGTCGCCCACGCCGTCGAATCGCACTGCACGGTGAGGACCCGCTCGGCGGGATCCTCGTCGTACCGCACCGGAACGCAGTGGTTGGCCAGATCGTCACCGACGATCTGCGGCCAGCGGCCCATCACACCGCCGACGGCCGCCGGGGTCTCCCAGCCCCGCTCGGTGATCAGACGGTTGATGGCCGAGCCCAGGGCCAGCGGATCACGGCCGTCGGACCGCGCCCCCGACCGCAGACCGCCCCCGCGCCTCGCCTGGTTCTTCTGCTGCGCGGCCGCGCCCCGGGCACGCGCCTGCTCCTTGGCGGCGCGCAGCGCCACCCGGGCCAGGTCCACGCCGGAGACCTCGGGCTGCTTCGCGGGTCCCCGCGCTGCCGCGCCCTGCTCGTCCCGGCCGCTCACAGCCGTTCCACCTCGCCGGCGGAGACCGCGTACCGCGCTCCGGCGAGCGCGCCGGGGACGTCCTCGGCCACGGCCGCCGTCACCAGCACCTGCTCCCCGGGGGCCACCAGCTCGGCCAGCCGCTCGCGCCGGCGCGCGTCCAGCTCGGCGAACACGTCGTCGAGTACCAGCACCGGCTCGTTGCCCTCGGTGCGGAGCAGTTCGTACGAGGCCAGCCGCAGGGCCAGGGCGTACGACCAGGACTCGCCGTGGCTGGCGTACCCCTTCGCCGGCATGCCGCGCAGGCTCAGCACCAGGTCGTCGCGGTGCGGGCCGACCAGGGTCACCCCCCGCTCGATCTCCTGCTTGCGTGCCTGGGCCAGGGCCGCGATCACCTGCTCGTACAGCTCCTCGCGGGTGTGCGCGGGCTCCACGTCCGAGCCGGCCGAGCTGCGGTACTCCAGGGTCACCGGGCCGCCGCCGGGGGCGACGTCCGCGTACGCCTTGTCCGCCAGCGGCTGGAGGGTCGCGATCAGGTCGAGCCGCTGTGCCAGCAGCTCCGCCGCGACCCGGCCCAGGTGCTGGTCCCACACGTCGAGCGTGGACAGGTCCATCGACCGGCCGCCGTGCCTGCGGGCCATGGCGGCGGACTTCAGCAGGGTGTTCCGCTGCTTCAGCACCCGCTCGTAGTCGGAGCGGACCCCGGCCATACGGGGGGACCGTGCCGTGATCAGCTCGTCCAGGAAGCGCCGGCGCTCGCCAGGGTCCCCCTTCACCAGGGCCAGGTCCTCCGGCGCGAAGAGCACCGTCCGCACCATCCCCAGCACATCGCGCGGCCTGACCTGCGACGACCTGTTGATACGGGCGCGGTTCGCGCGGCCCGGGTTGAGCTCGAGCTCGATCAGCTGCGACCGCTCGCCCTGGGTGACCGCGGCGCGCACGACGGCCCGCTCGGCGCCCATCCGGACCAGGGGCGCGTCGGACGACACCCGGTGGCTGCCGAGCGTCGCGAGATACCCGACCGCCTCCACGAGGTTGGTCTTGCCCTGGCCGTTGGCTCCCACGAACGCGGTGACGCCCGGGTCGAGAGGGACCTCGACCCGGGCGTACGAGCGGAAGTCGGCCAGCGAGAGATGCGTGACGTGCATGGTCGCCGACCCTTCCGACTGCGTGCTCTGCTGTGTTCAGCCGTGCCGCGGGCCGACTGCGCCCGCGGCACGCTCTCCTGCGGTCCTACTTCTTGTTCTCGACCGCGTGGCCGCCGAACTGGTTGCGCAGCGCGGCGATCATCTTCATCTGCGGCGAGTCGTCCTGCCTCGACGCGAACCGGGCGAACAGCGACGCGGTGATCGCGGGCAGCGGCACGGCGTTGTCGATGGCGGCCTCGACCGTCCACCGGCCCTCGCCGGAGTCCGCGGCGAAGCCACGGAGCTGGTCGAGGTGCTCGTCGTCGTCCAAGGCGTTGACCGCGAGGTCGAGCAGCCAGGAGCGGATGACCGTACCCTCCTGCCAGGAGCGGAAGACCTCGCGCACATCGGTGACGGAGTCGACCTTCTCCAGGAGCTCCCAGCCCTCGGCGTAGGCCTGCATCATGGCGTACTCGATGCCGTTGTGGACCATCTTGGCGAAGTGCCCGGCCCCGACCTTGCCCGCGTGGACCGAACCGAAGTCCCCCTCGGGCTTGAGGGCGTCGAGGACCGGCTGGACCTTCTCGACGTTCGCGGAGTCGCCGCCGTACATCAGGGCGTAGCCGTTCTCCAGGCCCCAGACACCACCGGAGACACCGCAGTCCACGAATCCGATGCCCTTGAGGCCCAGCTCGACGGCGTGCTTCTCGTCGTCGGTCCAGCGGGAGTTCCCGCCGTCCACGACGACGTCGCCCGGGGAGAGCAGCTCGGCCAGCTCGTCGATGGTGGACTGCGTCGCGGCACCCGCCGGGACCATCACCCACACGACGCGGGGGCCCTTGAGCTTGCCCACAAGCTCTTCGAGGCTGTGGACATCGGCGACGTCCGCGTTGCGGTCGTAACCGATGACCGTGTGGCCTGCGCGGCGGATGCGCTCGCGCATGTTGCCGCCCATCTTGCCGAGGCCGACGAGACCGAGCTCCATCAGAGATTCCTTAAGCGTTGTGCCGATTCGTACCCGGGACCGAGCCTACGCCCGGCCGGGACGGCGCGACGGGGTGCAGCACGGTGAGCCCGCTCGGCGCTGAGCCTGCCCGCCGGAAACTGCCGGTCCGGGAACGACGCCGGATCAGCCGGAGAGGCGCACCGGCATGATCAGGTACTTGTACGCGTCGTCCGCCTCGGCGTCGACGGCCGGCCGGCCGCTGAGCAGCGCGGGCTTGGTCGACGTCGTGAAGGAGAGCTGGGCGACCGGGGAGTCGATCGCGCTGAGCCCGTCCAGCAGGAAGGTCGGGTTGAAGGCGATGGAGATGTCGTCGCCGTCGAGCACCGCGTCGACCCGCTCCACAGCCTGTGCGTCGTCGCTGGAACCGGCTTCGAGGATCAGCACGCCCTGCTCGAAGCTGAGCCGCACCGGGGTGTTGCGCTCGGCGACGAGGGCCACGCGCTTGACGGCCTCGACGAAGGGGGCGGTCTCGATGACCGCGACCGAGTTGAACTCGGTCGGGAAGAGCGTGCGGTACTTCGGGAGATCGCCTTCGAGGAGCCGGGTGGTCGTCCGGCGGCCGGCGCCCTCGAAACCGATCAGGCCCTCACCGGCGCCGGAGCCCGACAGCGCAAGGGTCACGGTGTCGCCGCTGGTCAGCGCCTTGGCCGTGTCCAGGAGCGTCTTCGCGGGCACCAGGGCGACGGCCGAGGCCTCGGGGTTCTCCGGCTTCCACAGGAACTCGCGGACGGCGAAGCGGTACCGGTCGGTGGAGGCGAGGGTGACGGTGTCGCCCTCGATCTCGATCCGGACGCCGGTCAGGACGGGCAGGGTGTCGTCGCGGCCGGCCGCGATGGCGACCTGGGCCGCCGCGGAGGCGAAGACCTCACCGGGCACGGTGCCCGTGGCCGTCGGCATCTGCGGCAGGGCCGGGTACTCCTCCACGGGCAGGGTGTGGAGGGTGAACCGCGAGGAGCCGCAGACGACGGTGGCGCGCACGCCGTCGGTGGAGATCTCCACCGGGCGGTTCGGCAGGGCGCGGCAGATGTCGGCGAGCAGGCGGCCGGAGACGAGGACCGTCCCGTCCTCCTCGATCTCGGCGTCCACCGAGACCTTGGCCGAGACCTCGTAGTCGAAGCTCGAGAAGCTGAGGGCGCCGTCCTCGGCCTTCAGGAGCAGACCCGCAAGAACGGGCGCCGGCGGACGGGCAGGGAGGCTGCGGGCCACCCAGGCCACCGCCTCCGCGAGTACATCGCGCTCCACCCGGATCTTCACCGGAACCGCCTCCTGCTGTTGCTCGCTCGCCCTGCTGGCCTTCGTCGTCTGACAGGGGGCTCCCCGCCGAGAGGCTGGGGGAGTCCGCCGGGGTCCAGTCTGACGTACGGCACCGACACTCGTCGCTGCTCGGGGTCAAGTCGTGCCACGAGGCGTGCCGAGGTCGCCGCTCGAGTTGTGCACAGGCCCCGCTTCGAAGCTGATTCCTGGCTAACTCTGAGTGGTAGTAGTAGTAGGCCCTGTGGAAACCGTGGATAACGTCGTTTACGCAGGTCAACAGCGGTTTTTTGTCCACCGACCCTGTGGGTGGCACCGGTGGACAACCTTGCGTTTCTGTGGACACGCGAAAGTTCTGCACACCCGATGCACAGGGCGGGGTGACTTCTCCCCAGGCCTGTCCCCAGCTTTACCCCCGTTCCCCACAGCTCAATCCAGGCTCCTCGTGTGACGCCTTTCACTCGCGGCGGTGAAAGCGGGTGTCGGGTTGCCGAACAGTGGACAGGGGTGTGGAGAAGCTGGGGACAACGACGCCGTGCCTGTGGGCCGCCGGTGGACAACCTCGGCGGGCTCCTGTGGAGGAAAAATCTGTCCACAGGCTGTGGATCATCGTTGACCACAAATCCCCAGGCGCGTGACCTGGTCTGATGGAGTATCGGCAGCAGGCCCTGTGGACGCAATCTGGACAACTTCACAGTCCCCAGGCTGTGGACGCGGGATTCCGGCTTCTTCTGTGGAGAAGCCCATGTCAGAGGCCCGTAATCGAACACCCGCCATGGATTCCGACGCTCCGAGGGCGGTCGGACGGAGGGAAAACGGCTGCGCGGAGGGGTCCGGAGGCCGTCGGGGAGCATCGGGCGAGGACGTCCCGGCGGCTCCTGAGCCCTTCAGGACACGTCTCCGGGGTCGTCGTGGGGGACGCGGGCCGGGCGGGTCCGGCCTCGTCGGGACCCGGGTCCCGGGACCGGCCCTGCGCATCGCGTACCGCCCCCGCTCGGCCCCGCCCCGACGCCGTACGCGCCGGCCCGTCGACACCCGCCGGCCCGTTCCCGGACGCCGCACCGCGTTCCGGTCCGCCGCGGACGACGGAGGGCGCCCCGGGAGGACGTCGTGCGGTCCTCCCGGGGCGCCCGGGGTGCTGTGCCGTGGTGCTCCGGCGCGTCAGCCGTTCTTGATGCGGTTGGTGAGTTCGGTGACCTGGTTGTAGATGGAGCGCCGCTCCGCCATCAGCGCGCGGATCTTCCGGTCGGCGTGCATCACCGTGGTGTGGTCGCGCCCCCCGAACTGGGCGCCGATCTTGGGCAGGGAGAGGTCCGTCAGCTCGCGGCACAGGTACATGGCGATCTGCCGGGCCGTCACCAGGACGCGGCTGCGCGAGGATCCGCAGAGATCCTCCACCGTGAGCCCGAAGTAGTCCGCGGTGGCCGCCATGATGGCCGGCGCGGTGATCTCGGGAGCCGAGTCCTCGCCGCCCGGGATCAGGTCCTTCAGCACGATCTCGGTGAGGCCGAGATCCACGGGCTGCCGGTTCAGGCTGGCGAAGGCGGTCACACGGATGAGCGCGCCCTCCAGCTCACGGATGTTGCGCGAGATGCGCGACGCGATGAACTCGAGCACCTCCGGCGGGGCGTTGAGCTGCTCCTGCACCGCCTTCTTGCGAAGGATCGCGATACGGGTCTCCAGCTCCGGCGGCTGTACGTCGGTGGTGAGGCCCCACTCGAACCGGTTGCGCAGCCGGTCCTCCAGGGTCACCAGCTGCTTGGGCGGCCGGTCCGAGGACAGCACGATCTGCTTGTTGGCGTTGTGGAGCGTGTTGAAGGTGTGGAAGAACTCCTCCTGCGTCGACTCCTTGCTCGCCAGGAACTGGATGTCGTCGACCAGGAGGATGTCCACGTCCCGGTACCGCTTGCGGAAGGTGTCGCCCTTGCCGTCGCGGATCGAGTTGATGAACTCGTTGGTGAACTCCTCGGAGCTCACGTACCGCACCCGGGTGCCGGGGTAGAGGCTCCGTGCGTAGTGCCCGATGGCGTGCAGGAGGTGGGTCTTGCCGAGTCCGGACTCCCCGTAGATGAAGAGCGGGTTGTACGCCTTCGCCGGCGCCTCGGCGACGGCCACGGCCGCCGCGTGCGCGAAACGGTTGGACGCGCCGATCACGAAGGTGTCGAAGAGGTACTTCGGATTCAGCCGGGCGTGCGGTTCACCGGTCCCGGGCGGCGGCGCGGACTGGGAGCCCAGGGGGCCGCCGCCGGCCCTGCCGGTGCCAGGACCTCCCTGGCGGTGCTGGGGCTGCTGGTCCTGCAGCTCGTGGCGGTCACGGCTGTCCCGCTGCTGCTCGTATCCCTGGTGCTCGGGCGGCTGCGGACGGTAGTCGTGCTGCGGCTGCGGGGGACGCGGGTTCGCGTAGGGGTCACGGTCCTGGTACCCGCCGTGCCGGGGCTGCCAGGAGAGGTCCTCCTGGGTGCGCGGCCAGGCGCCGGGCTCCGGACGGTGCTGCTGGTAGTCCGGGTAGGCGGGGCGGGCCGTCGGCATGCCGTCGTCGGACTGCCGGGGTCCGTACCCGTCGTACCCGTCGTTGCGCGAGGGCTCGTCGTGCTGTGGTCCCTGGTAGCGGTGCGACTGCTGTCCCGGGTGGGGCTGGTGCATCGGAGGCGCGGGCGGGGCCGGCGGCTCGCCCGCCGAATCGTCGACGGTGATCGCGATCCTGATCGGGCGCCCGCACTCCCGTGTGAGCGCCTCGCTGATCAGTGGGGCGAGCCGGCCCTCGAGGACACGCTTGCCCCATTCGTTGGGCACGGCCAGCAGTGCGGTGTCGGCGACGAGTGCCAGGGGCTGGCAGCGCTCGATCCACTGCTTGTCCTTCGGCTCGATGCCCTGCTGGCCCTCTCCGAGGAGTTGTTCCAGCACTCGCGGCCACACTGCGGCAAGATCGGCAGGTACGTCAGCCACAAGGCACGCTCTCTCGCATGTCCCATGAATGTGTGCTTCTCGGGACGGGATGGGTCGGGTGGGGTGAGGCCCGGCAGGCAGGAAGGAAAAGAACCGGAGTTCGGCCACGGTAGTCAGCCCGACCCGCACGGTTCAAGTTGTTGTCCACAGGCTGTGTACAGCAGGGGGTGCCGCGCAGCCGGTTTGACCGGATGGCGTAGCCGCGCGTACCGTGACCAGGTCGAGTTGTCGATGGCTGCTGCCGCCTGCCTCCGATGGGCAAAGATCACGATCTGTGATTGTGAAGCGGTGCACTAAGGCGTTTACGCGAGTTCCTCGTGGGCGCACGGTGACAGCCAGGCGATGTCCCGCCAACACACGAATCATTTCTGGAGCCCCCGAGTGAGCAAGCGCACCTTCCAGCCGAACAATCGTCGTCGCGCCAAGACCCATGGCTTCCGGCTGCGTATGCGTACCCGTGCCGGCCGCGCGATTCTCGCGAACCGCCGTGGCAAGGGTCGCGCCAACCTGTCCGCCTGATCGCGGCCAGGTCATGACGTGCTGCCTACCGAGAATCGGCTGAGGCGGCGCGAGGACTTCGCAGTCGCTGTACGCCGGGGACGCCGGGCCGGTCGCCCGCTTCTCGTCGTGCATCTACGCAGCGGTGTTACGGACCCGCACGTGACAGGGGAGAGTGCTCCCCCGCCGCGTGCGGGTTTCGTTGTCAGCAAAGCAGTGGGCGGAGCGGTCGTGCGCACGGCGGTGAAGCGCAAGCTTCGTCACCTGGTCCGCGACCGGCTCGCTGAGCTGCCCCCCGGTAGCCTTGTTGTCGTACGAGCGCTGCCCGGATCGGGTGACGCCGACCATGCACAGCTGGCCCGAGACCTGGACGCCGCCCTTCAGCGGCTGCTGGGAGGGGGCGCGCGATGAAGTACCCGCTGCTGGCTCTCATCAAGCTGTACCAGTGGACGATCAGCCCGCTTCTCGGGCCTGTCTGCCGCTACTACCCGTCGTGTTCCCACTATGGATATACGGCGATCGACCGGCACGGTGCGATCAAGGGAACGGCGCTGACCGCATGGCGCATCCTGCGTTGCAATCCGTGGTCACCCGGTGGCGTGGACTACGTACCGCCACGCAAACGTCCGCGTTGGCACGAACTGCTGCGCACCTGGGTGCGGGGCGGCAAGGGCGGGGACTCCGCCGCCGATGTGCCTTCCGGGGGGTCGGTCTCCGAACCCCCGGGCCCGGCCACAGAGACCTCGTCCAAAGCTCAAGGAGCCTGATTAGTGGACACGATTGCCAGTCTGTTCAGCTTTATCACCACACCTGTTTCGTGGGTCATCGTCCAGTTCCACAAGCTGTACGGAGCGCTCTTCGGCGATGACACGGGGTGGGCCTGGGGCCTGTCCATCGTGTCCCTGGTGGTGCTGATCCGGATCTGCCTGATCCCGCTGTTCGTCAAGCAGATCAAGTCGACCCGCAACATGCAGGTGCTCCAGCCGAAGATGAAGGCGATCCAGGAGCGCTACAAGAACGACAAGCAGCGTCAGTCCGAAGAGATGATGAAGCTGTACAAGGAGACGGGTACCAACCCGCTCTCCTCGTGCCTTCCCATCCTGGCGCAGTCCCCGTTCTTCTTCGCCCTGTACCACGTGCTCTCGGCCATCGCCTCGGGCAAGACGATCGGTGTCATCGACCAGCCGCTGCTCGACAGCGCCCGGCAGGCACACATCTTCGGCGCGCCGCTGGCCGCGAAGTTCATGGACAGCGAGGAGAAGGTCTCGGCCCTCGGCGCCTCGCTGACCGACGTCCGCGTCGTCACCGCGATCATGATCGTGATGATGTCCGCGTCGCAGTTCTTCACACAGCGCCAGCTGATGACGAAGAACGTCGACCTGACGGTGAAGACCCCGTACATGCAGCAGCAGAAGATGCTGATGTACATCTTCCCGGTGATCTTCGCCGTCATGGGCATCAACTTCCCGGTCGGCGTCCTCGTCTACTGGCTGACCACCAACGTCTGGACCATGGGTCAGCAGATGTACGTGATCAACCAGAACCCGACCCCGGGCAGCAAGGCGCAGGACCAGTACCTGACCCGTGTGCTGAAGAGTGTGACCGCGCACGGCGAGGTTCGGGGCCGGACGCGACGCAACACGGTCAAGCGGATCGTCGCCAAGGGAACCGACCGCAACGACATCGAGCGCAAGTTCATCACCGGTCTGAGCAAGCTCGGCCTCGCCGCGCAGGAGGACGGGACGGTGGCGAAGAGCGAAGCAGCCGTCCTGGAGGCCGAGGGCGGTGCCGCGCCCAAGCGCCAGCAGCCCAAGCGCCAGACCAAGGCGAAGCGTCACACCGCTGCCACGCACCCCGGTACGGCGAAGAGCTCCGGTGCCGCCGACTCGGACGCCAAGACGTCGCTGGAGAAGCAGGACGCCTCGCAGGACGACAAGCCGAAGCCGGCGGACACGTCCGCCGCGTCCGGTTCCTCACGCCAAGCCAAGTCCGGACAGCGCAAGGGCCCGCAGCGGCCCAAGCACCCGTCCAAGAAGTAAGAAGGAGTCCATCCGTGACGGAAGGCACCACCACCACGGCCGCTGAGGGCAGCGACACTCTGTCCCGCCTGGAGCAGGAGGGTGAGATCGCGGCTGATTATCTCGAAGGCCTCCTCGACATCGCCGACCTCGACGGCGACATCGACATGGATGTGGAGGCGGACCGGGCCGCGGTCTCGATCATCAGTGAATCGCCGCGTGACCTGCAGAAGCTCGTGGGTCGTGACGGTGAGGTGCTGGAGGCGCTCCAGGAGCTGACGCGCCTGGCCGTCCACCGCGAGACCGGGGACCGCAGCCGCCTGATGCTGGACATCGGCGGTTTCCGTGCCAAGAAGCGTGAAGTCCTCGCCGCGCTGGGTGCCAAGGCAGCGGATGAGGTCAAGAGCGCGGGTGAGCCCGTGAAGCTCGAACCGATGACACCGTTCGAGCGCAAGGTCGTCCACGACGCCGTCGCGGCGGCGGGTCTGCGCAGCGAGTCCGAGGGCGAGGAGCCGCAGCGCTTCGTCGTCGTTCTCCCGGCCTGACCGGATCTTTGTACTGTCGGCCCCGTCTGTTCGCAGGCGGGGCCGATCTTTGTCAGCCTGATAGTCAGCGTGCGAGTGCGGTACGGAAGGACGGTCCCCGTGACGGAGGAAGCAGAGCTCCCTCAGGCACCCCAAGAGGCGCAGGCGGTATTCGGTGAGTTCCTCCCAGAGGCTGTCAGGTACGCGGAGCTGCTCGCCGACGCGGGCGTCACGCGCGGGCTGATCGGTCCGCGCGAGGTGCCCCGGCTCTGGGAACGGCACCTGCTGAACTGCGCGGTGCTCTCCGAGGTGGTTCCTGAGGGCGTCACGGTGTGCGACGTGGGTTCAGGCGCCGGTCTTCCCGGTATCCCGCTGGCACTGGTCCGCCCGGACCTCAAGATCACACTGCTTGAGCCACTGCTGCGCCGTACGAACTTCCTCCAGGAGGTCGTCGAACTGCTGGGGCTGGACCATGTGACGGTCGTCCGTGGCCGGGCCGAGGAGGTGCTCGGGACGCTGCAGCCGGTGCATGTGGTGACGGCTCGGGCCGTCGCCCCTCTCGACCGGCTCGCCGGCTGGGGGGTTCCCCTTCTCCGTCCGTACGGCGAGATGCTGGCGCTCAAGGGGGGCACGGCCGAGGAGGAGATCCAGGGCGCTCGTGCCGCACTGAGCAAGCTCGGAGTGGTGGACACCGAGGTGCTGCACGTCGGTGAGGGCCTCGTCGATCCCACGTCCACGGTGGTGCGTGTGGTGGTCGGTGAGAGCCCGGGCGGTGTGAGGTTCGCCGCAAAGCGAGCCAAGGCCGCGCGGGTGGGCCGCACGCGCAGGCGCCGCTGAGCGCGAGGTCCCAGAGGGTGGACCGGCTTTTTCCCGCGCATCCCTGAGGCGCCTGAATTATTTGTATGGATGCTCCATGAATGCGGTGATATGCACCGCCTGCGGAGTGTCGGGAGCTCGCTGCTGAGCGACAGAGGCATCGTGTTTCACGTGAAACGTCGCTCTCTGCTGCAGGGAATCATCGGCCGCGGTCGTGCGGCTGCCGCGCCGCGCGACCGCAAGCCCGTACGGGCTACCAAGTTGTCCACAGAACGGCATTCATCCACAGAACAGTCGGCCTCGCTGGTTCGCGACCCCCAAAGCATGGCAGGCTCTGCTCATTGCGAGCCTGAAGTCGAGGAGAGTGAATCCTTGCGGTCCGACGCCAACATCGCGGGACCGATGACCGATCCGGTCCCCGGTCCCCGTACCGAGTCCCTGGGGGACGGTGTTTCACGTGAAACACCGCCACCGATGGACGACACACCCATTGGTCGTGCGGCTCAGCTGGCGGTGGATGCCCTTGGCCGTGCCGGCGAGGGGCTGCCGCGGCCGGACCGGACGCGCGTCATGGTGGTCGCCAACCAGAAGGGTGGTGTGGGCAAGACGACCTCGACGGTCAATCTTGCTGCCTCCCTCGCGCTGCACGGCGCTCGTGTCCTGGTGGTGGACCTCGACCCGCAGGGCAACGCGTCCACGGCCCTGGGGATCGACCACCACGCGGAAGTGCCCTCCATCTACGACGTTCTGGTGGAGAGCATGCCGCTCTCCGAGGTGGTTCAGCCCGTCCCGGACGTCGAGGGTCTCTTCTGTGCGCCGGCGACCATCGATCTCGCCGGTGCGGAGATCGAGCTGGTGTCGCTGGTCGCCCGGGAGAGCCGACTTCAGCGGGCGATCCAGGCCTATGAGCAGCCGCTGGACTACATCCTCATCGACTGCCCGCCCTCGCTCGGCCTGCTGACGGTCAACGCGCTTGTCGCCGGAGCAGAGGTCCTCATCCCGATCCAGTGCGAGTACTACGCACTGGAGGGTCTTGGGCAGCTGCTTCGTAACGTCGATCTGGTCCGGGGCCACCTGAACCCCGACCTTCACGTCTCGACGATCCTGCTCACCATGTATGACGGCCGGACCCGGCTCGCGTCGCAGGTGGCGGAGGAGGTACGCACCCACTTCGGTAAGGAAGTGCTGCGGACCAGCATTCCGCGTTCCGTGCGGATCTCCGAGGCGCCGAGCTACGGGCAGACCGTCCTGACGTACGATCCCGGCTCCAGCGGGTCGCTGTCCTACCTTGAGGCGGCCCGTGAGATCGCGCTGAGAGGCGTCGGAGTCCACTACGAGGCCCAGCACGCTCCGGCGGTCGAGCCTGCCCACACGGGCGTCCAGAACAGTCAGCAGAGTCATTCGGAGGGCATGCAGTGAGCGAGCGTCGTAGAGGACTGGGGCGTGGACTCGGTGCGCTGATCCCGCCGGCTCCCCAGGAGAAGCAGGTCTCCAGTCCCCCGTCCGGTGCGCATACGGCGGCTGCGTCACCCACGATGACGGCCGAGCGCGGGGTGGCTGCCGCGAAACTGACGGCGCTCCCGTCAGGCCCCCGGGTGCCGGAGCCGAGCTCGCCTCTCGGAGAGAGGGAGCCCGCGGTCGAGGAGAGCGACTCCGCCGGCGCGTATTTCGCTGAGATCCCGCACACCTCGATCACGCCGAACCCGAGGCAGCCCCGTGAGGTTTTCGACGAGGATGCTCTGGCGGAGCTGGTCACCTCCATCAAGGAGGTCGGCCTCCTCCAGCCCGTGGTCGTGCGCAAGGTCGACGAGGACCGTTACGAGCTCATCATGGGTGAGCGTCGTTGGCGGGCCTGCGGCGAAGCCGGTCTGGAGCGCGTCCCGGCCATCGTGCGGGCCACGGACGACGAGAAGCTGCTTCTCGACGCCCTGCTCGAGAACCTGCACCGGGCGCAGCTGAACCCTCTGGAAGAGGCGGCGGCCTACGACCAGCTGCTCAAGGACTTCAAGTGCACGCATGACCAGCTGGCCGACCGGATCGGAAGGTCCCGTCCTCAGGTGTCGAACACCTTGCGCCTGCTGAGGCTCTCACCGCCGGTGCAGCGCCGGGTCGCGGCGGGCGTTCTCTCGGCCGGCCATGCACGAGCCCTGCTCTCCGTGGACGACTCCGAGGAACAGGACCGGCTCGCTCACCGCATCGTGGCCGAGGGGCTGTCGGTGCGCGCGGTCGAGGAGATCGTGAATCTTCTCGGATCTGAGCCGACGAGTTCCGCGAAGCCCCGGGGGCCCAGGGCCGGCGGCAGGGTCTCTCCGGCTCTGAGCGATCTTGCCTCGCGTCTCTCCGACCGGTTCGAGACACGGGTGAAGGTCGACCTCGGGCAGAAGAAGGGAAAGATCGTCGTCGAGTTCGCTTCGATGGAGGATCTGGACCGCATTCTCGGGAGCCTTGCTCCGGGTGAGGGACGCGTGCTGGAACGGAGTGCGGAGGAAGCGCAGGCTGAGGCTGAAGAGGCCTGAATCAGTCGGATCGTGGAGAGCGGGCCGAGTTCCGGGAAGTTTCCGGAACTCGGCCCGCCCTTTGCCGTCTCTCGGTGTGCCCCTCACCTCTGGGTGGATACGATGCGATCTGGTAGGGCGTTTCCACCGTGATCCACCTCAGAGGAGGCGGGGGCCGTGCGATCACTGCATCGCAGCCACCTGGTGACAGTCGGGTTGGGACTAGGCGTTGTCGGGGGGTTCGTCGGCAGCCTGTTCCGAGAGCGAAGCGCGCTGGCCGCCGCACGCGATGCGGCGGGTGAGGGAAGTGAGGAACCGCCTACATGGGGCGTCGGCTCGTACCGCTCACGCTGGACAACCTTCCGGATCTCCCCAGGCGATGTCGCTCCTGCGTCTTCTGGGAACTTGATCCGGTCAGCGGCGAAGCCGCGGTAAAGGCCGGCAGGCCCGAATCCGAGAAGGAAGCCTGGATCTCCGCCGTACTGCTGGAGTGGGGCTCCTGCGGGCGGGTCGTCTACGTCGATGAGGCCGCGGTCGGCTACGTCCTCTACGCACCGCCCGCGTACGTTCCCCGCTCCACGGCATTTCCCACCAGCCCGGTCTCCCCCGACGCCGTACAGCTGATGACTGCGTTGATCGTGCCGGGATTCCAGGGGCAGGGGCTGGGCCGCGTGATGGTTCAGACGGTCGCCAAGGACCTGCTGCGACGCGGTTTCAAGGCGATCGAGGCCTTCGGCGACGCTCGCTGGAAGGAGCCTGCCTGTGTGCTGCCCGCGGATCATCTGCTCGCTGTCGGCTTCAAGACGGTACGCCCGCACCCCGCCTATCCGCGTCTGAGACTTGAGCTGCGGTCGACGCTCTCCTGGAAGGAAGACGTGGAGCTGGCCCTGGACCGGTTGCTGGGTGCCGTGCAGAAGGAACCGGCACTGCGGCCCCTGTGACCACGGCCGCCCACAGTCTCGTTTCACGTGAAACATGAAACGGGCCCTCCCCAGAGGGAGAGCCCGTTTCACGTGAAACAGTCAGCGGCTACTTCTGGCTGATGAAGTTCTCGAGGTCGCGGAGGATCGCGGCCTTCGGCTTGGCACCGACGATGGTCTTGGCGACCTCGCCACCCTGGTACACGTTCAGCGTCGGGATCGACATCACGCCGTACTTCGCCGCAGTAGCCGGGTTCTCGTCGATGTTGAGCTTGACGATCTCGATCTCGTCGCCGTGCTCAGCCGCGATGGCCTCCAGCGACGGGGCGATCTGCCGGCAGGGGCCGCACCAGGCGGCCCAGAAGTCCACCAGCACAGGCTTGTCGTTCTTCAGGACGTCCTCATCGAAGGAGTCGTCGGTCACGTTCTTCAGGGCGCCGGCCACGGCGTCCTCCTTAACTACAGGGGGATGGGGTTCGGGGGGGAGCGGTCAGACTGCCGGGGTCTTCTCCGGCTCGGCGGGCTGCTCGTCAGAGAGGGCGGCCAGGAAGCGCTCGGCGTCCAGGGCTGCCGAGCAACCGGTTCCGGCGGCGGTGATGGCCTGTCGGTAGGTGTGGTCGACGACGTCGCCGGCGCCGAACACGCCCTTCAGGTTGGTGCGGGTCGAGGGGGCTTCGACCTTGAGGTAGCCCTCGTCGTCGAGGTCCAGCTGCCCCTTGAAGAGCTCCGTGCGGGGGTCGTGTCCGACGGCGATGAACAGCCCCGTCACCGCGAGTTCGGACGTCTCGCCGGTCTTGGTGTTGCGCAGGGTGAGGCTGGAGAGCTTCTGGTCCCCGTGGACCGTCGCCACCTCGCTGTCCCAGGCGAACGTGATCTTCGGGTCGGCGAAGGCCCGGTCCTGCATGGCCTTGGAGGCACGCAGGGAGTCACGGCGGTGGACAATCGTGACGGACTTGGCGAACCGGGAGAGGAAGGTCGCTTCCTCCATCGCGGTGTCACCGCCGCCGATCACAGCGATGTCCTGGTCCTTGAAGAAGAAGCCGTCGCAGGTGGCACACCAGGACACTCCGCGTCCGGAGAGCGCGTCCTCGTTGGGCAGTCCGAGCTTGCGGTGCTGAGATCCCGTGGTGACGATCACTGCCTTGGCGCGATGCACCGTGCCCGCGGTGTCCGTGACGGTCTTGATCTCACCGGAGAGGTCGACCGAGACGACATCGTCGGGGATGAGCTCGGCACCGAAGCGCTCAGCCTGGGCGCGCATGTTGTCCATGAGCTCGGGGCCCATGATTCCGTCCTGGAAGCCCGGGAAGTTCTCCACGTCGGTGGTGTTCATCAGCGCACCGCCTGCGGTGACCGCTCCCTCGAACACCAGCGGCTTCAGCGACGCGCGAGCGGTGTACAGGGCGGCGGTGTAACCAGCCGGCCCGGAGCCGATGATGATCACATTACGGACGTCGCTCACGGGTTCTTCCTCGTTTCTGCGGACTGCCTGCTGCCTACGGGGTCGGTTCCACGACTCTCACCCCACCCAACGGATCCTACGGGGCATGCATTCCCGAAAGAGCGGTCCGGCTCCCGGTACGGCCCTCAGTGGCGGGAGTAGGAGTGCGTGAGCAGCAGTCGCCCCTTTGCCGCGGGTGCGGAGTCCACACAGGCCGCATCGACGACATACGCCTGGACGCGGCTCGAGTCACTCGCATGAGGCAGCACGACCAGGAACGCGGCCGTCCCCTCGTAGCTTCCCTCTTCCACCGCCAGGACGGGCGCCTCGCGGCCTGTGCCCTGCTGCACGCAGCGTGGAACCTCCACGATCGGTGCGAGCATGCGCGTCCCCGGGGTGGCGTCTTCCGGGGGCACCCCCTCAGGAGACACCTTGGTGCCGGGAGGTTCGGTCATGGAGCTACCCGGAGCCTCGGACGTCCGGGTGCCCTGCAGGAGGGTGTGGACGCGGCCTTCCAGCGTCCCTTCCGAAAAGCCCTCCTGGCTCTTCTCCGTGGCGCTGACACCGTGGTCCGCCATCGAGCCCGCTCCGTCCTGGGACGACGGAAGGATCTGGAACAGGAAGACGCTCATGCCGACGGCCGCCGCCCCGAAGGCGGTACCGAGAATGACTCTGCGGCGCCTCCGGCGGGCCGTGCCCCGGCCGGGGCCGGTGGCACCACGAGGGCGGCCGGCCGGCCGCGGCCCGGCGCTGCTCTCCGTCTGCAGATCGTATGTTTCACGTGAAACGGGGTCGGGCGCGGCCTGTGTCGTCGCGGCGGACGCGGCCTCCTGGGCCAGAGCCGCGTCGATGCGCCGGGAGACGTCCTCGGGCATGTGCTCGGGGAGGGGCAGCGCCGCAGTACCCAGCAGCGAGCGGATCTCTTCGAGCGAGGCGCGGACATCGTCGCAGTCCGCGCAGGACGCGAGGTGGTGCCGGACCGCCGCTTCGCGGGCCGGTGGAAGGAGACCCTCGGTGAGATCGGCGATCTCCGAGGCATCCGGGTGCTGAGCCGTATCGGCTGCTGATGTCATGCGAGGCCACCTCCACCCTTCACGCCGGCAGGATTCCCGTCACCTGCTTCTCTTGGTCCCGACACCGGTGGGACGGATGGCTCCGGGGTCCGGTTCCTCTCCGTCCGGCCGTCCCGGGAGTCGGTTCTGCTGCTGCGCAGATGGGTCAGTAAGGGAAGCAGCCTGGCCCGGCCCCGCGCACAACGACTCTTCACGGTGCCGGTCGGTACCTCGAGGATGCGGGCTGCCTCGGCGACGGGGTACGCCTGCATGTCCACGAGCACGAGGGCGGCCCGCTGCTCGGCCGGCAGCGTTGCGAGCGCGGCCACGAGCTCGCGGTGCAGGTCCTGCCGCTCCGCGGGCGCCTCGGCGGACTCGTGGGGTTCCATGAGCTGATCGAGTCGCTCGGCGTCGTCGACCGGGGAGGTTCGCCGGGAGGCCGTCTTGCGCGCACGGTCGAGGCAGGCGTTGACCGTGATCCTGTGCAGCCAGGTGGTGACGGCGGACTGGCCCCGGAAGGTGTGAGCGGCGCGGAAGGCGGAGACGAGGGCGTCCTGTACCGCGTCCGCAGCCTCCTCGCGGTCGCCGAGCGTACGCAGGGCTACGGCCCAGAGACGGTCACGGTGGCGTCGCACGAGCTCACCGAAGGCATCCGGTTCACCTGAGACGTGCCGAGCCAGAAGATCCTGGTCGCTGATGTCGGCGAATCTGGAGTCGTCCAACGGTGTGAGCCCCCTCCCCTGGTGCCGTCAGCTGGTGACCTTGATGTCCGAGATCTTGCCCCGGTAGTTCCCGTCATCGCTCCGAGGCAGTTCGGTCAGCCAGACCAGAAGGTATCGCGCCTGCACCGGCTTGTCGGGCTTCAGGGCCACCTTCGTCCCCGAACCGCTCGCGGCCTTGGTGAAGCCGCCCGGCAGCTGGGGGACCGAGGACGCCTCGGTTGTCCTCAGCTCGGCGGAGGTGGTCCCGCCGAGGAAGGACACGTCGACGCTCCCCACCCGCTGGACCTTGCCGAGGTCCAGGACGATGCCGACGCCTTCCTTCAGCCGTCCGAAGTCGGCGGTGTAGTAGCCGTCCGTGTTCCAGTAGGTGCTCGTGTCACCGTCGTAGACGTTCTTGGTCGAGCCGGGCTTCTCGGAGCCGTCGCCGAGCGGATCGTAGTCCTGGGCTCCCACGACGGTGACCGGCCTGCTCGGGTCGTCGGCGTTGCTGTCGTCGCCCCCGTCGTCGGTGGTCTGGGTCGGGGTGGTGTCCCCCGAGTCCTTGTTCCGGTCCAGGACGGTTTCCGCGAGCTGCCAGCTGCCCAGGCCCAGAGCGGCGATGAGCAGCGCGGACACAGCCCACTTGAGGGCTTTCCCGGTGCGGCTCTGGAGAGGCGGCGGCGGGACGATGACGGGCTGCGCGGCGGATGTGGGCCGTGCGGACGGACGCCCGTAGGTGCCCTGCTGGTAGGTCGTGCGCTGGTACTCGGGCGGTGCCGTGAACGTGGGCTCCGGCGGGACGATGCGCGGCATGGCCGCGATGGCCTTCGCCAGCTCGTCCGGTGTGGTGCACGGCTGTTCCTGCCGTGACGCGGTGGCACCGTCGTTGACGAGCGCGCGCATCGCGAGCTCGGACAGGCCCCGGTGGACGCCTGCCCGTACCTGGTCCGGGGGGATGAGGCCCAGGTCCTTGGGAAGGCCCGTCAACCCGTACGCGTCGCTCTCGTAGGGCCACCGCCGGGTCAGGGCCGCGTACAGCAGTGCGCCGATGGCTTCGGTGTCCGTGCGGAGCGGCTTGTCGGCGGTGATACCGCGCAGAGCGGCGTTCACGGCCAGACCGCGGATCCGGTACTGGCCCGTCGAGCTGCGCAGCACGGCGCCCGGGGTGAGGCGCAGATGTGCGAGCCCCTCACGGTGGGCGGCTGCCATGGCCTGGGAGATCTGGCTCACGAGCTGATAGGCGTCGTGGGCGTCGAAGGGCCCGGCGGCGAGCAGCGCCGTGAGCTCGGTGGCGTCGGGCAGCCATTCGTGGACGACGTAGACGAGGTCGCCCTCCTCCACGGCGTCCAGTACCTGGACGAAGCGGGGGTCCCCGAGCAGCGCGGAGGACCGGGCCGCGGCCAGCACCGACCGGGCGCGAGGATGGTCGGCGGTCAGCAGGTGGACACCCACGGCACGCCGGAGCTTCTCGTCGACGGCACGCCAGCTGCTGAATCCGTCCAGCCGGGTGACACACTCCTCGAGGCGGTAGCGTCCGGCCAGCTTGTGGCCGCTGTGCAGGTCGGGCGATGCCGGCACCGCGGCAGAGCCGCCGTGCCCGCTGCGCGCGCCCTTCGCGCGGGCGCTCCCCGCGTCTCCGGCGTGTGCCGTCCCGTCGGTCGTGGCCGCGTCCGCCTCGGCGGTCAGCGGCTCGTCGCCGCTGCTGTCGGCCACGTCGACAGCGGCCGTGCTACGTTCCGCCACCGTCGTTCCTGCCTCCCCATCCGTTGCGCGATGCCTTCCAGCGCTGCACAGTCACGCCAATTGTGCCCACACTCCGGCGCTCTGCACGACACGCGGTGTCCAGCGATGGTTGTGCGGCCCGGAGCGCGTGTCAGCGTCCGAGCCGTCCCCGGACCATGCCGACCATGCCGTTGAGCTCTTCGATGCGCATCTTCTTCGCCGCGGCGAAGAAGATGCCCAGCAGGACGACGCTGCCACAGACCAATGCCACCACGGATCCGCCGGCTCCCTGACCGAGGGTCTCCAGGAGGCCGAAGCCCACGGCGCCGCCGACCACGGCCGCGGGGACCGCGGCCAGGCAGAGACGGGCGTAGGTGCGCACGACACGGGCGCCGTCGAGGTCACCGCCGAGCCTGCTGCTCAGCCGCCGCCAGGCGATGCCGACACCGACCGCGTACGCCAGCCCGTAGGCGGCCGCCATTCCCACGACCGCCCATTGGGCCGGAAGAACCACGTAGCACAGGGCGGAGGCCGCCGCATTGACCGCCGCGACGATGACCGTGTTGTAGAAGGGGGTGCGGGTGTCCTCGTAGGCGTAGAAGCCGCGCAGGACGACGTACTGCACGGAGTACGGGATGAGGCCGAGGCCGAACGCCATCAGGATGAAGCCCATCGACCGCGCCGCTTCGGTGCCGCTGGAGGCGTAGAGCAGGGTGCACATGGGCAGCCCGAGCGCGAGGAAGGTGAAGGCGACCGGGACGATGGCCACCGCCGAGTTGCGCAGTCCCTGGGAGATGTCGTCCCGGACGGCCCCGGGGTCGTTGTCATGGGCGGCACGGGAGATCCGGGGGAGCAGGGCGGCCATCACCGAGACGGTGATGATCGCCTGAGGCATGCCCCAGATCAGCTGGGCGTTGGAGTAGCCGAGGATGCCCGTACCGTCCTTGCCGGACAGCTTGCCGGCCGAGGTCGCCAGCTGTGTGACGACGATGACGCCGGCCTGGTTCGCCAGAACGAAGAGCACGGTCCACTTGGCGAGCCTCATGGTCTTGCCGAGCCCGTGCCCCTTCCAGTCGAAGCGGGGGCGGAACCGGAACCCGGCCTCCCGGAGGTACGGGATCATGGACAGGGCCTGGACCACGAGACCGAGCAGCGTACCGATGCCGAGCAGCCGGACGCCCTCGGCCGGGATGGTCTCCACACGCATCCGGGAATCGGCCGAGGAGCCGTAGACCCAGATGAAGAGGCCGAACGTGACGATCATGACGATGTTGTTGAGGACCGGGGTCCACATCATCGCGCCGAACTTCCCACGGGCGTTGAGGATCTGCCCCATGACCACGTGCACGCCCATGAAGAAGATGGTCGGCAGGCAGTAGCGGGCGAAGGTGACGGCCACGCTGTTCGCCGCGACATCGTTCGCGATGGTGGGCGACATCATGTGGATGAGCCACGGAGCGGCGAAGACGGCGATGCCGACGATCACGCCGAGCGTGACCATGACCACCGTCAGCAGCCGGTTGGCGTACGCCTCGCCGCCGTCCTCGTCGTCCTTCATGGACCGGACGAGCTGCGGGACGAAGACGGAGTTGAGCCCGCCGCCCACCGTCAGGATGTAGATCATCGTCGGCAGGGTGTACGCGATGGTGAAGCTGTCACCGAGCATCGCCGCACCCAGCGCCGCGGTGATCACGAGGCTGCGGATGAAGCCGGTGAGCCGCGAGACCAGGGTGCCCGCCGCCATCAGCGCGCTGGACTTCAGTATCCCGGCGGCCCGTCCGCCGGACTTGGGGGGTTCGGGCGCCGGGGCGGCCTCGGGCTCGGCAGGAGTACCCGGGGGGCGGCCGGACCCCTCCTGGTCGCGGAAGAGGTGGGCGAAGGCGTCCTGCTCCTCGCGGTCGTCGGAGGCCTGCGTGACCAGGTCGTCCACCCCCACGTACTGGGTGGTCGTCGCCTTGTCGCCGTAGGGGAGGTGCCTGGAGGGGCCTGCGGGCTCCGGAGGCGGCGTCTGGGCCCAGATACGGGGATCAGGGGCGTGCTGGGCCGCCGGAGGCTGCTGGTAGAGGGGCTGAGGCTCCTGGTACGTGCCCGGAGGCGGCGGGGGGTGGGCGGCGCGGTCGTAGAGCGCCTCCGCCACCGGGTCCTGCGCGGCGAGGTCCTGGGAGCGGTAGGGATCGTGGTCGTAGGCGTGCTGCAGGTAGGGATCGGGTGCCTCGTCGTCCCGTCCTGCGCCCGGAGGCACCGGCGGACCGCTGGAAGACCCACCTCCGCCCGCGCCCTGGCCGCGGTCACCGTCGTACGGCGCGTTCATCGAAACCCCACCTCATTGTCCCCGGCCGACAGGCCCCGACAGACATCGCTCAACGGTCCACTTTCTCACTCGGGCCCGACGGGGCGCCGCTTTCCGGACCGGTGTCCGACTCCGGGTCACTCGGCTGCTCGGGTTCACCGCCGCCGCCCTCCGACGCGCCGCCCGCCACGGTGCGTTTGCGGTGCGTGTACATCCTGATGCCCGCCAGGACCAGCAGCAGCAGACCGCCGGCGATCACCAGGAGCACGGTCGGGGTGACTTCGGAGACCTTCACCGTGAAGGTCATCGGCTCGCCGTACGGCGCACCGTCCGCGGTGAACAGACGCGCTGTGACCTGTGCCTGTCCGTTGGCGTTGGCCGCGGCGTCGAACTTCACGGACTGGCTGTGCCCGCCCGCGATCTCGATCGGCTGCTCGGCGACCGCACCGCCGTCGTTGAGCTGGAGGCGGGTGGCGTTGCCCGACGTCAGACGGAGCATGAGGTGATCGACACCCTGGACCAGCTTGTTCTGCACGGTCACCGGGATCGTGGCGCTCCGCCCGGACAGGGTGACGTCCGACTTGGTGATCAGCTGGACCTCGTTGGTGAGCCCCTGCAGATAGGTGCGGACCGAGTCGCGGTAGCGCTGCGCCTCCAGCGGATAGCCGCGCCACGACGTCGACACGGCGCGGTTGACCGCGTTCCCGAAGGGGGTGACCACCCGGTCCGGCTGCGTGAGGATGACCTGGAAGCTGTCGAGCGAGTCCTGCGTCGTCCGGATGTCCTGGAACGCCTGCGTGGGCAGTTCCTGGCTCCGCAGCTTCTTCGGGTACTGCGAGGCCCTGGGCACCCTCGTCGTCGCCCGGGAGTCGGGCTTCTGCTCCGCCGCCTTCGTCAGGTCGAGAGGCTCCGTCCAGCGCTCGGCCGTGAGGGACTGCAGAGCGCGCGCCATGGTCTGTGCCTGGGCCGCGGTGGGCGTCCGCTGCGGGGCGACGACGATGCTCCGCTGTGTGTCGGGAGCCTGCTCCGTCAGCGTGAGGGTCTGCGCCAGGAACTGCTGGACCGCGAGCGTCGAGTCGCCGGCCTTGGACATGTCGCCGGTGAACGCGGTGGAGAGCCGGTGGTCCGCGACGACGGCCGTGGTGCCACCACCGATCGGCCGGGCCGACGTCGGGGTGTAGGGCAGTCCGCCGGTCTCCTCCATGCTGTCGCTCCGGGCGATCACCTTGTGAGCGCCCGCCGACGTGGCGACGTCGACGACCGAGGGGTCGATCGCCCCGTCCACCGGCCAGGCGAAGTCGGTGGACGGCTTCACGTGCAGCACGGTCTCGACCGTCGTGCCCGCGACCTCGGTCGCCGTCTGCAGATGGCCGAGGGCCCCGGAGACGTTCTTGCCGCGGTGCGCGATGGACGCCAGGTCGGGATCGGCGAACGGCAGAGCGACCACCGTGCCGTCCTTCACGGCCGCCTGCAGGTCGGTGAGCCACTTCTTGGCGATGGTCTGGTTCGTCCCGGCGACGGTGGTGTCACCGGACTTCACGCGGTAGTTCTTCGTCATCGCGTCGACCGAGGCGAGGAGGTCCGGATCGATGACCCAGGTCACGGGCAGCTGACGGCCCAGCGACACCAGCTGTTCCAGACGCCCGCCGGGAGCGAGTTCGAGAGCCAGGTCGTCATTGGCGAACACCGGCGTCTGCTGCTCGTCGGAGCCCGTTTCGGCGGTGATGTGGGCCGAGGCGATCAGCGGCCAGAGGAACGTCAGGGCGGTCTTGCCGTCGGCGTCCTCGGGCTGCCACGGGAGGAAGGTGCGCTGAATGCCGAGGACCTGGGCGTAGGCGTAGTCGGTGGTCCGGCCGGTGAGGGACACCCCGAGCTGGTACACGCCCTCGGCACCCAGATCCAGCTTGTCCACCGGAACGGCGAGTGTGAAGTCCCGGCTGACCCCGGAGGCCAGCTCGGGGACCTTCAGGGTGTACGTGCCGCCCACCTTGGCCGGATCGCTGCCGGGCAGGTACCCGGTCCGCTCGGCGGCCTGGTCGATCTCGCCCCTGCCGGACAGCCTCGGCCCGACGCGCAGGTCGACCTCGGCCTCCGTGACCGTCTTCTTCCCCCGGTTGGTCAAGGTTCCGGAGATGGTGAGCGTGTCGCCCTCGACCGGTGCGTCGGGGGCGAGTGTGTCCAGGGACACGTCGACGGTGCGTGAACCGGTCGGTGTCTTCGTCAGGCTCTCGGCACCGGCCGAGGGCGCCGCGGGACCGGCCAGGAGGCCGGCGATCAGCGGTGCCCCGACGATCAAGGAGGCTGTGCGCCGGAGCCACCGGCGGGCAGGGGAGGAATTCATCCCCTGAGAGTCTGCCGCCTCGGCCACGCGTATCCGTCCCTCGTCGTCGTCAGCTGGTACTGGTTCTGCCGGTCTCTGCGTCCACGCATGGTAACGAGGTGCCCGACGGCTGAGTGCCGGGGACCGTGTCCCATGATCGGGAGAGTCTCGCAGGGCCGCCGGAAACGATGACGCCCGGGCCGGTCGGGGCACGTACCCTTTTCTGTTGTGCCGAACGCCAACGAAGACAGCCCCCGTGCCCTGAGTCAGGTGCAGCACCGCGCAGTGAGCGAACTGCTGCGGGTGTCCCCCGTCGCCGACGACCTCGCCCTGCGATTCCAGGAGGCCGGGTTCAGCCTGGCCCTGGTGGGCGGGTCGGTCCGCGACGCGTTGCTCGGCCGGCTCGGGAACGACCTGGACTTCACGACCGACGCCCGTCCCGAGGACGTCCTCAAGATCGTCCGTCCGTGGGCCGACTCGGTCTGGGAGGTCGGCATCGCGTTCGGCACCGTCGGCGCACAGAAGGACGGCTACCAGATCGAGGTCACGACCTACCGGTCGGAGGCGTATGACAGGACCTCGCGCAAGCCCGAGGTGTCCTACGGCGACTCGATCGAGGACGACCTCGTGCGCCGCGACTTCACGGTCAACGCCATGGCCGTCGCGCTGCCGCAGAAGGAGTTCGTCGATCCGCACGGCGGCCTCGAGGACCTGGCACAGCGGGTGCTGCGCACCCCCGGCACCCCCGAGGCGTCCTTCTCCGACGATCCCCTGCGCATGCTGCGTGCCGCACGCTTCGCCGCCCAGCTGGACTTCGAGGTCGCGTCCGACGTGATCAAGGCCATGACGGACATGTCGGGGCGCATCGAGATCGTCTCCGCCGAGAGGGTCCGGGAGGAACTGAACAAGCTCCTGCTCTCCGGACACCCCCGCAAGGGACTGGGACTCCTCGTGGACACGGGTCTGGCCGACCGGGTGCTGCCGGAGCTCCCCGCTCTGCGCCTGGAAAGTGACGAGCATCACCGCCACAAGGACGTCTACGAGCACTCCTTGACGGTCCTGGAGCAGGCCATCGCTCTGGAGCAGGACGGCCCTGACCTCGTTCTGCGTCTGGCCGCGCTGCTCCACGACGTCGGTAAGCCGAGGACGCGGCGCTTCGAGAAGGACGGGCGCGTCTCGTTCCACCACCACGAAGTGGTGGGGGCCAAGATGGCCAGGAAGCGGATGACCGAGCTGAAGTACTCCAACGACATGGTCAAGGACGTGTCGAAGCTGGTGGAGCTGCATCTGCGTTTCCACGGATACGGCGACGGGGAGTGGACCGACTCCGCCGTGCGCCGCTACGTGCGCGACGCGGGGCCCCTCCTGGACCGGCTGCACAAGCTGACGCGCTCGGACTGCACGACGCGCAACAAGCGCAAGGCCAACGCCCTGTCCCGCACGTACGACGGGCTGGAGGAGCGCATCGCGCAGCTCCAGGAGCAGGAGCAGCTGGACGCCATCCGGCCCGACCTGGACGGCAACGAGATCATGCGGATCCTCGATGTGGGGCCGGGGCCTGTGATCGGTAAGGCCTACGCGTTCCTGCTGGAGCTCCGTCTGGAGAACGGCCCGGTCGAACACGACGCTGCGGTCGCCGCACTCAAGGAATGGTGGGCCGCCCAGGAGGGCTGATGCCTGCTGCGGCGAAGCGAGCGGTGGAGAGCGGGGTGAGGGGCCGGTCGTGTTTCACGTGAAACACGACCGGCCCCCGGAAGCCCGGCCGGTGTGGGGGTGTGTTTGTGGTGGGACAGCACCCCACAAAGCGCGGTGC
>NZ_JBEXRT010000029.1:0-98171 GCF_040613235.1 Streptomyces sp. NPDC006296 | reverse complement strand
CAGCCGGCGGCCCGGTCGGCGGCGTGCTCCAGGCCGGCGGGCTGCTCCGCACCGCTGCGCGCCGGGGCGCCGGCGACGCGGCGGGACGGCGTACCGCCGCCGCGCAGCCGCAGCGAGACCGTCACCGCGACCAGGCCGAGCACCAGCATCGCGGCACCCGCCCAGGCCGTGGCCCGGAAGCCGAGGTCCGCGTCGATCACCGCACCGCCCAGCCACGGGCCGCTCGTGTTGCCCAGGTTGAACGCGGCGGTGGTCGTCGCCCCCGCCAGCGTCGGGGCGATCCCCGCGACGTTGAACATCCGGGCGTTGAGCGCCGGGGCCGTGTAGAACGCGGACAGCCCCAGCAGGAACGCCAGGACGACGACGGCGGCCTGGTTCGACGCGAAGAGCGCCAGCGCCACCAGGAAGACCGTCGAGGCGCCGATACCGCTCAGCAGCACCCCGAAGAGGTGCGCGTCCGCGACCCGGCCGCCGATGGTCGTCCCGATCAGCGCGCCGACGCCGAACAGCCCGAGCACCCACGGCACCCAGCCGGAGTCCAGTCCCGCCACGTCCGTGAGCAGCGGCGCGAGATAGCTGAACGCGCAGAACACCCCGCCCGCCGCGAGCGCCGTGATCACGATGGACAGCCACACTTGACGGTCCCTGTAGATCGCGACCTCCCGCCTGAGCTGCGGCTTCTCGTCCGGCAGCGGGATGCGCGGGATGCGTGTGACGACGCCGGCCAGCGCCACCGCGGACGCGGCCCCCACCGCCCAGAACGCCGAACGCCAGCCGAAGCTCTCCCCGAGGAACGCGCCCAGCGGCACCCCCAGCACATTGGCGATCGACAGCCCGCCGATCATCACGGCCATCGCCCGGGCCCGCGCGTTCACCGGGACCATCGCGATCGCGACGGCGGCGCCCACGGCCCAGAAACCGGCGCACGCCAGCGCGCTCACCACCCGGGAGACGAACAGCACCTCGTACGTCGGTGCCAGCGCGCCCGCGACCTGCCCCAGCCCGAAGACCGAGATGAGCGCGATCAGGGTCGTGCGGCGGGGCAGCCGCAGCGTGGCGACGGCCAGCAGCGGGGCGCCGACCACCATCCCGATCGCGAAGGCGGATATGAGCAGCCCGGCCTTCGGGATGGACACGTCCATGTCGTCGGCGATGGGCGGCAGCAGCCCGGACAGCATGAACTCACTGGTGCCGAGGGCGAAGACCGAGAGGCCCAGGATGTAGACGGCCATGGGCATACGGGGACGGCTGGAAGCAGAGTCGGGCATGACCGTGGCCAACAGCGCTTTCGGCCCTGTCATTCCCCCGTCTCACCGGCTGAGAAGCTCCAGCTCGGTCGCCAGGTTGTGCCGGGCCCGCGGCTCCCACTCCCCGGCCCCGTGGGGCGTACGGAACAACCGGGGCAGCTCCAGCAACTGCCGCAGGACGGCGGCGCGCCCCTCGCGGAACGCGCTCTCCGGGACGAAGCCGTACTCCTCCCGCACCTGGGACGCGTAGGCCGCGTAGTCCTCGGGGGCCGCCGCGAGGATCGCGAGATCCGCGTCGCAGAGCACCTCGCCGTTGGTGTCGCCGTCCGCCGGGTCGTGCGTGACGGTGAGCCGGACCAGCCGGGCGACCTCGGCCGTCGCGGCCCCGGGAAGACCCGCCTCGGGCAGCGCGCGCTCGGCGAGCGCCGCGCTGCGCTCCTCGTTCTCCGAGCGGTCCGGGCGGTAGACCGCGTCGTGGAACCAGACCGCGAGGCGCACCAGTTCCGGGTCGGCGGCGTGGCCGGCCAGGGTGTCGACGCGGTCCAGGACCTGCGTCAGATGGGCGGTGGTGTGGTAGCGCCGCTGGGGTTCCGCCCAGCGCGCGAGGAGGGCGTCGGCGTACGGGCCGGGATCGGGGCCGGTGCCGCCGCGCGCGGCGAGCAGGGTGCGGCACCAGCGGTCACGGAGACCGCCGCCGGGGTGCGGGCTCCCGGCGGTGCGGCTGCCGGACGGGTCGGGGACGCTGTCGCTCATACGCCGAGGGTAGGCCGTGCGCCCGTACCCATGGCCCACCCCCGGCCGTGCACGGGCCGTGCGTGCGGGCCCCGTTCCCTGCCGGGCGGGCGGGACGCTAGCGTGCGGCCGTGACGGATCTGACGAGTGAGACGCGCCCGGCCCGGTGGATGGACCTCAACGCGGACCTGGGCGAGGGGTTCGGACGCTGGACCCTGACCGAGGACGAGGCGCTGCTGACCTGCGTCACCAGCGCCAACGTGGCCTGCGGGTTCCACGCGGGCGACGCCTCCGTGATGCGCCGGGTCTGCGACACGGCGGCCGAACGGGGCGTGCGCATCGGGGCGCAGGTCTCCTACCGCGACCTCGCCGGATTCGGACGGCGCGCCATGGACGTGCCGGCGGCGGAGCTGACCGCCGAGACCGCCTACCAGATCGGCGCGCTGCGGGTCTTCGCGGAGGCGGCCGGCTCCACCGTCTCGTACGTGAAGCCGCACGGCGCCCTCTACAACCGGGTCGTCGGGGACGAGGAGCAGGCCGACGCCGTCGTCGCGGGCGTGCTCCTCGCGGGCGGGCGCCCGGCGGTCCTCGGGCTGCCCGGTTCACGGCTGCTCGCCCGTGCCGGGGCGGCGGGCCTGACCGCCGTCGAGGAGGCCTTCGCCGACCGCGCGTACACCCCGCGGGGCACCCTGGTGCCCCGCGGCGAGCCGGGAGCGGTGGTGCACGACGCGGACGAGGTCGTCCGCCGCAGTGTCGGCATGGCCGTCGACGGCGCCGTGACCGTGGTGGACGGCAGCCGGGCGGCCGTCAGCGCCCGCTCCCTCTGCGTCCACGGCGACACCCCGGGCGCAGCGGCGCTCGCCCTGCGGGTCCGCACGGCGCTGGAGGAAGCCGGCGTCCGCGTCCGGGCGTTCGCGTGAACGGCGTCAGGGTGCTGGCGGCCGGGCCGCGCGCCCTGCTCGTCGAACTGGCCTCCGGCGCCGACGCGGAGGCCTTCCACGCGGAGCTGCTCCGCCGCCGCGCCGCCGGGGACCTCCCCGCCGTGCGCGAGATCGTCCCCGGCGCCCGGACGGTTCTGCTCGACGGGGTGGAGGACCGCACCCTGGCGCGCAGGCTGGAGTCCTGGACCGTGCCGCCGCTCGACGGGGCGGAGGGGCGGGCCGTGGAGATACCCGTCGTCTACGACGGCCCGGACCTCACCGACGTGGCCGCGGCCTGGGGGGTCGCCGTCGAGGAGGTGCCGCGCATCCACGCCGGTACGGACTTCCGGGTCGCCTTCTGCGGGTTCGCGCCCGGCTTCGGCTACCTCACGGGGCTGCCCGGGCACCTGAGCGTCCCGCGCCGCAGCACCCCGCGGACCCGGGTGCCGGCCGGTGCGCTCGCCCTCGCCGGCCCGTACACCGGGGTCTACCCGCGGACCTCGCCCGGCGGCTGGCAGCTCATCGGGCGGATGCCCGGACCCGAGGCGCTCTGGGACCCCGGGCGCGAACCGGCCGCACTGCTCGGCCCCGGGACCCGGGTGCGCTTCGTGCCGGCGGTGGGGCGCGGATGAGCGCGGGCGTCGAGGTGGTCCGGGCGGGCGCCCTGACCACCGTGCAGGACGAGGGCCGCAGCGGCTGGGCGCATCTCGGCGTGCCCCGGGCCGGGGCGCTGGACGGTCCGGCCCGGCGCCTCGCCAACCGGCTCCTCGGCAACGCCCCCGACGCGGCGGTGCTGGAGACCACGCTCACGGGGTGCGCGGTCCGGGTGACCGGGACCCGGCCGGTGCGGGCCGTCGTCGGCGGGGCGGGGTGCCGGGTCACGGTGGACGGCCGCCCCGTCGCGTGGGGCGCACCCGTCCCGGTGCCCGCGGGCGCGGTGCTGGAGGCCGGTCCCGCCGTGCACGGGGTGCGCGGCTACCTGGCGTTCGCGGGCGGGCTGGTCCCCGCCCCGGTGCTCGGCAGCCGCTCCGCCGACCTGCTCTCGGGGCTCGGCCCGCCGGTCCTCCGCGACGGGGACCTCCTGCCGCTGGGCCGGCCGGGCGGAGCCCCGCCCGCCGGGCCGGTGCCCTGGCCGGGCGCCCCCGCCGAGCTGGTGCTGCCGCTGCGCACGGGCCCGCGCGACGACTGGTTCACGGAAGGGGCGCTGCGCACGCTCACCACCGCCGTGTACCGGGTCTCGGAGCGGAGCAACCGGATCGGCCTGCGGACGGAGGGGCCCGCCCTCCGGCGGGCCAGAGACGGCGAACTGCCCAGCGAGGGCATGGTGCTGGGGGCGGTGCAGGTGCCGCCCGACGGGCTCCCCGTGGTGTTCCTCAACGACCACCCGACGACGGGCGGTTACCCGGTCGTGGGCGTGGTCGCCGAAGCGGCGCTGGCCGGTGCGGCGCAGGCGGTCCCGGGGACGCCGGTGCGCTTCGTCCACGTCCGGGGGACCCCGGACGGGCCCGGAGCAGCACGTTACCGAAGCGTAACTTACCGGTGAGTTACCTCAGGTAACCCGCCGGTGCCAGCTTGCGCTCACCTTCATCGGAGCAGAGCGAGGAGTGAGCCGTGAGTCCGCGCAAGATCACCCGTTCGAGCTCGACCGTGCGTGCCCGCCGCAGCGCGGAACCCCGGCGGCCGGGGCGCCTGCTCGCCGCCTCGGTGGCCGCCGCCGCGTGCCTGTGCGCCTCCACCGTGTCCGCGTCGGCCGCCGGTCCCGCAGGGGCCGACGGGTCCGCGTCGGTGGTGTCCCGTGGGGTCACCGTCCCCGCCTTCTACGATCCGCCGGCGCAGCTGCCCGCCGCCGACGGGGCCCTCGTCCGGACGGAGCCGCTGCCCCTCGGGCTGAGCCTGCCAGGCCTGGACGGCCGCCGTCTGCCCGGCACCGCGACCCGGCTGATGTACAAGTCCACCGACGCGGGCGGCGGCCCCGTCGCCGTCACCGGCGCCTACATCGAACCGGCCGCCGCGTGGCAGGGCGACGGCCCCCGCCCCCTGGTGGCGCTGGCCTCGGGGACGATGGGCCAGGGCGACCAGTGCGCCCCCTCGCTGTCGCTCCAGCACCCGCTGACCATCGGCGAGGGCACGGTGTCCCTCGGCTACGACAACATCGCGGTCTACCGCTTCCTCGCCACCGGTGCCGCCGTCGTCGTCACCGACTACGCCGGGCTCGGCACGACCGACCGGCTCCACACCTACGTCGACCGGGTCGACGAGGGCCACGCGCTGCTGGACGCGGCGCGCGCGGCCCGCTCCGTCGCCGGGGCGTCCGTCACCGCCGCCTCCCGCGTCGGCCTCTACGGATACAGCCAGGGCGGCGGTGCCAGCGCGTCGGCCGCCGAGCTCCGGTCCTCGTACGCCCCCGACGTCAACCTCGCGGGCACCTACGCGGGGGCGCCGCCCGCCGACCTCACCGAGGTCATGAAGGGCATCGACGGCAGCGCCCTGGCCGGTGCGCTGGGCTGGTCGATCAACGGCTTCGTCCAGTCCGACCCCGAGCTGAAGGCGGTCGTCGACGCGCAGACCAACGCGGCCGGCAAGGCCGCGCTGAAGGACACCTCGACCATGTGCGTGGGCGACGCGATCCTCGGCTACGGCTTCACCCGGAGCGAGAAGTGGACCGCGAGCGGGAAGCCGATCGCCGACGTCATCGCGGCCGAACCGAAGCTGCGGGCGGTCCTCGACCGGCAGCGCATCGGCACCCTGCGGCCGACGGCCCCGGTGCGGCTGGCGACCGGGGTGCAGGACGACATCGTCGGTCACCGGCAGGCCAGGCAGCTCGCCGTGGACTGGTGCCGCAAGGGCGCCGAGGTGACGTACGAGGCGGTCGTGCTGCCCGACCTCGGCGACAAGATCCTCACCAACCACCTCGCCCCGCTCCTCACCGACCAGGGCGCCGCCATCTCCTGGCTGACCGACCGCCTCTCCGGCAAGAAGACCGCGTCCAACTGCTGGTCGATGCCGGTCCAGCCCTGACGCCCCACCGCCCGACCCGCGAGGCCGCGGCGCGTCCGCCCCCGGACGCCGCCGCGGCCTCGTGCTTCCCCCCGCGCGCCTTCACCCGGGGAGCTGCGCCCCGGGTAGCTGACCCGTAGTCTGGTTATTGGACTAGACCTGTAGTCCACAGCCGCTCCGAGGGAATGGAACACCATGAGCAACCGTGCAGTCCTGGAGGTGATCGCTCTCGACGCGGAGGACGCGGTCGCGGCGCAGACGGGCGGTGCGGACCGCCTCGAACTGGTCACCGACATGGCGGCCGACGGTCTGACGCCTCCGCTCCGGGTCTTCGAGAGCATCAGGTCCGCCGTCGACATCCCGCTCCGGGTCATGCTCAGGGCCGCGGACGGGTTCGCGGCCGGGGACATCGACGCCCTGGTGGAGAAGGCCCACGCCCTGCGTGCCGCGGGGGCCGAGGAGTTCGTGCTCGGCTTCCTGGACCAGGACGGGCACGCCGACCTGGTGGCCGTCGAGCGGCTCGTCGCCGAACTGGACGGCTGCCCGTGGACCTTCCACCGCGCCATCGACCGGGCCGCCGACCGCGACGTCCTGCGCAAGCACCTCGCCGACCTGCCGGGCCTGGACACCTACCTCACGGCGGGTTCACCGGACGGTGTCGACGCCGGTATGGAGACGCTGCTCGACGAGGCGGCACGCTCCGAACTGCCGGGCTACGAACCGCAGATCATGGTGGGCGGCGGGCTGCGTCTGGACCACCTGCCGCGGCTGCGCGCCGCGGGCATCGGCGCCTTCCACATCGGCGGGGCCGCACGGCCCGGCGGCTGGAGCGGCCCGGTGGACCCCGCCGCGGTACGGGAGTGGCGCACCGCCCTCGACGACTGAGGCGTACCCGGAGCCGTAACTCCTCCCCGGGCGGGTACGGGCGGACGTTTCCGGGCGGGTGCGGACGGACGTGTCCGGGCGGGCGGGCGGTGACGGGTGAAGGGCCCGGCGGTGACGGGTGAGGGGCCCGGGCGGTCATGCCGTTCCCGGCCGGGCGGTCAGGGGCGGGGGACCGGTTGCGCTCCGGCGCGGGGCGGTGTCACCCGTTCTCCCACGTCCGGCGTGCCCCCGCGGCGGGACCGGCTTTGAATGCTGCTGAGTGTTGCAGCCGTCCGGTCCCGCCCCGGAGTTCACATGTCGCATCAGCAGCCCGCCGCAGGTCCCGGCACCCCCGTGCGCCGGACGGGAATGCTGCACGCGACCGGGACGTGGTGCGCGCGCCACTTCGTGCTCGTCATCGCGCTGTGGATCGCCGCACTCGTCGCCCTCCAGGCGGTGCAGCACGCGTACGGAGGCGACTACTCCGACAACTTCGCGATCCCCGGCAGCCAGGCCCAGGACGGCCTCGACGTCCTGGAGAAGCACGCTCCCTCGGCGGGCGGCTACAGCAGCCAGATCGTGGTGCACGACGCCGACCGGTCCCTCGGCGATCTGAGCGGTCAGATGTCGACGGTGGTCGGCAGCCTCCAGAAACTGCCGGACGTGCTGTCCGCCGAGAACCCGCTGACCGCGCCGAGCAGCACCGGCGGACCGGACGTGGGCCCGCTCTCCAGCGACGGGAAGACCGCGTACATCACCGTCCGGTTCAGCGAACAGCCCTCCAGCCTCGGCTCCGGATACCTCGACGGGGTGGACGCCGCCGTGCAGCCGCTCCGCGCGGCGGGCGCCGAGGTGGAGTACGGCGGCTCGCTGGGCGAGCTGGCCCGTCCCGAGGCGAACGACCGCGTCAGCGAGGCCATCGGCTTCGGGGTGGCGGTCCTGGTACTGCTGATCGGCTTCGGCAGTCTCCTGGCGGCCCTGCTGCCGCTCCTCACGGCCCTCGTCTGCGTCGTCTGCGGGCTGGGCCTGCTGGGACTGCTCGCCGCGGCGACGACCTTCGCCACGGTGTCACCGACCCTGGCCACGATGATCGGGCTCGGTGTCGGCATCGACTACGCCCTGTTCCTGGTCACCCGGCACCGCCAGAACCTCATGGACGGCCGTGACCCGGTGGCGGCCGCGGGCGCGGCCACGGCGACCAGCGGACGGGCCGTACTGCTCTCCGGGTGCACGGTGATCATCGCGCTCTGCGGGCTCTGGGTCTCCGGCATCGGCTTCATCGGCAAACTGGGCGTGGCGGCGGCCGTCACCGTCGTCACGGCCGTGCTCGGGGCCCTCACCCTGGTGCCGGCGATGCTCGGGCTGACCGGGCGGTACATCGACCGGATCCACGTCCGCAGGCCGGTCGCCGAGGTCGAGCCGGGCCCGGAACCCGGCCCGCGGCACCGCGCCTCCGATGCCCGGCCCACCACGCCCGGTCCGCAGCCGGGCCCGCGGCGCAGCACCCCCGGTGCACCGCCCGGTCCGCAGCCGGGCCCGGAACCCGGTGCACCGCCCGGCCCGGCGTCCGGCCCGGCGTCCGGATCCGCCCCCGCTCCCGAACCCGGCCCCGGCCCGGCGTCCGAACCCGACCGCACCCCCGACCATGCCCCCGTCCTCGCCGGTCCGCCCACGCACGGCACCTGGCACCGGTACGCGCAGCGAGTGGAGCGCCGGCCGTGGTGGTTCCTGGGCGGCGGGGTCGTCCTGCTGGCCGTCCTCGCCTTCCCCGTGTTCTTCATCCAGCTCGGACACATCGGGGACGGCGCCGACCCGAAGTCCTTCACCGACCGGCGCGCCTACGACCTCATGTCCTCGGCGTTCGGCCCCGGGTCGAACGGCCCGCTGACGCTCGTCATCGACCAGAGCGCGGTCCCGCAGAGCGACCGGTCCGCCCTCCAGAGCCAGGCGCAGCAGTCCCTCGCCGAGGTGCCGGACGCGCTCCTCATCACCCCGCTCACCCCCACCCAGGACGGTGACGTCCTCACGGCGACCGCCTACTCCGTCGCCGCCCCGCAGGACGAGCGGACCACCGGCCTGGTCGACCACCTGTCGGACGACGTCCTGCCCGCCGCGGTCGCGGGCACCGCGGCGGACACCTACGTGACCGGCACGACGGCCGCCCAGGTCGACTTCCTGGACATCGTGTCCAGCCGGCTGCCCCTGATCATCGCGGTGGTCGTCGGGCTCGCCTTCCTCGTCATCCTGGCCGTGTTCCGCGGGCTGCTCGTCGCGGTCAAGGCGGCCCTGCTCAACGTCCTGTCGATCGCGGCCTCGTACGGGGTCGTGGTGGCCGTCTTCCAGTGGGGCTGGGGCGGGCCCGCGCTCGGCGTCTCCGGCGACGTCCCCATCGAGAGCTATGTGCCGATGATGATGTTCGCCATCGTCTTCGGCCTCAGCATGGACTACGAGATCTTCCTCCTGACCCGCATCCACGAGGCGTGGCTGGCCTCCGGCGACCCGAAGGCGAGCGTCGCGCACGCCCTGGAGATCACCGCGCGGGTCATCACCTGCGCCGCACTGATCATGGTCAGCGTCTTCGCGGCCTTCCTCATCAGCGACAACATCGTCGTCAAGATGCTGGGTCTCGGCCTCGCCGTCAGCGTGCTCATCGACGCCACCGTCGTGCGGCTGCTGCTGGTGCCCGCGGTGATGACCCTGCTCGGCCGCGCCGCCTGGTGGACCCCGCGGTGGCTCGACCGGATCCTGCCGCATCTCGACGCCGAGGGCTCCCGGACACCGGACGGGACACCGGTGTCCGGGAGCCCGCGGTCCTGACGGCCGCGCCCGGACGCCGGCCGTGACCGCCCGGCCCGCCTTCCGGCGGGGGTGACGCGCGGTCAGTCCAGCGGAGGCGCCTGACCCGACTCCAGCACCCGCAGGGCGCGGGACGCGTCGAACGGCAGGATCGTCACCGCGACGTGCGGCAGCCGGCCCAGCGCCCGGGCCATCTTCTCGCCGGTGCCCCGGTGCAGCACCTTGCCCAGCACATTGGTGTACATCCGCCGGGGCACCAGCACCGTCAGCGAGGTCTCCCCGTCCTCCGTGCTGCGGACCGCCAGGTCCCGCATCGCCTGCCGCAGCCTGCGGTCCGGGCAGGCGACGAGTTCCAGGGGGACCGAGGTCGCCGACGTCCTCTCCCAGGCGGCCGACAGCCGCCGGGCGTGCGCCTCGTCGACCGCGAAGTGCACCGCCCGGACCGTGTCGGGCCGCAGCTCGTGGGCGTACCGCAGTCCCTTCAGCGCCGTCAGGTCCAGCGTGTCGACCAGGACGAACACCTGGTGCCGGCGGGCCCTCGGCCGGTCCGTGCCCAGCGGGAGCCGTGCCAGGGCGGCGGCCTCGTGCCGGTACTCCCGGTTGATCCGGGTCAGCGCCCAGACCCCGAGCGGGAAGATCACCACGACCAGCCAGGCGCCCTCGGTGAACTTCGTGACCGCGAAGATCAGCACCACCGCCGCGGAGACGGCCGCCGCGAGCAGATTGACCGTGATCTTCACCCGGCGCAGCGGCTCGCGCCGGCGCAGGTGGTACGCGGTCAGTCCGGCCCCGGCCATCGTGAAGGCGCTGAACACCCCGATCGCGTACAGCGCCACCAGCCGGTCCACGCTGGCGCCGGTCGCCAGCAGCAGGGCCAGCGAGACGACGCTGAGCGCGATGATGCCGTTCGAGAACGCGAGCCGGTGACCGCGCCGGGTGAGCACCCGGGGCAGGAACCGGTCCTCCGCGACGAAGCTCGCCAGGAAGGGGAAGCCGGTGAAGGGTGTGTTGGCACCCGTGTAGAGGACCAGCGCCGTCGCCAGCTGCACGAAGACCAGCCCCACCGTCCCCACCGGCCCGCCGCCGAAGACGAGCCGCGCCTCCTGGGCGATGACGGTCGGGGTGCCGTCGGTGTACGGCACGGCGTGCGTGTAGTGGGCCAGCGTCGAGACGCCCAGGACCAGCACGGCGAGCACACAGCTCATGGCGATGAGGGTGCGCCGGGCGTTGCGGCCCTGCGGTTCGCGGAAGGCGGAGATGCCGTTCGAGATCGCTTCGAGCCCGGTCAGGGACGAACCGCCGTTGGCGAACGAGCGCAGCACGATGAACAGCGTCGCGCCGTAGAGCCAGCCGTCGCCGGGGGTGCCCAGCGGAACCACACCCGCGGCGTGCAGATCGGCGCGCGGCAGCTCCCCGGTGATCCCGCGCACGGCCGCCGCGACGAGGACCAGCCCGATGGCGGCGATGAAGAGGTACGCCGGAAGGGCGAACATCCGGCCCGCCTCGCGGATGCCCCGCAGGTTCCCGTACGCGAGCAGGACGATCACCGCCACGGAGACCGGCAGCTGGAGGTGGTCCAGCCCCGTCCAGTTGTCGCCGACCAGGTGGGCCAGCGAGATCAGGGCGTTGGTGCCGGCCGAGACCTGGACGGCGACGGTGACGATGTAGTCGACGAGCAGCGCCACCGCGGCGATCTGCGCGACGTTCGGCCCGAAGTTCTCCCGGGCCACCACGTAGGAGCCGCCGGCCCGGGTGTAGATGCTGACGACATCGCTGTAACAGAGCGTCAGCAGCAGCAGCACCAGCAGGATCGCACCGGTCAACGGCATGATCATGGTGAAGGCGGCGGCCCCCACCACGGGCACCAGGACCCGCAGCATCTCCTCGGAGCCGTACGCCGACGAGCTGATGCAGTCGGAGGCGAGCACCCCGAGCGCCGTCCGGTTGTCCAGCTTCTCTTCGCTGATGCGCTCCGTGGTGAGCGGCTTCCCGAGGATGCGCCGCTTGAGGCGGTACGCCGGCTGGTCGAGGGTCATGCGCCCATCACAACGGGCACCCGCCCGGGGGCCGTGCAGGCACAACGGGCGGGCACTCGTACGGTGTCAGCCGAGCTGCTCCGGCAGCGGCGACGCGTGCAGGACCACGAGCCCGGAGACCGCACGGGTCAGGGCCACGTACAGACGGCGCAGCCCCGTGCGTTCGTCGGGTTCGCCGTCGACCACGGCCGCCGGTTCGTCCAGGACCACGTGGTCGTACTCCAGGCCCTTGGCCAGCGAGGCCGGGACCAGGGTCAGCCGGGACTCCGCGGTCGTCTCCTCGCCGGGGGAGAGCAGACCGAGCCCGGCCTCCGAGAGCGCCGCCGCCAGGGCCGGCACACGGGCGTCGGCCGCGATCAGCCCGACCGACCCCTCGTGGCGCAGCGCGTCCTCGCAGGCCGCGACGGCCGCGCCGGTCAACTCCCCGGCCGACGCCACCTCCCGCACCACGAGGGAACCGGGCGACTCGCGCACCGACTCCACGGGGGCGAGGCCGGGCGAGATCGCGGGGAGCAGCCGGGAGGCGTACGCGATCACCTCCCGCGGCACACGGAAACCGGCCGTCAGCTCCTCGACGACCGCGTCCGGCTTGCCCAGGTGGAACAGCGCCTGCTCCCAGCTGCGCGTCGACCACGGAGTGGTCCCCTGCGCCAGGTCGCCGAGCACCGTCGCCGAGCCGGTCGAACAGCGGCGGCCCACCGCGCGGTACTGCATCGGGGACAGGTCCTGGGCCTCGTCGATGACGACATGGCCCAGCGAGTGCGTCCGGGCCACCAGGTCGGCGGCCTCGTCGATCAGGACCGCGTCCGCCGCCGTCCACTTCGCCGACCGCACACTGCGGGCCGGCCTGGCCGACAGGACGTGCTTCTGCTCCTCCTCGGTGAGGAGGCCCTCCGCGTGCGCGGCCAGGAAGGCGGCGTCGTTGAGGAGCCGCAGCACGAGCTTCGCCGGGTCCACGGCCGGCCAGACCGCCTTCACGGCCGCCTTCACCGCGGGATCGCGCGCCACCGCGTTCTGCACCCGGTCGTCCGGTGCCTCGCCCGCCTCCTCCATCCGCACCAGCACGGCGTGCGCGATGCGCTGCGGAAGGGCCTCGTGGGCGGCTCCGTACCGCATGTCGCGGGCCAGCAGCTCGGTGACCATCTCCTCGACCTCGTACGCCGGGATCCGCCAGCGGCGGGAGCCGCGCACCACCACGACCGACTCGGCCGGGGGCGTCACATGGGAACGGAGCGCCCGCCGCAGCACCTCCGCCATCCGGGCGTCGCCCTTGATCACCGCGGCGGCGGCCTCGTCCGTGCCCCGCACCTCGACGCGCGCCGCCACCAGGTCCTCGACGGTGGCCTGCTGCACCTCCAGCTCCCCGAGCGCCGGCAGGACCTGCTCGATGTAGTGCAGGAACGACCGGTTCGGGCCCACCACGAGGGTGCCGGTGCGGGCCAGTCGCTCGCGGTGCGCGTACAGGAGGTACGCCACCCGGTGCAGGCCCACGGCCGTCTTCCCGGTGCCCGGACCGCCCTGCACGCACACCGTCCCGCCGAGCCCGCTGCGCACGATCTCGTCCTGCTCGGGCTGGATCGTCGCCACGATGTCGCGCATCGGCCCCACACGCGGCCGCTCGATCTCCGCCTGGAGGAGCTTGCTGGTCCGCTCCTCCTCCGCCGGGTCGGTGAGCCGCTCGTCCTCGTACGCGGTCAGCTCCCCGCCGGTGTAACCGAAGCGGCGCCGCCGGTCCACGTCCAGCGGGTCGTTCCTGGACGCCCGGTAGAACGGCTGGGAGACGGGGGCCCGCCAGTCGATGACCATGGGATCGCCGTGGGCGTCGTGGACGTGGCGGCGGCCGATGTAGAACCGCTCGCCCTCCCTCGGCCCGTCACCCCCGGCCGGGGCGCCGGGGGCGGCACCTCCCGGCGCGCCCTCCGCGCCGACCTCGTGCAGGTAGTCGAGGCGGCCGAAGAACAGCGGGGTGTGGGAGAGGTCGGCGAGCGCCTTGATGCGGTCGTCGATCTGGGTCTGCAGCACGGCGGCGTTGACCCAGTTCGCCGTGACGTCGCGGATGTCGAGGGACTGCACGTCCTCGCGCATCGCGCGGAGCGCGGCACGGGACGCGGCGAGGTGGTCCCGCTCCCTGACCAGTGGATCGATGGACTCTTCGTGCGCGGGCACGGTGTTGCCTCCGGCATGTCGACGCAGGACGGCGGACAGGGCTCACCGCCCGGTCCGCTCGGGGACGTTCACACAGATGCGTACGCGGGGTGGGTGCGTACGGCTGATCTCGTCGGCCGGTTTCCGTCCGGTCGGCGGCGCTCCCCCGGCTGCCGGCCGCTCGGAAGGGCTGGCCGGTACCACGGTGCGGGAGGCGGGCAGACCGGCGATTCTAGCGACCGCCGCTCCGGGGAGCGAGCGATATCCCCGGGTCCCGCCTCCCCGGGGTCTCCCTCCGCTTCCCGTAGGGGATCGGGTGCGACTTCCGGCCGATCCCGGTACCCGTGCGCTTCGGCCCGCAGACCGATGCCCGGGCGTGGGTCACCGGAGCACCATGGAACACATGAGCACCGTTTATCTGAACCCGCAGAGGACCGGCCCCGCGCACGGCGCGACCGCGGCGACCGGACACACCCCCACCCACCGCCTGGGGAACGCGGTGCGCGCCGTGTCGGTCTTCGCACGCACCGCGTTCGGGGTGGCCGTCCTCGGCGAGTACGCGGAGGAGGCCGGCGTCGTCCGCCGCCACCGCTGACCCGTCCGGGACCCCGCCCGGACCTGCGGGCCCCCGGTCCGCCGGCCCCCGGGCCGTCCTGTGCCGTCGCCCTCCCGGCCGGTGCCTCCGGTCCGTCCTCCAGGCCTGTCTCCCGGCCCGTCCCTCCGGCCGGTCAGTTCTCCGTCAGCAGCTCGTCCGCGTCGACGATCCGATACGCGTAGCCCTGCTCGGCCAGGAACCGCTGGCGGTGCGCCGCGAAGTCCTGGTCGATCGTGTCGCGGGCGACCACCGAGTAGAACCGGGCCTCGTGCCCGTCCGCCTTCGGCCGCAGCACCCGGCCGAGCCGCTGCGCCTCCTCCTGGCGCGAGCCGAACGTCCCCGACACCTGGATGGCGACCGTGGCCTCCGGAAGGTCGATCGAGAAGTTCGCCACCTTCGAGACGACCAGCACGCTGATCTCGCCCTCACGGAACGCGCCGAACAGCTTCTCGCGCTGCGCGTTGCTGGTCTCGCCCTTGATCACCGGGGCGCCCAGGTGCTCACCGAGCTCGTCGAGCTGGTCGATGTACTGCCCGATGACGAGGGTCTGCTCCCCCTGGTGCTTGCGCACCAGCGCCTCGGTCACCTTGCGCTTCGTGTCGGTCGTCGCGCAGAACCGGTACTTCTCCTCGGCCTCGGCCGTCGCGTAGGCGAGGCGCTCCGAGTCCGTGAGGTTCACCCGCACCTCGACGCAGTCGGCGGGCGCGATGTAGCCCTGCGCCTCGATCTCCTTCCACGGGGCGTCGAACCGCTTGGGCCCGATCAGCGAGAAGACGTCCGACTCGCGTCCGTCCTCGCGCACCAGCGTCGCCGTGAGGCCGAGGCGGCGACGGGCCTGGAGGTCGGCGGTGAACTTGAAGACGGGGGCGGGCAGCAGGTGCACCTCGTCGTAGATCACCAGACCCCAGTCGCGGGAGTCGAAGAGCTCCAGGTGCGGGTAGATCCCCTTACGGCGGGTGGTCAGCACCTGGTACGTGGCGATGGTGACCGGCCGGATCTCCTTGCGCGTCCCGCTGTACTCGCCGATCTCGTCCTCGGTCAGCGAGGTCCGCTTCACCAGCTCGTGCTTCCACTGCCGGGCCGAGACGGTGTTGGTGACCAGGATCAGCGTGGTCGCCTTGGCCTCGGCCATCGCACCGGCCCCGACCAGCGTCTTGCCGGCGCCGCAGGGCAGGACGACCACACCGGAACCGCCGTGCCAGAACCCGTCGACGGCCTGTCGCTGGTACGGGCGCAGCGCCCAGCCGTCCTGGTCGAGCTCGATCGGGTGCGCCTCGCCGTCGACGTAACCGGCGAGGTCCTCGGCCGGCCAGCCCAGCTTCAGCAGCGTCTGCTTGATCTGCCCCCGCTCGGAGGGGTGCACGGCCACGGTGTCCGGGTCGAGGCGCGCCCCGACCAGCGGCTGGACCTTCTTCGAGCGGAGGATCTCCTCCAGCACCGGCCGGTCGTTGGACGTCAGCACCAGACCGTGGGCCGGGTGCTTGGACAGGGTGAGGCGGCCGTACCGCGCCATCGTCTCGGCGATGTCGACGAGCAGTGCGTGCGGCACGGGGTAGCGCGAGTACTCCACGAGCGCGTCGACGACCTGCTCGGCGTCGTGCCCCGCCGCGCGGGCGTTCCACAGGCCGAGCGGGGTCAGCCGGTAGGTGTGGATGTGCTCGGGTGCACGCTCCAGCTCCGCGAAGGGCGCGATGGCACGGCGGCAGGCCTCGGCCTGCTCGTGGTCGACCTCCAGGAGTAGCGTCTTGTCGCTCTGGACGATGAGGGGTCCGGTCACGCGCGTCGGCCCTTTCGGCGTGGGGTCGCCGCCCGGATGCGAACGGCCAAACGTCCAGTGTGCCGCATCGGGGACCGGAGCGGGGGAGCGCTGCGCGCGGTCCCCTACTCCGCCGCGTCGTCCGCGAGCTCCGCGACGCCCGTGATGCGGTGCAGCGGATAGGTCCGCACCTCGTCGGCCGTGTGG
Source organism: Streptomyces sp. NPDC006296 (assembly GCF_040613235.1). NCBI lineage: Bacteria > Bacillati > Actinomycetota > Actinomycetes > Kitasatosporales > Streptomycetaceae > Streptomyces > Streptomyces sp. NPDC006296. The sequence goes on along the minus strand of NZ_JBEXRT010000029.1, from coordinate 81,876 downwards.
TCGTAGGCCGTCACGAAGCCGCCCTCCACCTTGACCGGGGCGATCACCCGCTGGCTGGCCGCGCCGTCCGCGTTGACGTAGCCGATCCAGACCGCGGAGCCGGTCATCGCGGCCGCCTGCACCGTGGCCAGGGTCTCGGCCGGGGTGGTGCGGGGGAGGGCGCCCGTGGCGGACGTGGTGGTGGCGTCCTTGTGGACGGCGCGGGCCGCGGTGTCACCGGCCCGGACGGCCCGGACCGCGGCGGCCAGCAGTGTGGCGTCCGGGACCGGAGGGCCCTCGGGGACGGGCACGGGCGGTGTGCGGGGCGGAGTGCGGCGGGCGCCGGCCCGGGTGATCAGGACGTCGCCCTCGGCGGATTCGGCGGCCGGGGCGTACCCCATCTCGCGCAGTCCTTCGAGCAGGGCTCCCGGATCGGCCTGCGCGGCCAGGACGGTCGGTGCGAGCCGGCGCAGCCGCAGGGCGGCCGAGCGCTTGTCGGCCAGGATCTCGTTGAGCACGGCCTCGTCGTCGCAGCGTACGTAGGCGGAGGCGGCGCCGATCCGGAGGTGGCCGTGGCGGCGCGCCACGTCGTCGATGAGGTAGCTCAGCGGCTGCGGCACGGGGGTGCGGCTGTGGGTGGCGAGGAAGGCGTGGAGGTCGGTCGCGGCCCGTCCGGCGTCGAGTGCGCGGCGGACCGAACCGGGGGTGAAGCGGTAGACGGTCGCGCCGCCCTTGGACTCGATGTCCGCGAGCACCGAGAGCATGTCGGCGAGCGGGCGTTCCAGCGGACCGGGAGCGACCGCCGTCAGGTCCGCCTGGAGCAGGACGTGGTCCAGGGGCTCCGGGATCAGCGGGGCGAGGCGGGCCGCGGCCTCGTCGGGGCCCTCGTCGAGGAGCGCCCGGGCCTGGGAGGACAGCGCGCCGCGGCCGGTGACCCCCAGCAGCTCCGCCTCGTTGACCGTCCACAGGGCGATCCTGGAGCGGAGGTCGGAGGCGTCGCCGGGGGCCGGAGGCCCGCCCGGTCCGCCGGTGCGCAGCGGCCGTTCCCAGCGGAGCCGGGCCAGCAGGGTCTGCGGGTCGGCGGCGCTGCCCGGCGGGAGGGTGGCGAAGAGGGTCAGGATCCGGCGGCGCACCTCGGGCGCGGCCGAGCGGTCCAGGTCGGGGCCGAGCGCCGACAGCGCCCGGCCCTTGGAGTCCTGGCCGCCGACCAGGCCCGCGGTGCGGGTGGCGGCGAGCCAGGCGCCGACGAGGTGGGTCCAGCGGTCCTGCGCGGGGAGGTCCAGCCACTCGTCGGAGGCGGGGGTGGGGGCGTACCGCTCGTCGGTCTCGCCGTCGGAGGCCAGCAGACCGGCGGCATAGGCCAGTTCGATCCAGAAGGCGGCGACCGGCTCGGGGACGTCGAGCGCCCCGGCGGCACGCTTCAGATCGCGCACGCTCAGGCCGCCCGCGCGGAGGATGGCCGGGCCGCCGCCGTCCCACAGCTTCAGCAGTTCCTCGACGGTGGACAGCGCCATGAAGCCCTGGCTCGCCGCCGCTCTGTCCACAGCCTGGGGATCCCGCTCGGCCGTCACCGCGAGCGCCGGGGCGACGGGCTCGGGCACCCGGTGGGCGCGGCCGGCCCGCAGGTGGAGCGCCGCCTCGCGCGGCAGGACGACGGTGCGGGTCGAGACGGGCAGCAACAACCCGCGGTCGCGCAGCCATTGCACGGGAGGGGTGGGATTCGGGGTGACCTCGCCGTACGGCGGCCCCCAGACCAGCCGGTCGAGCACGGCGAGCGCCTCGACCGGTGCGGTGTCCAGCAGTTCGGCCATCAAGGACCGGTCCGTGAACAGCCCGGTCAGGGCGGCGACGGCGGACACCGGGTCATGGGTGGCCGGCAGTCCGGCGGCGGCCAGGATCTCCTGGAGCCTGCCGGGCGACATCCCGGCCGTCGCCTCGGAGACGGTCGGGCCGAGCCCGGTGGGGGAGGGGTGCTGCGGGGAGGGGGCGAGCAGTTCGCGGGCGGTGCGCACGAGGCGCAGAGCGGTGTCCTCGCCCCAGACCAGGGCCTGTTCGCGCAGGGTCGCCAGTGCGCCGGGCAGCGCGGCGGTGATCGCCGCGCCCGCGTCGTCGCGCCCTTCGCCGTCGTCCTGGCCGTCGCCGGTGAGCAGCGCGAGCAGCGTGTCGTACGGCGCCGGGTCCGGGGCCACCGCCAGCGCCTCCGCGGTCTGCAGGGCGAAGCGGTCCAGGTGCTCCAGGGCGCGGACGACGGAGGCGCGGGTACCGGCCCGCGTCGCCAGCTGGGTGATGTCGCTCGGCACGGGACTGAGCAGGTCGGGGCGGGCGCGCAGCAGCCCTGCCAGCGAGTCGTCGCCCCGGGTGCGCAGAGCCTCGGCGAGCGTGCGCGGTGGTGTGGTCGTCCCCATCCGTCCCACGGTAGCCGCTGGAACGCTACCGTCGGGGCAGGGCAGGTGGAGGGAGAACCATCGCGTGGGTATCGAGAGCGACCGGCTCGTCTTCGACTATCTCAGCCGGGTCGGTGACCTGGCGCAGCAGCAACAGCTGTCCTCCGGCGCCCGGATGAGACTCGTCGCGACGCTGCGGGGGGAGATCGACCGGCAGCGCGGCACCGACGGCGCGGACTCCCCCGCCTCGGTGCGGCGCATCCTCGGCAGGATCGGCGCACCCGGTGAACTCGTCTCCGCAGCGGCCGAGTCGGGGGACGGGACGGTGTCGCTGCCGTCCCCCAGGACCGACGGAACGGCGGGCGCGGCGGGTCCGCGCGAGGTGCCGAGGGCGCGGCGGGGGATGCTCCGTAAAGACGTGTTGCGCAAGGGCGCGTCGCGGGGCGCCGGGAAGTCCACGGAACCGGCGCCCGCGCAACCAGGATCCACGGAACCGGCGCCCGCGCAACCCGGGTCCGCGAAACCGGCGTCCGCGAAACCGGCGTCCGCGGAACCCGGATCGGCTGACCCCGGGCCGGTGAGCCCGGAGGCCGGTGGCGCCGGGGCCGGGGGCCGGGGGGCCGAGAGCGCCGGGACCGGTGAGCCGGACCGCCGGGCGCCGCTGTCCGACGAGCCGGCCCCGGACTGGCCGGCGGCGTCGGCCCCGCACATGGCGGGCCTGGACCAGGCCCTGTCGGAGGAGCAGTCCGCGTGGTGGCTGGTCGAGCCCGGGCCCTTCGGCGAGGGCGGGCAGGGCGCGCCGGCCGTCCCGGGGCCCATGGGGCCGGGCACGGCCGTGCCCGGGTTCGTGGGCGGGCTGGAGAGCCCGGAGCTGTTCGGGTTGCCGAGCGCCCGCAGGCCTCCGGGGTCGCGCGCACCGGAGGAGAAGGAGGAGCCCGGCCCGGCGGCGGAGGGCGAGGAGGCCGCGGCGGCGCCCGTACCCGTGCCCCCGCTGCGCAGGAGACTGCGGCTGCGCCGGCCCCGGCGGGTCGTCGTGGACGGCGGGGGAGCCGCCCGGCCCCGGCTCTCCCACCCCTTGCTGCTGCTGGCCGCCGCGCTGCTCGTGGCCGGTGCGGTGCTCGGGTCGTGGCTGGCGCTCGCGGGCGGCTGGCTGCTGGCGTACAGCTCGCGCAAGTTCTCCCGGGCGGAGGCGAAGTGGGTGGCGATGGGCCTGCCCGGTGTGGTCGTGGCCGGTGCCTTCGTCTGGCTGTGGGGGCGGATGGACGGCCGCTGGGGCGATCCGCTGGCCGAGGGGGCGGTGGGCGACGCGATGACGGACCTCTGGCCCGTGGTGGTGCGGGTGGCGGCGGTGGCCTCGGCGCTGTACCTGGTGTGGCGGGCCCGCAGGCTCCCGGGGTGACGGCGCCCGGGGCGGCGGTGCCCCGGCCGGCCCGGCGCGGCGGACGGGGGCCCGCAGTCGCCCGGCCGATTCCCGCAGCGGCCCGGACGAGGGGGCCGCGGGGCGTGCCCGGAGATTCACGCTGCACGGGAGTGTACGTTCGTACATTTCACGGGTACCCTCGTGCGCATGCCGACGGACTACTTCGCCAACGATCCGCGCACCCACCTGGAGCGGATGCTCGCGGGTGACCTCTACATCGCCGACGATCCCGAGATCGCCCGGCGGCAGCAGCGGGCCATGCGCCTCGCGGCCCGCTTCCAGGCGGCCTACACCGAGGACGCCGACGCCGCCCGGACGATCCTGGCCGAGCTGCTGGGCTCGGTGGGCGAAGGCGTCGACCTGCGCCCTCCGCTGTACGTCGACTACGGCAGCAACATCGCCATCGGGGCCCGGACCTTCGTCAACTACCACCTCACCGCGCTGGACGTCGCGTCCGTCACCATCGGCGAGGACTGCCAGATCGGGCCCAACGTCCAGCTGCTCACCCCGACCCACCCCGTCGAACCGGGTCCCCGGCGCGACAAGCTCGAAGCCGCGCTCCCCATCACCATCGGGGACAACGTCTGGCTCGGCGGCGGCGTCATCGTCTGCCCCGGGGTCACCATCGGCGACAACTCCGTGATCGGCGCGGGTGCGGTCGTCACCAAGGACGTCCCCGCCGACGTCGTCGCCGTGGGCAACCCCGCCCGTGTCGTCCGCTCCCTCTGACGCGGACGCCCCATGGCCACCGGACGCACGGACCCGCAGCGGCGCGACCGCATCCTCGCCGCCACGCTCGACCACATCGCCGAGGAGGGCGTCGCCGGCGTCTCCCACCGCAAGATCGCCGTCCGCGCCGACGTCCCGCTGGGCTCGATGACGTACCACTTCGACGGCATGGACGACCTGTTGCGGGAGGCGTTCACCCGCTTCGCCGACCACATCGTGGCCGTGTTCGAGCTGCACCTCGGCCGGGTCGGCACCGCCGAGCAGGCGCGGGAGGCCGTCGTCGACCTCATCCACGTGCTCTCCGAGGGGCCCCGCCGGGACCTCGTCCTCACCCAGGAGCTCTACACCCTGGCCGCCCGGCGCGACGAGTACCGCGAGCTCACCCACGCCTGGATGAACCGCAGCCGCCGCCTGCTGGAACAGCACTTCGACCCGGACACCGCCCGCACGCTGGACGCGCTGATCGAGGGCCTGGCCCTGCACCGGTCGCTCGACACCGAGCCGCAGAGCCGCGCGCTCACCCGGCTGGCGGTGCGCCGGATGACGTCCGGCGCCTGAGGCGGCCCGCCCCGCCCGGACGTCCCCCGAACCGCCTGTGGGGCGCGGACCTGACCCCGCGCCCCACAGGCACCGCCCGCACCGCTCAGCCGGAGGCGCCGGGAGCCCAGGGGGCCCCGGGCACCACGAGCGGCGATCCCGTGACCGGGTCCGGGACGACGACGGCCTCCAGGCCGAACACCTCACGCACCAGTCCGGCCGTGACGACGTCACCGGGCGGCCCCTCGGCCACGATGCGGCCCTCCTTCATCGCGATGAGGTGGTCGGCGTACCGGGCGGCCTGGTTGAGGTCGTGCAGGACGGTGACGACGGTCCGCCCCCGGGTGCCGTCCGCCGCCGGGGCGGCGAGCCGGCGCACCAGGTCCAGGACCTCGACCTGGTGCGCGATGTCGAGGTACGTGGTGGGCTCGTCCAGCAGCAGCAGGTCCGTGTCCTGGGCGAGTGCCATCGCGATCCACACGCGCTGGCGCTGGCCCCCGGACAGCTCGTCCACCGGCCGTTCGCCGAGCGCGGTGACATCGGTGCGCTCCATCGCCTCGGTGACCGCGCGCTCGTCCTCGTCCGACCACTGCTGCCACCACCTCTGGTGCGGCTGGCGGCCCCGCGCGACCAGGTCGGAGACGGTGATCGCCTCGGGCGCCACGGGTGTCTGGGGGAGCAGCCCGACCGACCGGGCGATGGTGCGGGTGGGGATGCGGGAGAGCTCCGTGCCGTCCAGGAGCACCGCCCCGCCGGCCGGCCGCAGCAGCCGGCCGAGCGCCCGCAGGGTCGTGGACTTCCCGCAGGCGTTCGGGCCGACGACGACCGTCACGCGCCCGTCGGGGACGTCCAGGTCCAGCTCGTGGACGACGGTGCGGTCGTCGTAGGCCAGGGTCAGGGCACGCGCGGTGAGCCTGGACGTGCCGCTGCCCGTCGTGCCGGGCCCGGTGAGAGTCGTCTTCATGCGTCGCCTCCAGCGCGGCCACCGTGGCCACGGACGATCAGCCAGATCAGATACGGGGCGCCGACCGCCGCCGTGAGCACCCCCACCGGGAGTTCGGTGGGGGAGAAGAGCCTGCGGGCCAGCAGATCCCCGGACACCACGATCACGGCGCCGAGCAGGGCCGAACACAGCAGCGGGATCTGCGCCGTGCGCGTCATGCGGCGGGCGATCTGCGGGGCGAGCAGCGCCACGAAGTCGACCGGCCCGGCCGTCCCCGTCGCCACGGACGCCAGGACCACCCCGAGCCCCACGAGTCCCAGGCGTACGCGTCCGAGGCGGACGCCCAGCGCGGTCGCGGTGTCGTCGTCCATCGTGACGGTCCGCTGCGCCCGGGCCGCCCACAGCACGGCGGGCAGCAGGACGAGGAGCGCCCAGCCGATCGGGGCGGCCTCGTCCCAGCCGCGGCCGTTGAGCGAACCGGTCATCCAGATCTGCGCCTGCTGGGCGACCAGGTAGTCGCCCTTGGTCAGGAACAGCGTCGTCACCGACCGCAGGGCGATCGCGAAGCCGATCCCGATGAGGACGAAGCGGGTCGCGTGGAGCCCGCCGCGCCACGCGAAGACGTACACGAGGGCCGCGGCGGCGACACCGCCGAGGACCGAGAGGTAGGGCAGGACGGTGTACGAGGTCAGGCCGAAGGTCATCGCGCCGACGGTCAGCGCGCCCGCCCCCTGGCTGACGCCGATGATGTCCGGGCTGGCGAGCGGATTGCGGGCGACGGTCTGGATCAGCGCCCCGGCGATCCCGAACGCCGCGCCGACGAGCAGGCCGACCACCATCCGCGGCAGCCGCAGCGTGCCCACGACCAGCTCGTCCGGGGAGGGCCGGCCGAGGACGACCTTCACGGCCTCCGCGGGCGCCACGAAGCTCTCGCCGACGCAGAGGTAGGCGACGCAGAGGGCCGTCAGGGCGACGGCCAGTGCCACCGCGACGAGCGCCGCCCGCCGGTGGACCAGGAAGCGGCCCCGCCTCCCGACCCGTACGACCCGGTAGCCGGCGGGCCGGACCGGGGTGCGTACGGCTGCCGCCGTGTCCGCGCTCATGCGGGCACCGCCTTCCTGCGGACGAGGGCGACGAGGAACGGGACCCCGATCAGGGCCGTCATGACACCCGCCGGGACCTCGCCGGGCGGGAACAGGATCCGGCCGACGACATCGGAGACCAGCAGCATCACCGGACCGACCAGGGCCGCCATCGGGAGCACCCAGCGGTGGTCGCCGCCCACGATCGCGCGGGCGAGGTGCGGGACGGCGAGACCGACGAAGGCGATCGGGCCGGCCGCCGCGACGCCCGCCCCGGTGAGCACCGTCGCCCCGACGCCGCCGACGATCCGGACCGCCGCGACGTTCTGCCCCAGGCCCTTCGCGACGTCCTCGCCGAGCGCCAGCGCGTCGAGTCCGCGCGCCACGGACAGCACCAGGACCGTGCCGATCAGGAGGAACGGCCAGATCTGCTGGGCGACCTGGGCCTCACGGCCGGCGATCGAACCCACCTGCCAGAAGCGGAACTCCTCCAGTGCCGAGGCCCTGGTAGTGAGCACCGCCATGGTCACCGAGACCAGCAGGGCGTTGATCGCGGCCCCGCCCAGCGCGAGCTTCACCGGCGTCGCACCGCCACGGCCCCGGGAGGCCACGGCGTACACGGCGACGGAGGCGACGGCGGCCCCCGCGAAGGCGAACCACACATAGCCGGTGAGGGTGTGGATCCCGGCGAACGCGATGGCCAGCACCACGGCCACCGACGCGCCCTGGCTGATCCCGAGGATCCCGGGGTCGGCGATCGGGTTGCGGGTGATGCCCTGGAGCACCGTGCCCGCGAGGGCGAGCGCCGCACCGACCATCAGCCCGATCAGGGTGCGCGGCACCCGCATCTGCCGGATCACCTGGGCGGCGTCCGAGTGCCCGCCGTGCAGCAGGGCGTCCAGGACCGCGGACGGTGCGATCGTCCGGGCGCCCACGGCCAGGCTGAGCAGGACGGACAGCAGCAGGGCGACGACGGCGGCGGCGGTCGCGAGGGCGCGTCTGGACAGGCGTGGAGCGGCGGCTGCCATCGGAACCAATCAGGTGGACGGGGAACGGGATCCGGCACGGAACGGCTGATCACGAGGTAAGGCTTGGCTAAGTGTATGTGGGCGCCACGGATCCGGTCCGGGGCGGTGGGCACAATGGAGGGCATGCCCTCACCCACCCTGACGGTCGGCTTCGACCTCGACATGACCCTCATCGACTCCCGGGCCGGCATCAAGGCCGCGTACCTGAGGCTGGCCGCCGAGACGGGGGCGTCCATCGACACCGACCTGGTCGTCAGCCGCCTCGGGCCGCCGCTGGAGGAGGAGATGGCCAACTGGTTCCCGGCCGACGCCGTCGCCGGGGCCTGCGACCGCTACCGCGCGCTCTACCCGGACACGGCGATCACACCGACCACCGCGCTCCCCGGCGCCCGGCAGGCCGTGGAAGCCGTCCAGGCGCTCGGCGGGCGGGCGATGGTCGTCACCGCCAAGTACGAACCGAACGCCAAGCTGCACCTCGCCCACCTCGGCATCGAGGCGGACGTGCTGATCGGCGGGCTCTGGGCCGAGGGCAAGGCGGAGGCGCTCCTGGAGCACGGCGCACGGATCTACGTCGGCGACCACACCGGGGACGTGCGCGGGGCGCACGCGGCCGACGCCCTGGCGGTGGGCGTGCCCACCGGACCGTGCGACGCGGAGGAACTGCGCGCGGCCGGGGCCGACGTGATCCTCCCGGACCTCACGGCGTTCCCCGCCTGGCTGCGGACCCGCACGGCCTCCTGACCCGCACGGCCTCCTGACCCGGCCGGCCGAGCCGCCGCACCCCGCGCGCCCGGACCCGGCGGCCCGGACCGCCGCACTCCCCGCCGCGCGGCACGCGGCCGGGGACCGAAGGGTGCTCAGAAGAAGGCCGGGGCCGAAGGGCTCAGCAGGGGCCCGGGCCGAGGGGCTCGGGAGACGCCGCTCTCCGTCGAGCCGGACGCCGGTCGGGAGCGGGCGCACGAGCACCCGGTTCGCGCCAATGTCGTCCGGCGGCGTTCACACGCGGGAGTGGCGGTCCGCGGAGCGCGAGGCGCCGTCCGTCACCTCGTCGCGGCGCGGTCGGGGGAGTTCTTCCACACCGACCGGACCACCCCCGCGGCGGCGATCAGGAAGCCCAGCCCCATCAGCATGCACACCGCGTAGGCGACGGGCGGGAAGGGCTCGGTGCCCAGGAACAGGGGGGCGACGGTCACGAGCGTGGCCAGGGCGCCGACGAAGAAGACGATCGCGCCGACCTGTACGAGCCGGTCGCCTGCACGGGAAGGAGTAGTACTCACCCGGCCAGGGTAGTTCCCAGCTCGGCGGAACCCTCCGGCGACGTCTTGTGCCCCGCCCCCGGGCCATTAGCCTGGGGCACGGCGGGTCGGAGACCCGCCGTACCGCTCTCCGGAGCCGTTCCCGCGGCTCTCCCGCGCACCGACGAGACACGAGGACGAGGACAGACGTGCCCACGGGTAAGGTCAAATGGTTCAATTCGGAAAAGGGCTTCGGCTTCCTTTCCCGCGACGACGGCGCAGACGTCTTCGTCCACTCCTCCGTTCTCCCGGCCGGCGTCGAAGCGCTGAAGCCCGGTCAGCGCGTCGAGTTCGGTGTGGTCGCCGGCCAGCGCGGCGACCAGGCGCTCTCCGTGGTGATCCTCGACCCCACACCGTCCGTCGCCGCCGCGCAGCGGCGCAGGCCGGACGAGCTGGCCTCGATCGTGCAGGACCTGACGACCGTCCTGGAGAACATCACGCCGATGCTGGAGCGGGGCCGCTACCCGGACAAGGCCGCCGGCGCGAAGATCGCCGGACTGCTGAGGGCGGTCGCCGACCAGCTCGACGTCTGACGGGTGGCCGGGCCCGCGGCCCGGCCACCGCCGTCAGCGGCCGGTGACGGAGAGGGCGTCCGGGGCGAGCGCCGGCACGAGGCCCTCGGCCGCCGCCCGGGTCAGCAGGCCGCGGACCGCCGCGTAGCCGTTCTCGCCGAGATCCGCGGTGAACTCGTTGACGTACAGGCCGATGTGCTGGTCGGCGACGGCCGGGTCCATCTCCTGGGCGTGCTCCAGCACGTACGGACGCGAGCGCTCCGGGTCGTCCCAGGCCATCCGCACCGAGGTGCGGATCGACTCCGCCAGCCGGTGCAGCGTCTCCTCGCCCAGCGAGCGCTTCGCGATGATCGCGCCCAGCGGGATCGGCAGGCCGGTGGTCGACTCCCAGTGCTCGCCCATGTCGGCGAGGCTGTGCAGGCCGTAGTTCCGGTACGTGAAGCGGGCCTCGTGGATGACCAGCCCGGCGTCCACCCGGCCGTCCCGCACCGCGGGCATGATCTCGTCGAACGGCAGCACCACGATCTCGCCCACCCCGCCGGGCACGGCCTCGGCCGCCCACAGCCGGAACAGCAGGTAGGCGGTGGAGCGCTCGCTCGGCACGGCGACGGTCTTCCCCGTCAGGTCCGCACCCGCCTCCCTGGTGAGGACGAGCGGCCCGCAGCCGCGCCCGAGCGCCCCGCCGCACGGCAGCAGGGCGTACTCGTCGAGCACCCGGGGCAGCACGGCGTAGGACACCTTCAGCACGTCGAACTCGCCGCGCTCGGCCATGCCGTTGGTCAGGTCGATGTCGGCGAACGTCACGTCGAGGGCGGGCGCGCCGGGGACCCTTCCGTGCGCCCAGGCGTCGAAGACGAAGGTGTCGTTCGGACACGGCGAGAAGGCGATCCGCAGCGCGGGGAGCGGGGCTCCGGCCGGGGCGGTCGCGGGGTCAGTCACGGTGTCGGTCGAGTCGGTCATGCCGGGTCCAACTTTCCACTACGGGTGCGGTCTTCCCGAACGCCGCGGTGAGCGCCGCCAGGGCGTCGCCGATGCGCCAGGCCGCGCGGTCGCGCGGCCCCACGGTGTTCGAGACGGCCCGGAGCTCCAGCGCCGGCACGCCGAACCGGTCGGCGGCCTCCGCGACACCGAAGCCCTCCATGGCCTCGGCGACGGCTCCGGGGTGTGCGGCCAGCAGTTCGGCGGTGCGGGCCGCGCTGCCGGTCACGGTGGAGACGGTGAGGACGGGGCCCGGCACGGCGCCGGTGGCCTCCGCCAGGTCCCGCACGAGGTCCCCGGGCGGCAGGAAGGTGTCCCTGCCGAAGCCGAGACCGGTGACGGGCACGAAGCCGTCCGCGGTGGCGGCGCCGAGGTCCGCGGCGACGATGCCGGTCGCCACGGCGAGCGAGCCGAGGGGCGCCGCGGGCGCGAAGCCGCCGCCGATGCCCGCCGAGACGACGAGCGCGTACGGCTCCGGGGCGGGCGCGGCGAGGGCGAAGGCCGTGGCGGCCGCCGCGGCGGCGGGACCCACCCCGCCGGCGAGGACGTCGAACGGGCCGGCCCGGTGCAGCTCGCCGCCCGGTACCCCACGCACCTCCGCCCCGGTCCCGAACGCACGCGTGACCGCGTCCCGCTCGGCCGGGACGGCGGTCACGACAAGCACCCGCACGGCGGTGATCCTCGGGGTCAGGGGGTCAGGACGTCTTCTTGAGCTGGAAGTGCCAGACGCCGGCGAGCTTCTGACCCTTGGTCTCGACGATGCTGATCTGCGTCTTGTCCGCGGTGGTCTCGCCCGTCTGGCTGGCGAAGAAGGCGCTGCCCGGGATCGAGCGGTAGGTCTTCTTGTACGGCTCCTGCTCGGCCTGCTGACCGTTGATGAACAGGGTCCAGCCGTTGTCCGCGATCTCGGGGTCGACGCCGAAGCGGACCTTGTCGTCCATGGCGACCTCGACGGTCTTGTCCGCCTTCTTGTTGAGGCAGCCCTGGATCTCGGACTCCTTGAGGGCGTTGCCGTCGTTGTAGCAGGCGGCCTCGGTGCTCACCGAGTTGTCGCCGACCGTCACGGTGGCGAGCGGCGTCGGCTTGTCGCAGGCGGACAGGACAAGGAGCCCCGCGGACACGGCACCGAGAGCGACGCCGATTCGACGGCTCTTACCGGAGAAGAACGGAACGGTCATGCGCCGAAGGTTATCGGTCGGTGCCGCTCACGCCACGCGGGGGTGCGGTGAGCCGCGCCGCGCGGCCCCCAGGAGGCCCCGTACGGAGGCGCTCGCGCCGAGCGCGAGGATCCCGGCGGCGACCGACATGCCGAGTACGCCGTTGAGGGGGAGGGCGATGCCGATGGCGCCGCCCGCCACCCAGGACATCTGGAGCAGCGTCTCCGAGCGCGCGAAGGCCGAGGTGCGCACCTCCTCCGGCACGTCGCGCTGGATCATCGCGTCCAGCGACAGCTTGGACAGGGCCTGGGTGAAACCGGCGACCGCGGCGAGCGCGGCGACCATCACCGTGCTGAAGAAGACCGCGGCGAGCACCGCCACCCCCAGGGCGAGCCCCAGCACCGTGGCGACGATCAGCTCGGGGCCGCGGGCCCTGAGCCAGGATCCGACCGCGGTGCCGAAGGCGTTGCCGGCCCCGGCCGCCACGCCGACGATGCCGAGGGAGACCGCGGCGCTCTGCCCCGCCAGCGGGTGCTCCCGCAGCAGGAACGCCAGGTAGAAGATCAGGAAGCCGGAGAGCGCGCGGTGCGCGGCGTTGGCCTGGAGGCCGTGCAGGACGGACGGCCCGACGGAACGCAGTCCGGGCGGCTTCTCCCTCCCCTTCCTCCCGGTCCTGGTGCTGCCGGCCCTCGCCCCCTTGCCGGCCCCGGCGCGGTCCCCGGTGGCCGGGGCCGGCGGGGGCGCGGCCTCCTCGTGCGGGACGACGAGACGGGCCTTGCGCTCGCCCTTCGCGGAGTCGACCTTGGGGGGCAGGGTGAAGGCGAGGACGGTTCCGCCCAGGAAGATCGCGCAGGCGCCGTAGAGCGGCCAGGGCGAGCCGATGCCCTGGAGCACCGCGCCGACCGGGGCGGCGACACCGGTGGCCAGCAGCCCGGCCAGGGTGACCCGGGAGTTGGCCTTCACCAGGGAGAACCGGGGCGGCAGGAGACGCGGGACGACGGCGCTGCGCACCACCCCGTACGCCTTGGAGCAGACCAGGACGCCCAGCGCCGCCGGATAGAGCTCCAGGCCGCCGGTGGCCACCGCGCCGGACATGGTGACCGCGAGCACCGCCCGCGCGAACATGGCCCCGGCCATCGCCGCCCGCCGGCCGTGCGGCAGCCGGTCCAGGAGCGGGCCGACCACCGGGGCGAGGAGGGTGAAGGGGGCCATCGTGACCGCGAGGTAGAGGGCGACGCGCCCGCGCGCCTCGTCGGTCGGTACGGAGAAGAAGACCGTGGAGGCGAGCGCCACGGTGATCATGACGTCGCCCGCGCCGTTGACCGCGTGCAGCTCGATCAGCTTGCCGAGGCCGGACTCGCCCGCCCCGTGCGCGTGGGTCGCCTTCCTGATGCCGCGCGCCGTACCGGTGAAGGGCGCGCGCAGGGCACGGCCCATCGCCCTGCCCACCCTGCGGAGCGGGCCGGATCCGTCGGACGACCTGGCGGCGGCCACGTGGTCATAGTGCCCCACCCCCTGCCGGGACGAACCCATGATCGCGTCGGGGGCGGGGACCGCCGCTCCGTCGGGTGAGTCCGCCGCGGCCGGAGAACGGCCTGAAAACGGCCGGGACACACCAGGGGACCCGCGTGTTTCCGGCCCCGTGCGACGGCGGTGCCGGGACCGGTCCGCAGGGGTTACGCACCTGATTGGGACGGGCAGGTGGGCTCGGGGCGGCGGAGAGGGTAGCGTGCACTCACGCGCCACCGGCGGTTGTTCTTGGCCGCGCGCCTCTCCGCGATCCCGCAGAATGGGTGGCAGAAGGCGCGCCCGAGGCAGGCACAACGGGTGTGGACGTCGACGCGGCCCCCAGGTCCGCTCCGCCCGCAACCGTATGGCCGAAATCGGACATCGATGGAGCTGCTGGCGCGCTCGTAGACGGCGTATGGAGAGAAGCGAGACCTGTGAGTGCTGCGACGACGCGAAGCCGTACGACCCGTACCCCCGCCCCCGACCGTCTGTGCGCCGAGGCGGTAGACCTCGCACGCGCGGCGGCGGAGGAAGCCGCCGCGCCCGGAGTGGTGGGTGAGCACGTGGCCCTGGTCTCCGAGGGGGACCGGGTCGTCACCCACTACTTCGAGTCCAAGGAACCCGGCTACCGGGGCTGGCGCTGGGCGGTGACGGTCGCCCGTGCCTCCCGCGCCAAGAACGTCACCCTGGACGAAACGGTGCTGCTGCCCGGCTCCGACGCGCTCCTCGCCCCCGAGTGGGTGCCCTGGAGCGAGCGGCTGCGGCCCGGCGACATGGGGCCCGGCGACCTCCTGCCCACCGAGGCGGAGGACCCGCGCCTGGAGCCCGGCTGGACGGGCGAGGACGAGCCCCTGCCGAACTCCGCCGTCTCCCGGGAGCTGGCCGCCCTCGCCGACGAGGAGGACGCGGAGCTGACCACGCCGCCCGCGACCAGCCGCGGCTCGATCACCTCGGTCGCGGAGGAGCTCGGCACCCGCCGTGCCCGGGTGCTGTCCCGCTACGGACTGGGCCTGGCCGCGGACCGCTGGGACGAGGAGTTCGGCGCGCGGACGCCCATGGCGCAGGCGGCGCCGGCCTCCTGCGTCACCTGTGCGTTCCTGGTGCCGATGACGGGCTCGCTGCGGCAGGCCTTCGGGGTCTGCGCCAACGAGTTCGCCCCGGCGGACGGCCGGGTGGTCTCCCTGTCGTACGGCTGCGGCGGGCACTCCGAGGCCGCGGTCATGCCGAAGCCGCCGAAGCCGGCGCCGCACGCGCTGGACACCGTGCGGGTGGACGCGTACCCGCTGCGTCCGGCGGACGACTCCGGCTCGGTCCCGGACCGGCCCGACGGCTCGACGGACGACCTCGGCCACTCCTGACCCACGGCCCCCACGGGGCCCGGCACACCGCCGGGTCCCCGCCCCGCCGTGCCGCTGACCGCTCCGCCCGCGCACCCTCCCGGGCGCCGACGCACCGGGACCGGGGCCCGGGCCGTGCCCGTGGGCGGAGGGGACGCCGTGGTTCCCGGTCGCGGTACCTTCGGGCGCACACTGGGCGTCACGGGTCACCGGAAGAGCGGAGTACGAGCGTGGGCATGAAGGCGACCGAGGGGGCCGATCCGTTCGGGACGGCGCGACTGCGGCGCGGCGTGCTCGACGCCTGGGGCGCGGGTCCCGCGCGCTTCCGCGAGGACGCCAACGCCGAGGAGGACCTCGCGCTCGGCGGCTACCGCGACCGGCTCGTCGTCGAACTGGCGCAGAACGCCGCCGACGCGGCCGCCCGCGCCGGCGTCCCCGGCCGGCTCCGCCTCACCCTGCACCCGGCCTCCGGCGACGGCCCCGCCGTCCTCGCCGCCGCCAACACCGGTGCCCCGCTCGACGCCACCGGTGTCGAGTCGCTGAGCACCCTGCGGGCCTCCGCCAAGCGCGAGGGCCACGAGGCGTCCGTCGGCCGCTTCGGCGTCGGCTTCGCCGCCGTCCTCGCCGTCAGCGACGAGCCCGCCGTGACCGGGCGGCACGGCGGTGTCCGCTGGTCCCTCGCGGAGGCCCGCGACCTCGCGCACCGGGCGGCGGTCGGCAGCCCCGGCCTCGGCGACGAGCTGCGCCGCCGCGACGGTCACGTACCGCTGCTCCGGCTCCCGCTGCCCGCCGAGGGCAGCGCGCCCGACGGGTACGACACCGTCGTCGTGCTGCCGCTGCGGGACCGCGTCGCCGAGGACCTCGTGGGCAGGCTGCTCGACGGGGTCGACGACGCGCTGCTGCTCACCCTGCCGGGTCTCGACGAGGTCGTGATCGAGGTCCCCGACGGGGTGCGGACGCTGCGGCGCTCGCAGCACGGCCCGTACACCCACATCGACGACTCCGCGCACGGCCTCGGCCGCTGGCGCACCGCCGGCGGCCAGGGCCCCCTGGAGCCCGCGCTGCTCGCCGACCGGCCCGTCGAGGAACGGCTGCGCCCGCACTGGTCGGTGACCTGGGCCGTGCCCGTCGACGAGGACGGGGCGCCGCTGCCCCCGCGCACCGCGTCCGTCGTGCACGCCCCGACGCCCACCGACGAACCCCTCGGCGTCCCCGCGCTGCTGATCGCCTCGCTGCCGCTCGACACCACCCGCCGGCACCCCGCGCCCGGCCCGCTGACCGACTTCCTGGTGCAGCGCGCCGCCGACGCCTACGCGGAGCTGCTCGCCGCGTGGGAGCCCGTCTCCGTCGCCACGATCGCGCTGGTGCCGGGCGCGCTCGGTCAGGGGCCGCTCGACGGCGCCCTGCGCGCCGCGATCCTGGAGCGGCTGCCCCGCATCGCGTTCCTGGCGCCCGCGGCGCCCCGCGATCCCGCCGAGGCGGTAGGCCGGTGGGACGACTGGGACGGTGCCGCGGCCCCGGGCCGGGACACCGCAACGCTGCGCCCGATCGAGGCCGAGGTGGTCGAGGGCGTCGGCGCGGAGACCGTACGGGTCCTCGCCGAGGTCCTGCCCTGCCTGCTGCCCGCCGGGCTGGAGCGCCGCACCGAGCTGCGCACCCTCGGCGTCGCCCGGGTCCCGCTGACCGAGGCCGTCGACCGGCTGGCCGGCCTGGAGCGTGCCCCGGAGTGGTGGCGCCGGCTGTACGACAGCCTGGCCGGTGTCGAGCCCGACCGGCTCTCCGGGCTGCCCGTCCCCCTCGCCGGGACCGCGGACGTGCCCCGCACCACCATCGGTCCCCGGCAGGTGCTCCTGCCGCTGCCGGACGCGCCGGCCTCCCCGGTCCTCGACCGGCTGGCCCGGCTCGGGCTGAAGGTCGCCCACCCGGACGCCGCGCACCCGCTGCTGGAGAAGCTGGGCGCGCTGCCCGCCACCCCCCGGGCCGTCCTGACGACCCCGCAGGTCCGGGCCGCCGTCGCCGGTTCGCTGGACGCGGGCGAGATCTGGGACGAGGACGCCCTGGACGCGGACGAGCTCGCCGAGACCGTCCTCACCCTCGTCCGCGACGCGGACCTCGCGCCGGGCGACGAGCCGTGGCTCGGGGCGCTGGCCCTGCCCGACGAGGACGGCGAACCGGCGCCCGCCGGCGAACTCGTGCTGCCGGACAGCCCGTTCGCCCAGGTCATGCGGGAGGGCGAGCTCGCCCTGTGCGACGCCGAGCTGGCCGGGCGCTGGGGCGAACAGCCGCTGACCGCCTGCGGGGTGCTGGCCACCTTCGCCCTCGTCCGGGCCACCGACGTCGTCCTGGACCCGGACGAACTGGAGCCGCGGGACAGCGACTTCGCCGAGCCCGACGACGCCGGCCTGCTCGACGCCGTCGACGTGTGGTGCGAGGACGTCCTGGACCAGCTCCCGGACAGCCCGGTGCCCCCGGTCGCCACGGAGATCACTGCCGTGCGCGACCTGGACCTCGTGGACGACGACGCCTGGCCGCAGGCCCTGGCGATGCTGGCCCGGCCGCCGCTGCGCGACGCGCTGACCCAGCCGGTGCGGGTGCTGCTCCCCGACGGCACGACGCAGTCGGTGCGGCCCTACACCGCGTGGTGGCTGCGCGACCACCCGGTGCTCGACGGCCGCCGCCCGGCCGGTCTGCGCGCGGCCGGCGGCGACCCGCGCCTGGAGGGCCTGTACGACGCGGCCGACGCGACGGGCTTCGACGACGCGCAGGTGCTGCGCGCCCTCGGGGTGCGCACCTCGGTGGCCGCGCTCCTGGACGAGCCGGGCGGGGCGGCGGAGCTGCTGGGGCGGCTCGCGGACGAGGAGCGCCCCGTCGGCCCGGTGCAGCTGCACTCGCTCTACACGGCGCTGGCCGAGCTGGACCCCGAGGACGTCACGCTGCCCGACGAGCTGCGGGCCGTCGTGGACGACGAGGTGCGGGTGGCCGACGCGGCGGACGTGGTGATCGCCGACGCCCCCGACCTGCTGCCGCTGGCCGGTGGCCTCCCGCTGCTGCCGGTGGCCCCGGCACGGGCGGCGGAGCTGGCGGAGCTGCTCCAGGTGCGGCGGCTCGGCGAGAGCGTCGAGGCCGCGGTGACGACCGAGGGGGAGGAGCACCGGGTGCCGGACCCGGTGCGGATCCTGCTCGGCGCCGGGACCCCCGACCGCTACGTCGAGCACGGCGAACTGCGCGCGGGCGGCGTGGAGCTGGACTGGCGCCGCACCCCGGACGGGGTGGTCCACGCGTCCACCCTGGAGGGGGTGGCGGCCGGTCTCGCCTGGGCCGCGGGGCAGTGGCCGCGCCGCTTCGAGGTGGCGGCGCTGCTGGAGGACCCGTCGCGCACGGAGGAGCTGGCACGGGACCGCTGGTTCGACTGAGCGGCGCCCCGCCGGGGCTCAGAGCTCCTTGACGTACCGGTGCGCGTCGGCGAGCGAGGCGAGGGGATGGCGGTCGCGGACGGCCTTGACCGCGGCGACCTCGCCGTGTTCGCCGCGCACCGCCCGGACCTCGGCCTCGTCCACCCGGCTCCGGAACTCCTCGTACGAGCCGTACCGGTCCCGGAACGCGCGCTTCCGCCTGCGTAGGACGCGGTCGGCGGCGAACGCCACCGCCGCCCCGGCGATCCCGACCGCGACGACTCCGGTGAGCGGGTCGATCATCGGTGTCCTCCGATACGGGGCCGGGATCCTGGCGGAACCCGGGAAAATCGCGGCCCCGGAGGGCCCTGTCGGTCCAGCCCAGCGAAGAAGCCACCTGGCCGGTGTGATCTTCACAGGAAAGTCATCGGGTGAGCACAACCTTTCACGAGGATGAACTGTCTGGGTGTGTGGAGTCAGCAGACTCACCGACCACACGGGGACCGTCGGACGTGGGACTTGCCACGGCCCCCCTTCTCCACTTGGGGAACACATGCGTATTCGTGCCACTGTCGCCGCTGTTTCCGGCGCCCTGGCCCTGTCCGCCCTCGCCGTCCCGGCGGCGCAGGCGGGCGACCAGGCCGCTCCGGGCCTGGACAAGCCCACCGCGGCCGAGGCGTTCGGCCTCGGGGCCCAGGCCCCGCGTGCGGCGGCCCGTGCCGCCGTCGCCGAGCCCGTCATATCCAAGGTCGTCATCAACGGCGGCAAGGACATCGTCGTCGGCACCACGGCCTCGAAGAAGATCACCGTCTCGGTCACCGCCTCCCACCCGTCCGGCATCGCCGACGGGTACGTCGACCTGTGGCACGGCTCGGACGTCGAGACGAACATCGACGGCTGGGTGGCGCCCAACGAGGACGCGGCGACCTGCACCAGCTCCAGCGCCACCACCGCCACCTGCAAGATGACGATCACCATCCTCCCCGGCGCCGACCTGTACAAGAACGCGCTGGCCGGCACCTGGCACGTCACCGCAGGTGCGCTCGCCGGTGACCAGTCCTCGGTCGCCTGGAACGACTACCACTCCACCGCCCGGGTCCAGCGCCTCTCCAAGGTCACCGTCAACGCCGCCCCGGAGCCCGTCAAGAAGGGCAAGACCCTCACGGTCACCGGCAAGCTCTCGCGCGCCAACTGGGAGACCGGCACGTACAAGGGCTACGCCACCCAGTCCGTCAAGCTGCAGTTCCGCAAGAAGAACAGCAGCACCTACACGACCGTCAAGACCATCAAGTCGAGCAGCACCGGTGCGCTGAAGACGACCGTCAAGGCGTCCGTGGACGGCTACTGGCGCTACAGCTTCGCCGGTACGTCGACCACCCCGACCGTCACGGCCGCGGGTGACTTCGTCGACGTGAAGTAGTCCCGGGGCGACGCCCTCACGGATCCCGTGGGGGCGTCGCATCACGGATCCCCGCGGGCGCTTCGCCCCCGCGGATCTAGGTGCGGAAGCGGCGGCCGACCAGCCTCCAGGCCAGTTCCAGGACGGCCGCCGCGACCGCCGCGATCGCCACCGCGGCCCACGGCATCGTCGTGCCGACCAGCTTCAGCGCGAAGAAGGCCTGGAGCGACGGCACCGCGAGCACGACGAGGAAGCACAGGCCCATCGCCGCCACCAGGGCGATCCGCCACCAGGTGTACGGGCGGGCGATGATCGCCAGGACCCACAGGGAGACCAGGAACAGCGTGAGCGTCGCCGCGCTCGTCTCCGCGTCCAGCGCCCCCGCCCCCGTGTAGTGGTGGCGGGCCAGCAGATACGTGGCGAAGGTGGCCGCCGCCGCGATCACCCCGGACGGCACCGCGTACCGCATCACCCGGCGCACGAAGTGCGGCCGGGCCCGCTCCTTGTTGGGGGCGAGCGCGAGGAAGAACGCCGGGATGCCGATCGTCAGCGTGGACAGCAGCGTCAGGTGGCGGGGCAGGAACGGGTACTCCACCTGGAAGCAGACCACCAGGATCGCCAGCAGCACCGAGTAGACGGTCTTGGTCAGGAACAGGGTGGCGACCCGGGTGATGTTGCCGATGACCCGGCGGCCCTCGGCCACGACCGACGGCAGCGTGGCGAAGCTGTTGTTCAGCAGCACGATCTGGGCGACCGCGCGGGTCGCCTCCGAACCCGAGCCCATCGAGACCCCGATGTCGGCGTCCTTCAGCGCGAGCACGTCGTTGACGCCGTCGCCGGTCATCGCGACGGTGTGCCCGCGGGTCTGGAGGGCCGCGACCATGTCGCGCTTCTGCTGCGGCGTGACCCGGCCGAAGACCGTGTTCCGCTCGATCTCCGTCGCCATGTCGTCGCGGTCCTCGGGCAGCCTGCGCGCGTCCAGGGCGTGCTCGGCGCCCTCCATCCCGAGCTTCTGGGCCACCGCGCCGACCGAGACGGCGTTGTCACCGGAGATGACCTTCGCCGCGACGTCCTGGTCGGCGAAGTAGGCCAGGGTCTCCCCGGCGTCGGGGCGCAGCCGCTGCTCCAGGACGACGAGCGCGGTGGGCACGGCCCGGGCGGCGGCGTCCGGCGCGTCCGGCTCGCCCGGGACCCGGGCGAGGAGCAGGACCCGCAGCCCCTGCTCGTTGAGTCCGCCGGTCTCGGCGAGGACCGGGTCGTCGGGGGCCAGCAGCACGTCCGGGGCGCCGAGGAGCCAGGCCGAGGCGTCGCCGTTCGCCTCGCGGAAGGAGGCGCCGCTGTACTTGCGCGCCGAGGAGAAGGGCACGGTCCCGGTGACCTCCCAGCCCGCGTCGTCCGGGCAGGCGTCGACGACGGCCCGGAGGCTGGCGTTCGGCCGGGGATCGGAGCCCCCGAGGGCGCCCAGGACACGGCGGACGTGGTTCTCGTCCGAGCCGTTCAGCGGGCGGACCCCGGTGACGTCCATGCCGCCCTCGGTCAGGGTGCCGGTCTTGTCCAGGCAGACGACGTCGACCCGGGCGAGGCCCTCGATGGCGGGCAGTTCCTGCACCAGGCACTGCTTGCGGCCGAGCCGGACGACGCCGATCGCGAAGGCGACCGAGGTCAGCAGGACCAGGCCCTCGGGGATCATCGGGACGATCCCGCCGACCGTGCGGGCCACCGAGTCCTTGAAGTTGTTGTTCTTGACGACCAGCTGGCTGACGATCAGCCCGATCGCCGTCGGCACCATCATCCAGGTCACGTACTTGAGGATCGTGCTGATCCCGCTGCGCAGTTCGGACCGGACGAGGGTGAAGCGGGACGCCTCCTCCGCCAGCTGCGCCGCATAGGCCTCGCGGCCGACCCTGGTGGCGGTGAACGCGCCGCCGCCGGCGACGACGAAGCTGCCGGACATCACCGGGTCGCCGGGCCGCTTGACCACGGGTTCGGCCTCGCCGGTCAGCAGCGACTCGTCGATCTCCAGGCTGTCCGCCTCGACGACCGTGCCGTCGACGACGGCCTTGTCCCCGGGGCCCAGCTCCACCAGGTCTCCGAGGACGATCTCGGACACCGAGACCTGGGCCGGACTCCCGTCGCGGCGTACCGTCGGTCTGGCCTCGCCGATCACCGCGAGGCCGTCCAGGGTCTTCTTGGCGCGCCACTCCTGGACGATGCCGATCCCGGTGTTGGCGACGATCACGAAGCCGAAGAGGCTGTCCTGGATCGGCGCGACGAACAGCATGACCACCCAGAGCACGCCGATGATCAGGTTGAAGCGGGTGAGGACGTTCGCGCGGACGATCTCGGCGAGCGACCGCGAGGAGCGGACCGGTACGTCGTTGACCTCGCCCCGCGCGACCCGTTCGGCCACCTCGGCGGTGGTCAGCCCGTCCGGTGGTCCGGGGGAGCGTACGGGGTCCGGTCGTCCACCGGAGGAGTCGAGTGCCCGCTGTGTCATGGTTCCGACCGTACGGGCGGACGGGACGGTTCACCCGCCGGGCGCCGGAAGATCCGACCGGGGGAGGAGCGGAACGGTCCCTGAGTCGTACACGGCGGTCCCGCGCGGGGCGGACGGCCGTGCCGCGGCCGGAGGGGGAGGGCGCCGGTGCGCCGTCAGGGGTGCGAGGAGTCCGGGGCGGACCCCTCGGCGGCGGCCTGTGCGGCGGCCCGCTTGATCGCGGCGTCCCGCCCGCGGACGTACCAGATGCCGATCAGGCCCAGGCCGGCGCCGGCCAGGCAGACCCAGATCCACCAGGCGTGGCCGCGGTCGTCGAACCAGCCGTAGAAGGGGACCTGCACGAGGAAGAGGACGAACCAGAGGATCGTGCCGCCGGTGACGGTGGCGACGACCGGCCCTTCCAGGGGCTCGGGCGCCTCGTGCTTCGGTGTCCACTTCTCCATGCGGCCAGTCTAAGGTCTGCCCCGCCGAGCGCTGCGGGCCGGACGGCTCAAGGGTCTACGCGCGGAGATAGCGATCTTCGGCCTATGTATTCATACTGAATCTGCTTACCGGGTGACTCGAATTATTCGTGTGAACATCCAAATGTGACTGCTTTCATCCCCTCGATGCACGACTGAAGGTCATACATGTCCTCCTCGACCACCGCTCCGGTCGACCAGCCGCCGGTGCCGCAGCGGCCCCACGGCGTCTTCGACCGTTACTTCAAGATCTCCGGGCGGGGATCGACGGTCGCGCGCGAGATCCGTGGCGGATTCGCCACCTTCTTCGCGATGGCCTACATCATCGTGCTGAACCCGATCATCCTCGGCAGCGCGAAGGACATGTACGGGCACCAGCTCGACGGTGGCCAGCTCGTCACGGCCACGGTGCTCGCCGCCGCGTTCTCCACGCTCCTGATGGGCGTCATCGGCAACGTGCCGATCGCGCTCGCCGCCGGTCTGGGCGTCAACACCGTCGTCGCCCTCCAGCTCGCCCCCCGGATGAGCTGGCCGGACGCGATGGGCATGGTCGTCCTCGCGGGCATCGTGGTGATGCTGCTGGTCGCGACCGGGCTGCGGGAGCGCGTGATGAACGCCGTGCCCCGCTCGCTCCGCAAGGGCATCGCGATGGGCATCGGCCTCTTCGTGCTGCTGGTCGGCCTGGTCGACTCGGGCTTCGTCTCCCGCATCCCGGACGCCGCGCACACCACGGTGCCGCTGCAGCTCGGCAGCGACGGCCACCTCAACGGCTGGCCCGTCCTGGTCTTCATCCTCGGCACGCTGCTGACCCTCGCGCTGATCGTCCGCAAGGTGCCCGGCGCGATCCTGCTCTCCATCGTCGTCATGACGGTCGTGGCCCTGGTCATCGACGCCGTCGCGGACCTGCCGGCCGGCGCCTGGGGCCTCACCGTGCCCGCGTGGCCGGGCAATCCGGTGTCCTCCCCGGACTTCGGGCTGCTCGGCGAGGTCAGCCTCTTCGGCGGCTTCGGGAAGGTCGGTCTGCTGACCGGCGTCCTCTTCGTCTTCACCGTGCTGCTGTCCTGCTTCTTCGACGCGATGGGCACCATCCTCGGTGTCGGCGACGAGGCCGAGCTCATGGACAAGGACGGCAACTTCCCGGGCATCAACAAGGTCCTCCTCGTCGACGGCGTCGCCGTCGCCGCGGGCGGCGTCAGCTCCTCCTCGGCCTCGACCTGCTTCGTGGAGTCCACGGCGGGCGTCGGTGAGGGCGCGCGCACGGGCCTCGCGAGCGTGGTGAGCGGGCTGCTCTTCACGGTGGCGCTGTTCCTGACGCCGCTGGCGACGATGGTCCCCTCGCAGGCGGCCACCCCGGCCCTGGTCGCGGTCGGGTTCCTGATCCTCGCGGGCAACGTCCGGGACGTCGACTGGAGCGACCTGACGCTGGCGATCCCGGCGTTCCTGGCGATGCTGATGATGCCGCTCACCTACTCGATCACCAACGGCATCGGCATCGGCTGCATCGCCTTCAGTGCGATGCGGCTGGCGGCCGGCCGCGGCCGTGAGGTCCCGGCGGCCATGTACGTGGTGTCCGCGGTCTTCGTCTTCTACTACGCGATGCCGGCGCTCGGCCTCACGTGAGGGCGGTCCCGCGGTCCCCGGTGGACCGGGGAGCGGGAGGTCCCCACCCCGCGGGGCGGAACTCCGTCAGGTGACCCGGTCGGCCGGGTCCGCGTGACGGAGTTCCGCCCCGTAGAACTTCTCCGTCTCGTCGACGGCGGCGTGGAAGCGTTCGTCGAAGTCGTCGCGGACGAGCGTCCGGACCACGTAGTCCTGGACGGTCATGCCGCGTCGGGCGGCGTGGCGGCGGAGCCGGTCGAGCAGCTCACCGTCTATGCGCAGGCTGAGCACTGTCGATCCCATGCCAAGCAGCGTCCCGGCACACATGGCCCTTTGGCGCGTCTTTCCGCCCCATACTCACTCGATCGGGTGATCAGTTTCTCGCGCGTGTAACACCAGGTGGTATTTAGCATTGCTAATGAGTTACGCTAAGGAACATGCCTGACCTGATCCACGACGGCGACAGTGCCGCCGCCGTGAGCTCCCTCCGCTCCGCCGTGATGCTGCTGGGCCGTCGCCTGAAGCACCAGCGAGTCGACGAGTCGCTGAGCCCCACCGAGATGTCGGTGCTGGGCACACTCGCCCGTTGCGGTTCCGCCACTCCCGGTGAGCTGGCCCGCAAGGAGCACGTGCAGCCGCCGTCGATGACCCGGATCGTCGCGCTGCTGGAAGCCAAGGGCCTGGTCAGACTGGAAGCGCACCCCGATGACCGTCGGCAGAAGATGGTCAGCCGGACCGAGCAGGCGGAAGCCATGCTCGCCGAGAGCCGCAACAAGCGGAACGCCTGGCTGGCCGACCTCGCCGAGGGCCTGGACGAGGAGGAGTGGGCGAAGCTGCGGGCCGCCGCGCCCGTGCTGGAGAAGCTCGCCCACCTGTGACCACGGCGGGACACCCGGGTCGGCAGCCCGCGATGCCCCGCCCACCTCCCGTCAGTCCGCACACCGCCCACGCCCGAGGAGGCGAACCCTTTTGAGTACGGGATCCGGAGCAGACTCCGCCCCCGCACCGACGTCCACCCACGAGAGCAAGACCGGCGGGACCTTCTCGTCGCTGAAGATCCGCAACTACCGCCTGTTCGCCACGGGCGCCGTGATCTCCAACACCGGTACCTGGATGTCCCGCATCACGCAGGACTGGCTCGTCCTGAGCCTCACCGGGTCCGCCGCCGCCGTCGGCATCACCACGGCCCTCCAGTTCCTCCCGATGCTGCTCTTCGGCCTGTACGGCGGCGTCATCGCCGACCGGCTCCCGAAGCGGCGGCTGCTCCTCATGAGCCAGGCGGCACTCGGCCTGTGCGGCATCGCACTCGCCGTGCTGACCCTCTCCGGCGTCGTCCAGGTCTGGCACGTCTACCTGGTCGCCTTCCTCCTCGGCATGGTGACGGTCGTCGACAACCCCGCCCGCCAGTCGTTCGTCTCCGAGATGGTCGGCCCCGCGCAGCTGCGCAACGCGGTCAGCCTGAACTCGGCGAACTTCCAGTCCGCCCGGCTCATCGGCCCCGCCGTCGCGGGTGTCCTGATCACGACGGTCGGCAGCGGCTGGGCCTTCCTGCTGAACGGCCTGTCCTTCGCGGCCCCCCTCATCGGCCTGATGCTGATGCGGACGGACGAGCTCCACCCGTCCGTGACCGTCAAGCGGGCCAAGGGCCAGCTGCGCGAAGGACTCCGCTACGTCTCGGGCCGGCCCGAGCTGATCTGGCCGATCGTCCTGGTCGGCTTCGTCGGCACCTTCGGCTTCAACTTCCCGATCTGGCTCACGGCCTTCGCCGACGAGATCTACCACGGCGGCGCCGGGATGTACTCGTTCTTCAACATCCTCATGGCCGCCGGCTCCCTCGCCGGAGCCCTGCTCGCCGCCCGCCGCCGGTCCTCACGGCTGCGCATGCTGGTGGCCGCGGGCACCATGTTCGGCGCTCTGGAGATCGCCGCGTCCCTGTCCCCGTCCGTCTGGCTCTTCTCGCTGCTGCTCGTCCCGATCGGGATGATCGGGCTGACCACCAACATCAGCGCGAACACCAGCGTCCAGATGGCCGCGGACCCCGAGATGCGGGGCCGGGTGATGAGCCTCTACATGATGGTCTTCGCCGGCGGCACGCCCGTGGGCGCCCCGATCGTCGGCTGGATCAGCGACGCCTACGGCGCCCGGACCGGCATGGCGGCCGGCGGAGCGATCTCGATGCTGGCCGCGCTCGGCGTCGGCTTCGCCCTGACCCGCGTCGGCGGCCTGCGCCTCAAGGTCGACCTGCGCCCGGGCCGCCCGCACCTGCGCTTCGTCCCGCGCGAGCAGCTGGCCACCGCCGCCTGAGCGGCACCCTCGTACGCCGCCCCTCCGCACCGGAGCGGGCGGCGTTCCCGTGTCCGGCCGCGGGCCTGGCCGCCGGGCCGGTGACCGGGCCGGTTAGGCTCGTCGGGTGGACCCGAAGACCAGAAACCGCATCATGGCCGCCGTGCTCGTGCTGATGTTCGTCGTCGTGGCGGCGGCCTCCGCCCTCGGAGGCTGAACCCCGGGGGCGGAGGCCGCACGCGCGCC
This sequence comes from Streptomyces sp. NPDC006296, assembly GCF_040613235.1. Classification (NCBI taxonomy): domain Bacteria; kingdom Bacillati; phylum Actinomycetota; class Actinomycetes; order Kitasatosporales; family Streptomycetaceae; genus Streptomyces; species Streptomyces sp. NPDC006296. Next base: position 55,109 of record NZ_JBEXRT010000029.1, on the reverse strand, counting down.
GTGCTCCTGCCGCTCCTACCAGGCGAAGTTCTCCGGCGACGGGCCCGGCCCGGGGAAGATCTCGTCCAGCGCCGTCAGCACCTCGTCCGACAGCTCCAGCTCCACCGCGCGCAGCGCCGAGTCGAGCTGCTCCCGGGTGCGCGGGCCGGAGATCGGACCCGTGACGCCGGGCCGGGTCAGCAGCCAGGCCAGACCGGCCTCGCCCGGCTCCAGCCCGTGCTTCTCCAGCAGGTCCTCGTACGCCTGGACCTGCGCCCGCACCTTCGGGTCGGCCAGCGCGTCGCCGGACCGGCCGGAGGTGGACCGGGCGCCGCCGCCCTCGCGCTCCTTGCGGAGCGCGCCGCCGAGCAGCCCGCCGTGCAGCGGGGACCACGGGATGACACCGAGGCCGTACTCCTGGGCGGCCGGGATGACCTCCATCTCGGCCCCGCGCTCCATCAGGTTGTAGATGCACTGCTCGCTGACCAGCCCGTAGCTGCCGCGCCGGGCGGCCCGCTCGTTGGCCTGGGCGATCTTGTAGCCCGAGAAGTTGGACGAGCCCGCGTAGAGGATCTTGCCCTGCTGGATCAGTACGTCGATGGCCTGCCAGATCTCGTCGATCGGGGTGTCCCGGTCCACGTGGTGGAACTGGTACAGGTCGATGTGGTCCGTCTGGAGACGCTTCAGGCTGGCGTCGACGGCCCTGCGGATGTTCAGGGCGGACAGCTTGTCGTGGTTGGGCCAGGCCTCGCCGTCGGCCGCCATGTTGGCGTAGACCTTCGTGGCGAGGACGACCTTGTCGCGGCGGTCGCCGCCCTGGGCGAACCAGGTGCCGAGGATCTCCTCGGTGCGGCCCTTGTTCTCGCCCCAGCCGTAGACGTTGGCGGTGTCGAAGAAGTTGACGCCCGCGTCGAGGGCGGCGTCCATGAGCGCGTGGCTGTCGCTCTCGTTGGTCTGGGGGCCGAAGTTCATCGTCCCCAGGACGAGGCGGCTGACCTTGAGTCCGGTGCGTCCGAGCTGCGTGTACTTCATGAGGCCCAAGACAACTCCTTCGAGCGCGCTCCAGGCAAGCGCCGTCCTCACGCGCGCCGCGCGAACCGGTCCAGCGCGGCCAGGACCGCCCGGGAGGTCGCCGGGCCGCCCAGGTGGCCCGCGACGTCGATCACCGTCAGCTCGGCGTCCGGCCAGGCCTTCGCCAGTTCCCAGGCCGTGGTCAGCGGTCCTCCCAGGTCGAAGCGGCCGTGCACCAGGACCCCGGGGATCCCCGCGAGACGGCCCGCGTCGCGGATCAGCTGCCCCTCCTCCAGCCAGGCGCCGTGCGAGAAGTAGTGCGCGCAGAGCCGAGCGAGTGCCTGACGGTCGCGGCTTGGCCGCCCGCCGTACGGAGACGGACCGGTGTACGCCTCCTGGGAGATGACCGCGTCCTCCCAGGCGCACCAGTCGGCGGTCGCCCTCGCCCTTACGCCGGGGTCGGGGCTCTCCAACCGCCGGGCGTATGCGGCGACGAGGTCCCCGGTCCCCGCCGACTCCTGGACGCCCGCCCGGAACAGGTCCCAGGCCTCCGGGAAGATCTGGCCCGCTCCCCGGTACAGCCAGTCGATCTCGCTGCGCCGGGTCGTCGTCACGGCCTGGATCACGATCTCCGAGACCCGCTCCGGGTGTTGTTCGGCGTACGCGAGGATCAGCGTGGAACCCCAGGAGCCCCCGTGCAGCAGCCACGTGTCGATACCGAGGTGCTCGCGCAGCAGCTCCATGTCGGCGATCAGGTGGGCCGTCGTGTTGTGCCGCAGGTCGGTGCGGGGGTCGCTCGCGTGCGGGGTGGAGCGGCCGCAGTTGCGCTGGTCGAACTGCACGATTCGGTAGAGGTCAGGGTCGAAGTACTGTCGGCCCCGGTCGTTGCACCCCGAGCCCGGTCCGCCGTGTACGACGACGGCGGGCTTCCCGTCGGGGTTGCCGCACATCTCCCAGTACACGAGGTTGCCGTCACCGGCGTCCAACATTCCTCGGTCGTACGGTTCGATCGGCGGGTACTTCTCGCCCGGTTCCCGGTCCATGGGGCCCGAGACTACGGGGCGAGGGGCAGCCGGCGCTTGTGGTCGGTGAGGCGGTAGCGGCCCACGATGGTGTCGAAGGTCCGCTCGTCCACCGGCAGGCCTTCCAGGAAGTCGTCGATGGCGTCGTAGGTGACCCCGAGCGCGTGCTCGTCCGCCTTGCCCGGGTCGAGGGTCTCCAGGTCGGCCGTCGGCACCTTGCCGACCAGCTCGGCGGGTGCGCCGAGCGCCTCGGCGACCGCCCGCACCCGGCGCTTGGTGAGTCCGGTCAGCGGGACCAGGTCGGCGGCGCCGTCGCCGAACTTCGTGAAGAAGCCGGAGACCGCCTCGGCCGCGTGGTCCGTGCCCACGACCAGACCGCTGTGCGCCCCGGCCACCGCGTACTGGGCGATCATGCGCTGCCGGGCCTTGACGTTGCCCAGCACGAAGTCCTGGTGGTGGGGGTCGCGGAAGCTCACGTCGGCGGTGAGCAGGGTGTCGAGCGTGGCGTCGCTCGCGGGCTTGATGTCCACGGTCAGCACGTGGTCGGGCCGGATGAAGGAGAGCGCGAGCTGGGCGTCGTGCTCGTCGGCCTGCACCCCGTAGGGCAGCCGCATCGCGTAGAACCGCGCGTCGTGGCCCGCGGCCCGGGCGCGCTCGACGGCGAGCTGGCACAGCCGCCCGGCGGTGGTGGAGTCCACGCCCCCGCTGATGCCGAGCACCAGGGAGCGCAGCCCGGCGGAGGTCAGCCGCTCGGTCAGGAACGCCACCCGGCGTTCGATCTCCTTCTCCGCCTCGAAGGTCTCCGCGACGTCGAGCTCGCGGGCGATCTCCTGCTGCAGGGCGATGGCCGCCGACTCGCTCACGTCTGTCCTCGTTCCGGTTCACGATGGGCTGTCATGCTCACCCTACCCAGCGGCTTCCCGGCAGGGACGGGCGGCGGCGGGCCGCGGTGCGGGCCGGGGCGGAGGGCCGGGTGGGCAGGGGCTGCCCGGCGCGCGTGGCCGTCAGCCCTTGACGGCCACGTGGTACGCGGACGCCCACAGCGTCACCGCGGAGGCCAGGCCCACCACGGCGCGCACGCCTTCGTCCGGGACACCCGCCGCGACGAGCGCGAGGCCGACAGCTCCGACCGTGCAGAGCAGCGCGGCCGTGCCCTTGTACTGCCACTGGTCGTAGAGGCGGGCGAGCGGGACGAAGTGCAGGCCGACCACCAGCGCGATGCACGGCGGGATGAACGCGGGCTGGCCCGACGCGTTGGACACGCCGATCACCGCGCCGATCGCCACGAGTTCGGCGCCGTTGACGATGCCGACCGAGCGCGCCCAGTTCCGGGGCAGGTCGACCGTGCGGGGCGACGGGGCGGCGCCCTTGCGGTAGGCGAGGAGGACCGCCGCCGCCGTGACCGGCGCCGCGAGGATCTCGACGGTGAGGGCTGCGCCCGGGGACGCGAGTCCCGACGCCCCGGCGAAGGCCCAGACAAGGGCGAACACCGAGAGGACGACGGTGCCGCGGCGGCGCAGGGTCCGGGTCAGCGCGACGCACCCGTCCGCGTCCGGGACCGGAGTTGTCGTAGGCGTCGGCCGGCTCATGCGGGGAGCGTACAGCGGCCGCGGGGCCCGTTCGGCGGGTTCGGGCAGGAGGGTGCGGGCCTCCATCTGCGGAGGCCCCGCTTCCGGGCCGCGCCCCTCGCGTGGTGCCTCCCACCGCACGGGGCCGAGCTCCCCGTGCAGGCTCCTCGGCCCCGCGGACCCGGAAGGAGTTAGTCTCCTCCGGAGAACGGGCAGACCGAGGTGCGCCTGCTGCCCACGGGCCGGACCCGGGGGCCCGGGGGCAGCCCGCACCGCGGCGCGCGTGGACCACGGGGCGACGGAACCCGGGCAGAGGCCGACCGGCTTCTCCCTGCCGTCGAGCACTGGGCGGAGAGCAGCTCCGGCCCGGTCCACGAGGCCCGCGAGCATCACGACGAGGAGGCCGCGGCGTGAACACCGTCCCGCAGGTCCTGGCGGTGCTGGACGAGGTCCTCGCCTCCGCCGCCCCCGGTGGACGGGGCGCGCTCTGGCGCCTCGCCGAGCAGGGGCGGGAGCTGGACGCCAATGTGGTCCGGCTCCCGCCGGGCGCGGATGTCGGTGAGCACCAGGAGGACGCCCTGGACGTGTTCCTGGTCGTCCTCGCGGGCACGGGCGGCCTGCGCACGGGCACCGGGGACACCCTGCGCCTCGGCCCCACGGCGGTCGTCTGGCTGCCGCGCACCGCTCGGCGCGCCCTGGAAGCGGGGCCGGAGGGGCTGACGTATCTCACGGTGCACCGCCGGCGCCCGGGACTCGCCGTCACCCCCGCGGTGCCCGCTCCCGCGCACGAGGGTGGCGAGGCGCCCTGCATGCTCGACCTGGTCTGCCCGGGGTGCGGGCGGCTGTCGGCGGACCGGGCGCCGAGATTCTGCAGTGCCTGCGGGGAGCCGTTCCCGGACCACGGAGGCACGTGAACCGCCCGTGCGCACCGGCCGGTTCGTGCCGGGGCCCGAGGCGTGCGTCCCTGGAGGCGCGGTACGCGTGCCACGCGCAGGGCACGGGACGAGCGGAGCCTCGCGCCGCCCCAGCCGGCCGGCCGGCTCACCTGACGCCGTCCACCGCGCCGAGAGGGCGCACCGTGATTCCTCACGCCTCGTCAAAGACTGCGAGCAGGCGCTCGTACGCCGGTTTCGGCCGCAGGGCCGCGTCCCACGGCAGGGAATCGGCCGTCCGCGGAGGGTAGATCCCGGTGTCGGCGGTGGAGCCGTACCGGTCGGTGAATCCCCAGGTGGAGAACGACGTGCAGTTCGGCTCCTCCAGGCAGACCCGCAGCTTGCCCGCCATCTGATCGGCCTGGACCTGCCGCCCGTCCTCCTCGTCCGCACCCACGGGGACGTCCATCTCCGACACCCGCGCCTGAACCCCGAGCTCCGCCAGATCCCGCACATGGCTGCGGAAGGTCTCCGGGTCGGTGCGGTCGCCGGGTGCGTACTCATGGTTCTGGAAACCCACGCCGTCGATCGGTACGCCGCGTTCCTTGAGCCGCTCGACCAGATCGTAAAGGGCGTCCCACCGCTCGCCCTCCTCCTCGACCCCGTACTCGTTGAGGAACAGCCGTGCCTTCGGATCGGCCCGGTGGGCGGCCCTGAACGCCTCGTCGATGTACTCCTCGCCCATGGCCTCGAACCACGGGCTCTGCTCGGAGCGCAGGCCGAGATCCCCGTCGGTGTAGCTCTCCCCGTCGTCGGACATGGGCTCGTTGACCACATCCCATTCCGCGACCTTTCCCTTGAAGTGCCCGGCGACCACGGCGATGTGCCGGAGCATGGTCCGGCGCACCTCCTCGGGGTCGTCGTCCTCCCTCATCCAGTGGGGCAGAGCCTCGTGCCAGACGAGGGTGTGCGCGTGCACCTTCATGCCGTTCGCGCGGGCGAAGCGCACGAGCAGATCCGCGTCGCGGAAGTCGTGGACGCCCCGGCGCGGGTGGAGGAACTGCGGCTTGAACGCGTTCTCCGGAGTGAGCATGGAGAACTGGCTCCCCGCGAGCGCCCGGTAGCGTGAGTCGGTGAGCAGCGGGTTCTCGGCCAGGGCGGTGCCGACGTCGAACGGCCGCCCCACGTCCGCGGCCCGCGCGCGCAGCGAGTCGTCGGACCGCTCCTGGCGCAGCTGCGGCGCCTTGATCACGCGGAGCGGGTCACCGCTCTCCGCCCGCGCGCTCAGCCGCGTCAGACGCCATCCCTCGCGGCGCTCGTCCTCGCCCGCGTCCGCCTCCAGACCGAACCAGACAGTGCCCTCGGCGAACACCCCCGGGTCCCGCACGGTTCCCAGCCGCCGCCCGTCGGCTCTCACCCGGAAGGTGTCACCGATGCTGGACACGGCGAGCGTCACCGTCCCGGAGCAGCCGCAGTCGAAATCCTCGGAGACGGCCGGCTCATCGCCCTCGCCGTCCCATATCTGTACCTTCACCTGTCCGCCGGCGGTCACGCCGACGCGGAGTGAGGGCCGCTCCTGCCGCCACTCGTCGTAGACGACCGGAACCCGTCCGTACAGCCGCAGCCATGAGCCGCCGTCGTCGTCACCCACTCCGGACATCCGCGCGGTGACGGTGAAGTCGCCATCGGACCTGAGATGCGGGCCGGCCAGGTTCAGCGGGGGGTTGGGCCGGCCGCCGGAGGAGTCCTGCTCCACGATGCGCCGGTCCAATGCGCTGACCCGCAGGATGCCGTTCCGCGCGGTGGTGCCCGGCAGCTGCGTCCAGTCGTGGTTCCGCAGCAGGTCCACGTCGTTTCCGCCGCCCCCGCCCCCGCCCTCGCCCTGCCCCGTGCACCCGGTCGCCACCGCCATGACGAGCACCACGGCGGTCAGCCGCTGCCACGTCCCCCCACCAAGGCCCACGGCCCCTCCCGCTCTCCCGTTCGAGACAAGATCAACGTCTCCCGACCGGGCCACAGTTCACCACAGGTGAGGCAGGGCGGCCTTCTGCCGCCCGTCCCGGCTCGCGCCGTGGGGCCTGACCGGCGGTGCGCGGCCGGAGCCGGCGGAGGGTGATCCGTCGTCAGGTGCCGAGGCCCGCGTCCCGGGCCAGCAGGGCGGCCTGGACCCGGTTCTCGCACTCCAGCTTGGCGAGGATGCGGCTGACGTAGGTCTTGACCGTGGCCTCGCTCATGTGGATCCGCTGCCCGGCATCGGCGTTGGACAGGCCCTCGCCCAGCAGGGCCAGCACCTCCCGCTCGCGGCCGGTCAGCTTCTCCAGCCTGCGGCGCGCCCGCTCGGCCCGGTCCGCGGTGCCTCCGGACGCCAGGGAGTCGACGACGTGGCGGGTGGCACCGGGCGACAGATAGGCCTGTCCGGCCGCCGCCGCCCGTACCGCCCCCATGAGTTCGGCGGGCGCCGAGTCCTTCAGCAGGAAGCCCGCGCTCCCGGCGCCCAAGGCGCGCAGGACGTTCTGCCGCTCCCCGAACGTCGTCAGGATCAGCACCCGTACGTCGGGGGCGGACCGGCGCAGCTCGGCCAGGGCGGTCAGGCCGTCCATCACGGGCATCTGGATGTCCAGCAGGGCGACGTCCACCCGCTGCGAGCGGGCGATCTCGACCGCCTCGCGGCCGTTCGCCGCCTCCGCGACGACGTCCATGTCCTCGGCCGAGGAGAGGATCATCCTGATGCCCGCCCGGATGAGCGGTTCGTCGTCCGTGACAAGAACCTTGATCACGACTCTCCTGCGCGGTCCTGAGCGGTCATGGCTGCGGGCATCCGGTCATCCTCCCCGATCCGGCGGCCGTCCTGACGGGCGGGCCGCCGCCGGGCCCTCAGACCTTCGTCTCGAAGGACCGCTTCTCGATCAGCTTGCCGTCCCGGAAGCAGAACCGGAAGACCGGTTCGGTGTCCATGCTGCTTCCGAACTCGGTGGACATGAGCGTCAGGCAGGTCGAGCCCTCGGGTTCGGCCGGTGCGTCCGTGCCCGGACCGGTGTTCAGGACCGAGTCGCCGTGCGGGAGCCGGGCGCGGACCTCCGCCTCGGACTGCCCCACCTTCACGGCGTCGTACTGCTCGGGCTCGATCATGACCTTGTCCGCCTCACGCATGAGGAAGATGCCGCCGACGACGGCCGCGGCCACCACGACGACGCCCGCCAGCGCCGCGATTCCGCAGCCGATCGCTATGCCGTTGCCCCTCTTGGTCCTGTTCATTGCTCTGGCCAGCTCCTTCGGTAGACCACGGTCGATGACGTGATCACTCTGGCCGGGAGGGCCCGCCGGACGCTGCGCCCGAAAGTCGTCCGCTGCGGCGACGAACGTCGTCGGGGCCGCCTCGTGCGCGGGGTTCGCCGGCTCGCCGTCCTGCGAGGGGTACGGCAGCACGGCCGCCAGCCGGAAGCCGCCGTCCGGCGTGGGGCCCGCGTGCACCATGCCGCCCACGAGCCGGGCCCGTTCCCCGAGTCCGGTCAGCCCCTGGCGTCCGCTCGGCACCCCGCTCGCGGGTTCCGCCGCCGGGCCGTTGGCCACCTCCACCACGAGCGAGTCCGGCTCGTGGCGCAGCCCGACGACGATCGACGCGCCCGGGGCGTGCTTGTGCGCGTTGGTCAGCCCCTCCTGCACCACGCGGTACGCGGCCCGGCCGGCGGTCGGGGCGAGCGGGCGGACGTCCCCCGAACGCCGCAGCTCCACGGCCGCTCCCGCCTTCCGGGACGCCTCGACCAGGCTGTCGACGCCGGCCACCCCCTGCACCGCCGTGCCGGGGTCCTCGCCGTACGCGGAGGGGTCCGGGGCGTCGGCCGGGCCGGGGGTCTCGGCCCCGTCCCGCAGGACACCGACCACGTCGCGCAGTTCGTGCATCGCGGCCACCGACGCCTCGCGCAGGACGCCGACGGCCTCCCGCTGGGCGGCCGTCAGCGTGCGGTCCACCTCCAGGGCGCCCGTGTGGACCGCGATCAGGGCGAGTTGGTGGCCCAGGCTGTCGTGCATGTCCTGGGCGATGCGCTGGCGCTCCCGGATCCGGGCGTGCCCGGCGATCATCACGCGCTCCCGCAGGAGCTGGGCGTTGTACTCGTCGAGGGTGTACGTCAGGGTCCGGCGCTGCGACCAGTAGCGTCCGGCGAGTCCCGGCAGCAGGACCGGGATCAGCAGCAGCAGTCCGGCGACGACGGTCAGCGACAGCGAGACGTCCGGCATTTCCCAGAACACCGACAGGGTCAGGGCGAGAGCGTGGGCGAGGGCGAAGCAGCCGGCCGCCCGGCCGAGCCCGTCGATGCGCCGGCCCGCCGACCAGGACGCGACGAAGAGGAGCGGCGCGACGCCGCTGAGCGCGGCGCAGCCGACGGCGGTCACCAGCAGCACCGTGGCGGGCAGCACCCGGCGCAGCACCGACAGGAGCGCGGCGCCCAGTCCGATGCCGACGGTCGCCGCCGGGCCGTGCTTCTCCATGATCCCGAGAGCGACCGCCGAGAGGGCCAGGACGAGTCCCAGGAGCGATTCGCCGACGATGCGCCGGGCCGGCCACATACCGGCGGTGAAGAGTTCGCGTCCCGGCAGGGAACGGAGGGGACGGAGGGGGCGCACCGCGCGCTTCTGCCCGGAGGGTGCCGGAGAGGCGGGCGGTGCTGGGGAGGACATGGTTTCCGCACGAGTCACGCCGTCACGGTAGGGCCCCGGGGCCCGTCGCCGCCGTGGCCGTCGGTCGCGGCCGGGAGAGACGAAAGTCTTTGTCCCGCCGCGTCGCCGGGTCTCCGGCCCCGGGCCACGGCTCCCGGACGCCCGCCCGGAGTGCCTGCCCCGCTCCCGGCGTTCCTCGGCACCGTCGTCATCATGACGTTCGGCTCGCCGCACGACACGGCGGCCGTGAGCCGGCTCGCGGCTCCGCCTCACGCGGGGAGGGCGAACTCCCCGATCGGGCCGCCCCGTCGGTCTCCCTGCTCAGGACGCCCTGTCGGACTCGCTGCGGAGGACGCAGAACTCGTTGCCCTCGGGATCCGCGAGGACCGCCCAGCCCGAACCGTCGGGATTCCGGCGGTCGGCGACGAAGGCGGCCCCGAGGCCCACCAGCCGCTCCACCTCCTGGTCGCGCGAGGTCTCCGGGCGCAGGCACAGATGGAGGCGGTTCTTGACCGTCTTGGCCTCGGGCACCTGGTTGAAATACAGCATCGGGCCCTCCGGCAGCAGCACCTGGGTCTCCGGGCTGCCCGGTGCGGCCTCCGGATCCAGCGGGCTGCCGGTCACACTGCTCCAGAACCGTGCCAGCCCGTAGGCATCCGCACAGTCGATCGCCACGTTCTGCACCACCGAGACCATGACCACGAGCCTCCCCGGTCCGCACGGCGTACGCCACCGGATCGCGGGATTCTTGACCGGCCGGCTCCACCGGCCGGCCGGGCGGTGGCCGTGGGCACCGCGCCCGTTCCGGGTGTGCGGCGCCGCTCCGGGCGCGGGCCTACGAGGCCAGCGACGCCTGCGGTGCGACCCGCAGGACCGCCGGGTCCTCCACGGCCTGCTCCGGCCGGCTGATCTCGGCCCAGACGGTGTCGAGGGACAGGCCCAGGGTGTCGGCGATCGCCGCGATGGTCGGGAAGGCGGGGGTGGCCACCCGGCCGGACTCGATCTTCCGGAGCGTCTCCGGCGAGATCTGCGCGGCGAGGGCCACGTCGAGCATCGAGCGGCAGCCCCGGGCTCGGCGGAGCAGCGCGCCGAGGCGCTGTCCGCGTTCTACCTCGGCGGGGGTGAGCGGCAACCTGACCATGGGGACCATTCTAATACCGGTATAGTTAGACCGGGATAATTATTGGAAACACGGGAGAGGCCCCATGATCGAGATCCTGAACTCCGCGCGGCTCGAACGGGCGAGGAGCAGCGGCGCCCTGGTCGGAGACATCCTGGACACGCTCCGGCGGCGCAGCGTGGTCGGGACGAACCTGCTGGACATCGACCGGTGGGCCAAGGAGATGATCGTCGAGGCGGGGGCGCAGTCCTGCTACGTCGACTACGCGCCCTCCTTCGGGCGCGGCCCCTTCGGCCACTACATCTGCACGGCCGTCAACGACGGTGTGCTCCACGGGCGCCCCCACCACTACAAGCTGGCCGACGGGGACCTGCTGACCCTCGATCTGGCCGTCTCGCTGGGCGGGGTGGCCGCGGACGCCGCGATCAGCTTCCTGGTGGGCCGGGCCCGGCCCGCGGAGAGCGTCGCGATGATCGAGACGACCGAACGGGCGCTCGCCGCCGGCATCGCCGCCGCCAAGCCGGGGGCGCGCATCGGCGACCTCTCGCACGCCATCGGCACGGTCCTCGGCGAGGCGGGCTACCCGGTCAACACCGAGTTCGGAGGCCACGGCATCGGCTCGACCATGCACCAGGACCCGCACGTCCCGAACGCCGGTCGGCCCGGCCGCGGTTACACCCTGCGCCCGGGTCTGCTGCTCGCCCTGGAGCCCTGGGTGATGGCCGACACCGCCACCCTCGTCACCGACGCCGACGGCTGGACGCTGCGCAGCGCGACGGGCTGCCGGACCGCGCACACCGAGCACACCGTCGCCATCACCGAGGACGGAGCCGAGATCCTCACCCTGCCCTCGCGGGCGCGGTCCTAGGGGCCCCGTCCGGCGGCGGTGCGCCGCACGGTGGGGCGTCTTCTCGCCCCGCCGCGCCGCGGGTTCCCGCCCGCCGGAGGTGCCGGTCAGGGGTGCGTCGGCGCTCCTCGCCTCTCCGTGTTACCACTTCCGGGCTCACTGACGTGCGCAAGTCGGCCTCCGGAGTACACGACCGTGCACAGTCACCTTGTGACCCTGGTCACTTTGCGTGTTCGTCGGCACGCTTGGTCCATGGATCAGAGGAGTTCACCGGGCCCGGCGCCCTTCTGGGTTCCCGCGAGCGGACATGCGATCCGGCGTGTGGGCGTCCAGTTCGACGCCGTGCGCGTCATCGGGGCGTCGGGCGACGAGGTGGCGTACGGGCTGATGCAGTTCACCGGCTTCCGGGCGGGCCCGATCGTGCGGTCGGGGGCCGGTGGCGGGAGCATGTGCTTCCTGCTGCCGCCGCGGAGCGGCGCCGCCCTCCGGTGGCCGATCGGGGCGCGGCTGATAGGCGGGGAGATGCCCTGCGACGCGTTCGTCGGTATTCCGGCGCTGGGGGGCAGGACGTGGCCGCTTGACTGGTGCTCGCGGCCCACCGGGGAGGCCCCGTTCGTGGATGCCGAGCTGCTGTACGAGGTGGCGGTCGCCGTGCTGGCGGGCCGGACCGGTCCGTGAGCGGGGCCTCGGGGCACAGGGGAAAAAGCACCCATGCGGTGCGGTACCGTCATCACATCATCACGTTCCGTGCACATGCGGTGCGCGGGGCGGCCCCCGGAGGTGCTACCAACACCGACCCGAGGGCCTTCACCCACGAGTGGATGGACCTCCACCGAGATGCTTCGGCATGCTATCGCGCCCTCCCGGCGCTACACGAAGGCTTCGCACGACGTCGTCCGCCATGCGCGGCTGAACAGCGACGCGAAGATCCTGCTCCTCGCCGTGCAGGGGCTCCCCGACGGACCGGCCGGCCTGTCGCTCGGCGAGCAGGCGCGGAAGCTCGGGATCACGGGGCGGGCGTATCAGAAGTCCAAGGAGCTGCTGGTCGCGCACGGTTACGTCCATGAGTGGCGCGAGCAGGGCGAGCGCGGGCGCTGGGTGACGGAGCAGCTGCTGTCCAATGTGCCCCTCACGTCCGAGGAGGCCGCCGCGCTGCGCCACGGGCTCGCGCACGCGCCTCCGAGTGCCCGGAAACCGACGGTCGGTGGACCGGTCGGCCGGGTGGCCGGTCGTCACCTACCGGTGGACGAAGAACAGGAGAAGAACGCTCCCCACCCACCCTCCGAAGCCGATCCCGAAGCCGGTCCTGCGGCCGATCCCGCGGCCGGGGCCCCGCCGCGCTCGGGCCGGAGGCGGCCGAGGGGGAGCGCGTCCTGCTGTCGCTGCGCCATGTGCGGCGGGAGCTCTACCTCGGGGCCGGGGAGGCCAGGGGGCTCGCGGAGCTCGCCGCCCGCTGGCTGCTGCGCGGGGTCTCGGCCGGTGAGCGGCGCGGCGTCCGGCCGGCCGATCGCGGGCGGGACTCCCCGGCTCAGGTCGGCCGATCGCGGGCGAGACCCCGGCGGTCCGGCTGACCGGTTCCGGTCGGTCCGCGTCGTCTCCTGCGCCCTGTCCGACCGCTTCCGGCCGGACTCCCGGCAGGCGGATCCGGCACATCAGTACGAGCCGTCACCGGTCCTGGCGGACTGCGTGTCCGACGGCGCGGCGCGGGGTGTGCCCACCGGGCCCCGCCGTGACAATGGCGCACGCGCCATCCCGACGCGCCCGACGCTCTCCCGCCCGCACACCCCGCTCCGGCGGCGGTCCTGCGCACCGGGAGGCGGCAGACCAAGGAGGACCCGTGGTGGATGTCCCGGTGGACCAACTGACCGGAGTGGTCGACGGTGTGCGTGTCCGGGCGCGTGGGCAGCTCATGGAGGCGGGCCTGGAGCTCTTCGGGGTGCACGGCTACGCGCAGACGTCCGAACGGGACCTGTGCGCCCTGGCCGGAGTGCCGGAGGAGGTGTTCCTGGAGGAGTTCGGATCCCGCGAGGGCCTGCTGATGGCCCTGCACAACCAGATCACGACGGCGGGCCTGCGGGCGTCCGAAGTGGCCCTGCTCTCCGAGGGGATGGACGACTGCCCGCTGGAACAGCGGTTCCGGCTGCTCTTCGACGCCTATGTGACGGCGGTGACCCGGGACCTGCGCGAGGCGCGGGTGACGTTCGTCGAGGTCCTGGGCGTGAGTCCGGCGGTGGACGCGCACTGCAAGCGGTGGCGTGACCTGTGGACGGACTTCCTGACCGGCGAGGCCGAGCGCGCGGCGGTGCGGGGCGAGGTGGAGGAGCGGGACCACCGGGTCGTGGTGATGGTGATGGTGGGCACGGTCCACGAGCTCATGGCGCACCACGCCCGCCGTCCTCGCAGGGCCCGGCCCGGCGAGGTGACGGAGGAGCTGACGAAGCTGGGGCTCGCGATGCTCGGCGTGGAGATGGTCGACTGAGCCGGGCGCGGCCCGCGTCGGCCCACGGCGGGCCGGAGCGGCCGGTGCTCAGAACCTGATGTCCGCCGCCACCGGCAGATGGTCGCTGCCGGTGGCGGGCAGCGGCCGGATGCCGGTGACCCGCGCCGAGCGGGCGAGTATCTGGTCGATCCTGGCCACCGGGAACCGGGCCGGCCAGCTGAACGCGAAAGCCGGGTCCGGTGCGTCCATCAGCGCGGTGACCGGCTCCAGCCCCCGGTCGTCCAGGGTGCTGTTGAGGTCGCCGAGGAGGATCACCCGCTCCAGCGGCTCGGCGGCGAGCGCGGCGCCGAGCAGAGCGGCGCTCTCGTCCCGGCGCCCGGAGGTGAGGCCGGTCGTCGGGCCGATCCGGACCGAGGGCAGGTGCGCGACGTACACCGCGACCACGCCGCGCGGGGTGCGGGCCGTCGCCCGCAGCCCCCGGTCCCAGCCCGCGCCGACGTCGTGCGGCCTGAGGTCCACCAGGCGTACGGCGCCGAGGGGATGCTTCGACCAGAGTCCGACGGTGCCCCGCGTCGCGTGATGGGGATAACCCGCGGACAGGGCCGCCTCGAAGGCCGGCAGGGCCGCGGCCGTCAGCTCCTCGACGGCGATCAGACCGGCGCCCGCCCCGGCCAGCGCGCGTGCGGTGGCCGCCGGATCGGGGTTCACATCGCTGACGTTGTGCTGGACCACCGTCAACGCCCCGTCCGGGGACGGGCCTGCGGAGAACAGCCGCGGGCCGAACAGCGCGCCCCAGGCCACCACGGGCAGCAGGAGCGCGGCCACCGCCCCACGCGAACGCCGCAGGAGCGACGCGACCAGCAGGACCGGCACGGCCAGGCCCAGCCAGGGCAGGAAGGTCTCCAGCAGACTGCCCGCCCGGCCGGGGGTGCCGGGGACCAGCCCGGGGGCGACCAGCAGCACGGCGACCAGCAGGCAGAGCAGGGCGAGCACACCGCCCCGCCTCCGGCCGGTGTCCCCCGCCTTCGCGTCCCGCGTCCCCGTCATCCGCCCGCCCTCCCGTCCGGGGCACCCGGCGTGGTGCCCCGCCCCCTCCGGGAGAACGCCGCCGCACCCCGGTCCGGTTCCGGTCCCGGCCGGCCCGCGCGGATGTCAGCGACCGTCCGTACGGTGGAGACAGCGGCAACACCACTACGGACGAGAAGCTTTGAGGTTGCGTCATGACGGGGACCGGCATCGCGGTACCGGAGGATTCGATCCATCCGGACATCACGCACGGAGCGACGCGGCGGGCGCTCGCCGGCGGTGTGCTGCCGGGCGCGCACGAGATGATGCGCTTCTCCGGGGCCCCCATGGTGACGGCGGTCCACCTGGTCGACGCGGAGGACGACCCCGGCGCGCTCGATCCGCGGATAGCGGGCACCGTGGTGGTCGGGCACCTGCTGAACGAAGGCGGCGAGGCGCAGGCGGTCGTCGTCGACGGCGACACCGGCCGGGTCTTCACCGTGCGCATGTACGCCCCCGAGTACGCCGAGCTCTCTCGGCTCGCCCCGTCCCTCGACGCCCTCGCCCGCTTCCTCGCCGCCGTCGGGGAACTCGACGCCCTGGAGGGCCGGTTCGCCCATCTGAAGGGCCGCACCGGCGCCTCGGTGGCCGACGAGGCCTCGGCCCTCCTGCTCTCGGTCTTCACGGCCGAGGACTGGGGCGACGACGGCTGGCGGGAGGTGGAGCCGGAGGGCGAGGTGCCCTCGGTCTGGATGACGGCCGCGCTGTTCCGGCCCATGGTCCTGACCGCGGCGCCCGGCCGGGGCCTGCACCTCGATCTGCCGGCGGGCTTCATCGAGGAGGAGTTCGGTGCGGGGGAGGTCGTCCGGATCGCACCGGCGGATCTGCCCGAGGTGCTGGAGCACGAGCCGACCCGGCGGTTCCTGACCGAGGTCGGGCTGCCGCGGCACGGGCTGATGCTCTGGCTGGACGAACCGGAGGACATCCTGAAGACCCTGACCGTGGCCCGCGCGGAGACACGGGCCGACCCCGAGCTGGCGCACCTGCACAGCGACGGGCCGCTGCCCGAGGGCTCGGACCATCTGGTGGTCATCGGCGGGCTGATGCACGATTTCGACGCCCTCGTCGACGGCCGGACCGGGCGGGTGCACTACGCCCTCGTCGACGACGAGAAGGTCACCCCGGTCAACGCCGACGTCTCCACCCTGGCGTTCACGGTCTGGATGCACAGCAGGCAGCGGCGGCTGGAGAAGCAGCACGCACTCTCGGGTGAGCTGGGGCAGTTCTACCACCAGGTCGCCGACACGATGATCACCGTGCTGGCCGCGGTCGACCCCGTCGCCTGCCTCCCCGCCACCGGACCCGACGACTACCGGTACTGGCCGGAGGTGTTCCACGACGAGGCGGGCGGCGTGCTGTGACCGTCCGGTCCGCGGTGCGTCAGACCGCCGTCAGAGCCCCCGCGTACGGGCCGCCGACCCCCCACGCCCGGTGCAGGGCGTCGGCGAAGGCGCCGGCCAGCTTGTGCTCCCCGGTCGCGCCGGGGTGGGTCCCGTCGTAGGTGTCCGTGTGGATGTCGTAGCCCGCCGGGTGCTCCGCCAGCAGCACCGGGGACGCGGGGGTGTCCAGCTCGCGGACCACCTGCGCCAGCAGGGCGTTGAAGCGGTCGCACTCGGCGGCGAAGGGGGCGTCGGACTCCGCCCGGACGTTCGGTATGACGGGGAGCAGCACCTGCCGGACACGGGGGTTCGCGGTACGGGCCGCCGTGAGGAAGGCGCGTGCGTTCGCGGCCGTCTGCGCGCTGTCCGTGTAGAAGCCGAGGTCTATCAGGCCCAGCGAGACCAGCAGGACGTCGGCGCGGGCCGCCCTGACCGTGTCCGCGATGACCGGCGCCATGTGCAGCCAGCCCTCGCCCCAGCCCGCCAGATGCCGGCGCGCGGACGCGGGGAAGGCCGCGTCGCCGTACTCCTGGGAGAGCGGCGCGTCCGCCTCGGTGTCGTACAACCCGCTGCGCGGGCCGGTGATCGCGTATCCGTCCTCACCGAGCGTCGCTTCGAGGTGCTGCCACATGCGGTAGCGCCAGGTGAAGTCGCCGGCCCTGCCCACGGTCATGCTGTCGCCGACGAAGAGAAAACGCATGGCGACATCATGGCCGATCACCGCTCCGGCCTGCGACGTGACAGTGGACACTTGCCCCATGAGATCGCTGCTGACCGTCTCCGCCGCCGCTGCCCTCCTGTTCCTGACGGGGACGGCGCCCGCCGTCGCGGACGACGGAGCGGACCGCACCTTCACGATCGAGGACCCCCGGATCACCGAGTCCAGCGGCCTCGCCGCCAGCCGGATCCATCCGGGCGTCTACTGGACCCACAACGACAGCGACGACGGACCGTACGTCTACGCCGTCGACTCCCGGACCGGGAAGACCGTGGCGACCGTCACGATGGAGGGCGTGGGCGAGCCGCGCGACGTGGAGGCGATCTCGCTCGGGCCCGACGGCGACCTCTACGTCGGTGACATCGGGGACAACCTCGACGGGACCTGGGACCACGTCTGGATCTACCGCTTCCCCGAGCCGGAACGGCTCGCCGACACCACGGTGCGGGCGACGCAGTACGACGTGACGTACGCGGACGGGGCGCGGAACGCCGAGGCGCTGATGGTCCACCCCGTGACCGGGCGGGTCTACATCGCCTCGAAGAACGAGGAGGGCGGCGGTCTCTACGAGGGCCCGCAGAGGCTGACGGCCGGCGGCGGCAACGTCTTCCGGCGCGTCGGCGAGGTGCCGTGGGTGACGGACGGCGCGTTCTCCCCGGACGGCCGGGAGCTCGTGCTGCGGTCGTACTTCAGCGCCCGGCGCTACGCCTTCGAGGACGGCCGGCTCGGCGCCGACCACGCCGTGAGCGCCCCCCTCCAGCGGCAGTCCGAATCGGTGACGTACACCGCGGACGGCTCGGCGATGATGTTCGGCTCCGAGGGCGAGCGGAGCGAGGTGGCGCGCGTGGAGGTGGAGGGCGGCGGCGGCAGCGAGTCCTCCCCCCGGGGCGGCGGGGGCGGGACCTCGTCCGGGGACGGCGGGGACGGCGACGGCTCGGCGAAGACCACCGCGACGGGCGCCGCCGTGGCTGGTGCGGTCGTCCTGCTGGCCCTGTTCGCCGCCGGCCGCCGCAAAAAGTAGGACGGGCGCCGCACGGGCCGCCCCGGTGAGGCCCGGCGCGAGGCGCCGGTGAGGCCCGGCGTGCCGCGTGAGGCGCCGGTGAGGGCCGGTGTGTGCCGCGTCAGGCGTCGTCGAGGACCGGCCGCAGCTCGTAGTGGAGCGTGCGGTCCCGCCTCAGCCGGTGGGCGAGCGGCACGACCACCCCCTGGAGCGCCGGGTACTTCCGGGACATCGTGCGGGAGGCGTGGGTGTTCTCCTTCGAGCCCTCCGGCAGCAGCCGGGCCCAGGCCTTCACGGGTGGTCCCGTCGGTGCGCCCCGGACGGTGCACGGGGCGATCTCCACCACCGGGTGGTTGCGCATCCGGTCGACCTTCCAGGCCGAGGAGAACGTACGGACGTAGGCGTGGTCCCCCTCGACGGCGATGCTCACGGGGGTCCGGGCGTACGTGCCGTCCGGCCTGCGGCTGCTCAGCAGGACGGTGTACTGCCGCACGAACGGCTCCAGCTCATGGATCGTCTCCATGTGTTCCATGATGCGGCAGAAGGCGGCGGTACGAACGATCCGGCCGTACGCACGCTCCGGGCTTCCCGCATCCGCGGTACGCGGATTCCGGCTGGCCGACCGCCGGCCGACCAGCCGGAATCCGCGACGGGCCCGGTCCGGCGTCTCCCGTTCCACTTGGTAAATTCATATGTCATGGCATGATGATAATTGTCCTAGATATGCTCCAGGCGCGGTGTGAGAGTGCTGCGGCTCCCTGCCAGGCGAACGACGGAGGCCCCGGGGTGGGCGAACTCGGGAGGTTGGAGGCCCTGCGGCTCGCGGGGCTGTCAGCGGCGGCAGATCCCGGTATGGACCGGTTCGCCAGGCTGGTCTCCCGGCTGCTGCGCGTCCCGGTCTCGATGGTCTCGCTCCTGGAGGACGACCGGCAGGTCCTCCCCGGCCTGATCGGACTCGCCGAACCCTGGGCGACGCGGCGCGAGACCCCCCTGAGCCACTCCTTCTGTCAGCATGTCGTCGCCGACGGACTGCCTCTGATCCTGGACGACACCCGGCTGCATCCCCTCACCTGCGCCAGCCTCGCCGTCCCCGACCTCAAGGCGGTCGCCTACGCAGGCCTGCCGCTGACCGACGCCGACGGGCACGTGCTCGGCTCCCTCTGCGCCATCGACCACGAGCCCCGGGCGTGGACCGCGGACGAACTGCAGGACCTCGACGACCTCACCGCCGCCTGCTCCGCGGAACTGCGGATGAGGGTCGCCACCGAACTGATCCGCAGAGACCGCGACCACGCCGGCCTGCTGCTGCGCGCCTCGGTCGAGCTCGCTCACGCGGGTGATCTGACGGACCTCACCCGCCGCCTCCGCAACCTGTTCCGCGGACCCGCCGAGCCGTCCTTCGTGAGCCTGCTCCTCACGGACGCCCAGGGGCTGTGGCGTGTGCTCGACCCGGACGACGTGCGACCCGCGGAGACCGCCATCGACCGCTTGGCCCTGGACGCCGGCTTCCCCAGCGCCCGGGCCATGCGCGAACGGCGCACCGTCATGGTCCCGGACCACGGCGTGCTCGCGGCCCGTTACAGTCCCGAGGCCGTCGCCGAGTACGACTCGCTGGGACTCCGGTCATCCCTGAGTGTTCCACTGCTGGCGGGCCGAGGGGTGGTGACGTGGTGCTGGTCCCGTCCCCACGCCCCGGCGCTGACGGAGGAGGCGGTCCTCACCGCGGTAGCCGGGTACGTGAGCCAGGCGGTCGAGCGCACCAGGTTCGTGGCGAACCGCCTCAGCACCGCGGAACAGCTCCAGGCCTCCATGCTGACCGACCTGCCGACCGTGCCGGGCCTGGACATGGCCGCCCTGTACCTCCCGGCCACCGACCAGGACATGGTGGGCGGCGACTGGTACGACGCGTACTGGCTGCCGCCGCTCCCGGCCACGAAGCGACCCGCCCTGATGCTGTCCGTCGGCGACATCATCGGACACGACGTCCAGGCAGCCACGGTGATGGGCCAGGTCCGCAGCATGCTCCGTCAGGCCAGCCTCGACCACTCCGCGCACTCACCCGCCGCCGCGCTGGACGCGGTCGACCGTGCCCTGGACGTGCTGCCCCTGGGCCCCGGAGCCACCGCGATCCACGCCCGCCTCGACCCCGACGGCCGGCAGTGGCGGCTGACCTGGTGCAACGCCGGCCATCCACCGCCCCTGCTGCGGGCACCCGACGGCCGTGTCACGGTGCTGGACGAGCACGACCTGCTCCTCCTCGGCGCGCCGAACGGCCCCGCGCGGCACGATCACCTCCACGACCTGCCCTGCGGCAGTGTGCTCCTGCTGTACACCGACGGGCTGGTCGAGCGCCGCGGCCGCGACATCGACGCGTGTATCGGGGACACGGCCGCGGTACTCGCCGAACACGGCGGCAAGCCCCTCCCGCTGCTTCTCGACGTGCTTTCCCACGGGCTGAGGGACGTCTCGCAGCGGGATGACGTGGCGGTGCTCGTCATCCGTGCCGTCCGGGGCGGCGGGTGAGGAACGCTCCGGGCCGCGTGACGCCGGAACGGCCCCGCACACCGGGTGTGCGGGGCCGTTCCGGGACGTCAGAGCTTGTCGATCACGTAGTCGATGCAGGCGGTGAGCGCCTGCACGTCCGCCGGGTCGATCGCCGGGAACATCGCCACACGCAGCTGGTTGCGGCCCAGCTTGCGGTACGGCTCCGTGTCGACGACGCCGTTGGCGCGGAGCACCTTGGCGACGGCCGCCGCGTCGATGCCGTCCTCGAAGTCGATCGTGCCGATGACCTGCGAGCGCTTCGCCGGGTCGGTGACGAACGGGGTGGCGTGCTTGGACTCCTCGGCCCAGCCGTACAGGTGCTGCGAGGAGGCGGCCGTGCGGCCGGTCGTGAAGTCCAGACCGCCCTGGGAGTTCATCCACTTCAGCTGCTCGTTCAGCAGGAAGAGGGTGGCCAGCGCCGGGGTGTTGTACGTCTGGTTCTTCAGGGAGTTGTCGATCGCCGTGGGCAGCGAGAAGAACTCCGGGACGTGCCGGCCGGAGGCGTGGACACGCGCCGCGCGCTCCAGGGCCGCGGGGGAGAACACGCCGATCCACAGGCCGCCGTCGGAGGCGAAGGACTTCTGCGGGGCGAAGTAGTAGACGTCGGTCTCGGCGATGTCGACCGGCAGGCCGCCCGCACCGGAGGTGGCGTCCACCAGGACGAGGGAGCCCTCGTCGGCCCCCGCGACGCGCCGGACCGGTGCGGCGACACCCGTCGAGGTCTCGTTGTGCGTGAAGGCGTAGACGTCCACACCGGCCTCGGCCCGCGGGTCCGGGTGGGTGCCCGGGTCCGCGGCGATGACGGTCGGGTCGGCCAGCCACGGGGCGAGCTTGGCGGCCTTCGCGAACTTGGACGAGAACTCGCCGAAGTTCAGGTGCTGGGACTTGTTCTCGATCAGACCGTGCGTCGCGACGTCCCAGAAGGCGGTGGAGCCGCCGTTGCCCAGGATCACCTCGTACCCCTCGGGGAGGGAGAAGAGGTCGCGTACGCCGGCACGTACCTCGCCGACCAGATTCTTCACGGGAGCCTGGCGGTGGGACGTGCCGAGGAGAGAGGTGCCGGTCGCGGCCAGAGCGTCGACCGCCTCCGTCCGCACCTTGGAGGGCCCGGCGCCGAATCGTCCGTCGGCGGGCTTGAGGTCAGCGGGAATCTCGATGTCAGCCACGGTCCGGAGCGTAGTCCCTCACGACGGCGGCCGAGGACCCCGTCCGTCGGATGAGACACACGCTCCGGCCAACAAACGACCCCGCCGCGGCGAGCCGGAGCGCGTGCCGGATCAGCCCAGATCGACGGGCAGCGCGTGCAGGTCGTTCTGCGTCACGATCGGCTTGTTCCGCAGGTCGGAGGCGGGAACGGCGAGGTCCAGACCGGGGAAGCGCTCGTACAGCGCGGGGAGGGCGATCCCCGCCTCCAGACGGGACAGCGCGGCCCCCGGGCAGACATGTGGACCATGGCCGAAAGCGATATGACGGTTCGGGGTGCGGGTGACGTCGAACTCACCCGCCGTCGGGCCGTACTGCCGCTCGTCGCGGCCCAGCGCCCCGAAGGAGACGATCAGCGCCTCGCCCTTCGGCAGCACCCGGTCACCGACCTCGATGTCCTCGGTCGCGAAGCGGATCAGGACGTGCGTGGTCGGGGTGTTCCAGCGCAGCGTCTCCTCGATCACGTTCTCCCACGGCACCTCGCCGCTCAGCACGCGCCCGCGCTGCTCCGGGTGGGTCTGGAGCGCCTCGACGACATTGACGACCAGGCTGATCGTGGTCTCGTGACCGGCCGCGATGATCAGCTGGAGGGTGTTGACGATCTCCTCGTCGGTGAGGTGGTCGCCGTCCTCGGACGCCGCGATCAGGGCGCTGGTCAGGTCGTCGCCCGGCGCCGCCCGCTTGGCGTCGACGATCTTCGTGAAGAGGACGCCGAGGTCCGCCATCATCTGCGGGACCTCCTCCGGCGGGGTCTGCGTCGAGAAGAACTTCTCGAACAGCTCCTTCAGCCGGGGGTGGTCGGCCGCGTCCACGCCCATCAGCTCGCTGATGACGTTCATCGGCAGCGGATAGGCGAACTCCGCCTTCAGGTCCACCGCCTCGCCCCGGGGCAGCGCCGCGAGCCGGTCCAGGGAGGCGTTCGTCAGGGCCTCGATGCCGGACCGCAGCCTCTCCACCCGCTTCACCGTCAGGGCCTGGGCGACGAGGGCGCGCAGCCGGCGGTGGTCGGCGCCGTCCACCGTCAGCATGGAACGGCCCGGGTTGACGAGGCCGATCAGCGGCCAGTCGCTCGGGATCTCGCCGCGCCGCCAGGCGTTCCAGACCTCGATGTCCTTGACCACACGGCTGTCGGTGAGCAGCTGCCGGGCCTCGGCGTGATGCGTCACCGCGTAGCAGTGCACCCCGCCGGGGAGCTCCACCTCGGCCAGCGGGCCGGCGGCGCGCAGCGCGGCGCTCTCGGCGTCGAGGTCGGTGACGAGGGGATCGAGGGCGATCCGGGTCATTTCTGGCCTCCGAGTGCGGGAGTGGGCGTGAAGTGCACCGGCAGGTCCGTCAGTCCGGCCAGCCAGGGGGACGGGCGCCGGGTCAGCCGGTCCTCGGGGACGTCGAGGTCGAGGTCCGGGAGCCGGTCCAGGAGCACCTCGATCCCCGTGCGGGAGATGACCTCGGCGGTCTCCTGGGCCGGGAACGGGCAGCGGTGCTCGCCGTGGCCGAAGGAGAGGAAGGCGTTGTTGCCGCCGGTCAGGGTGGAACCGTCGGTGCGCACCTGCGGGTCGCCGTTCGCGGCGGCGATGCCGAGGAGCAGCATGTCACCCGCCCGGATGTGGCGGCCGCCCAGGTGGGTGTCGCGGGAGGCCCAGCGGCCGGCCACGTTCTGCGTCGGGGTGTCCTCCCAGAGGACCTCGTTCATCGCCTCGGCGACGCTGTGCCGGCCGCCGGAGAGCGAGGCGGCGAACCGGTCGTCGGTCAGCATCAGCCGCAGCGAGTTGCCGATCCAGTCCGCGCTGGGCTGGTGGCCGGCCGCCATCATGACCATGAGGTCCTCGGCGACCTCCTCGTCGGTGAAGCCGCCGGGGTCGTTCAGCATCCGGGTCGCGACGTCGTCGCCGGGCTCGGCGTGCTTGTCGGCCAGCAGCTGGTACATGGCCCCGCCGAGGTGCTGTTGGCCCTCCAGGGCCCGCTCGCCGCCGTTGATCAGGTCGTTGAGGGCGGCCACGAGCGGACCGCCGATCTCGTCGCTGAAGCCGTAGAGCTTGGCCAGCACACGGGCGGGCAGCCGCATCGCGTACGCGGCGATGATGTCGGTCCGTCCGGCCGCGCAGAACTCGTCGATGAGGCTGTCCGCGAACTCCTCCGCGTACCCCTTCAGCAGGAACGGGTCGACGGCCTCCAGCGCGTTGCTGATCATCGCCGCGCGGACGGTGTGCCGTTCACCGACGGTGTAGAGGATCGACGCCTGTTTCCTGCCGATCATCGGCCGCAGCGGCCAGTCCTCGGGGATGTTGTCCCACTGGTTCCACAGCTCCGAGTCCCGGCTGTAGAGCACGGGGTCGCTGGTCACCTGGTGCAGCTCGCGGTAGCCGACGATCAGCCAGGCGGGCACGCCCCCGTCGAGCACGACGGGGGCCACCGCGCCGTGGTCGCGGCGCATGTCCCGGTACAGCCGCAGGGGATCGTCCTGGAATCGCGGTCCGGACAGCGGGACGGAACCGTGGGGCACGGGGCACTGGGTCACGGTGTGGGCTCCGGGGTCTTCGCGGCCGCCGGCGCGGAGCTGTCCGCCAGGGCGGCGTCCGCGCCCTTCTGCCGGGCGACGGAGAGGGCGTGAAGGTGCTCGACCAGCGTGATCAGGACGTACTTGCTGGACGAGCGGTCCCGGGCGTCGCACTCCACGAGCGGGACGTCGGGGGACAGGTCGAGGGCCTCGCGGATCTGCTGCTCCGTGTGGAGCGGGCCGCCGAAGTCGTTGCACGCGACGATGAACGGCGTGCCGTGGTGCTCCAGGCGGTCGATCGCGTACCAGGAGTCGGCGAGCCGCCGGGTGTCGACGAGGACGACGGCGCCCAGCGTGCCGGAGAACAGGCGGTCCCACAGGAACCAGAAGCGCTCCTGCCCGGGCGCGCCGAAGAGGTAGAGGACCGAGCGCGCGTCGAGGGTGATGCGGCCGAAGTCGAAGGCGACCGTGGTGGACGTCTTGGAGTGCACGCCGTCGAGGTCGTCGACGGCCTCGCCCGCGCGGGTCATGGTCTCCTCCGTGTTGAGCGGGCGTATCTCGCTCACGGATCGGACCATGGTGGTCTTGCCGACCCCGAAGCCGCCGACGACGACGATCTTCAGTCCGTTGTCGGCCGTGGCCTGCAGGGCGGCACGGTCAGAGGTTGCGGAGTCCAACGAGCACCTGTTCCAGGGTGTCGGTGTCGGGGAGCCGGTCCGCGACACGTGCAGTACGGGGGTGACGGGCGCTGATCCGGCCGGTGTCGAGCAGGTCGCACAGCATGATGCGGACGATGCCGACCGGCAGGTTCAGCGTGGCCGAGATCTCGACGACCGCGGTGGGGCTGTCGCACATCCGCAGGATCGCGACGTGCTCCGACTGCATCCCGGGGTTCGGGTCGCACTCGGCGACGACGAGGGTCACCAGGTCGAACGCCGCCGAACCGGACCGGCTGCGGCCCCCCGTGAGGGTGTACAGCCGGTCCGGGTCGTCGTCGCGTCCGGGCCGGGGGCGCGGTACGGACGTCATGCGTCCGCGGATTCCGTGGCCGGGGCCGCCGTGCCGCGCGGCGGGGCGACGAGGTACTCGCCCAGCTGCTCGACGAGTTCGCTCATGTTGTGACCGACCAGGCCGACGTCGGAGTCCTCCGCCGCCACGACCGCGAGGTGGGCGCCCGCCCCCGCCTCCACGATGAACAGCACACCGCCGTAGAACTCGGTCATCGCGGACCGTACGCCGCCGCTGCCGTCACCGAACTCGATGGACGCGCCGTGCGACAGGCTCTGGATGCCCGCGGCGATCGCCGCCAGCTGGTCGGCCTGGTCGACGGTCAGTTCGGGGGTGCGGCACAGCTTCAGACCGTCCCGGGACAGGACAAGGGCGTGCCGGGCACCGGGCGTGCGGTCGAGCAGCCCCTCCAGCAGCCAGTTCAGCTTCTCGTCGGTGGTCGCGCTCATCGAGTGTTGCCTTCCGGGTGCGGGGAATTGGCTCGTACCGCCTGGCTGAAGGTGCTGAAGCGGGCGGCCTGGACCTTCGGGTCGGTGGAACGGGGCCGGGGGGACTCGGCTTCGTCGGACGCGTCCTTGCCGGTACGGGCTTCGGCGGCGGCCAGGGTACGGCCGCGGCGCCGCTTGGGCAGACCGCTCTCGCCGAACTGCGGGACGCTGCCGGTGGACTCGGACGCCGACTCCGAGGCCGACGCCGCCGCCGACTCCGGCTTCGCGGAGGGGGCGTCCGGCCGGGAACCGGCGTCCGCGCGGGGCGCGGGGCGGGCGTCCGCCGCCGCGGGTCGTGCGTGCGCCGCGGCCGTGCCCGGCGTGGTGTGGTCCGGCTCGGGCTCGGGGCGCCGCGCGGCGGGCTCCGGGGACGGGGCGGGCGTACGGGAGATGAGCTCCTGCGGCAGCATCATCAGGGCGCCGGTGCCGCCGCGCGCCGAGGGCCGGAAGGAGACGGTGAGGCCGTGCTTCCTGGCCAGCCGGCCGACGACGGCGAGACCGAGCCGGGTGCCGGAGACACCGGTCAGCCCCTCGTTCTCGGCGGACACGGCCCGCTCGGCGCGGCGCAGCTGCACCTCGCTCATCACGAGGCCGCTGTCCTCGACGGTGACCACGATGCCCGCCGGGACCTCCTCGACGTACACGTGCACCTCGGCGGTGGGCGGCGAGAAGTTGGCGGCGTTGTCGAGGAGTTCCGCCAGGGCGTGCATGACGCCCTCGGCGGCGTGCCCCGCGATCGCCACGTCGCTGGTCGAGTGCAGCCGGATGCGCTGGTAGCCGCCGATCCGGCCCATCGCTCCGCGCAGGATCGACTCCATCACGATCGGCTTGGACCAGCGGCGTCCGGAGCGCGCCCCGGTCAGCACGGCGATGGAGTCGGCGAGCCGGCCGCCCTGGGCCGTGCGGTGGTCCAGGTGCAGGAGGTCCCCGAGGACGTCCTCGGCGGTGTGCCGGTGCTCCATCTCCCGCAGGTCGGCCAGCATGCCGGTGGACAGGGCCTGCATCCGGCCGGCCGCGTTGGCGCAGGCGGCGACGGCCGCGGCGCGCTCGTTCTCGGCCCGCCGGGCGCGGGCGGTCAGCCGGACCGTCTCCGCGGTGAGGCGCTCGTGCTGCTCGGCGGCCTCGACGGTGACCCGGGCGACCCGGTCGTCGGCCTCCGCGGTCACCCGGGCCGCCTCGGCGGACGCCGCCGCTCTGAAGCGGGCGGTCTCCGCGGTGAAGCGCTGCGCCTCGGCGGCGGAGGCCGAGACGAGGCGGGAGGTCTCGGCGGTGAAGCGCTCGGAGTCGGCGGCCCGCAGGGCGCGCAGCCGGCGGGCGGTGGCGAGGGTGTGGACGGCGACGGCCACCGCGACGCACACGACCACCGCGGCACCCCCCGCCCCCCAGATGAGCGGAGTCCGTACCGAGGCGGGTGCGGCGGTGACCGCCCACAGGCACAGGGCACCGGTGACGGCTGCCGAGATCAGCAGGGCGAGTGCGGTCGGCCGGATTGAAGAGCGCAATCGGAGTCCTCGGGGCGGACGGTGCGGAGGGAAGGGCTGGTGAGACCAGAGGAACAACCGGGACATTCCGGTGTGGTGACGGTGAAAGACCCACAACTGGACCCGATTGATCCTGATCAAGCCACGGCAACTATAGGAGAATTGGCGTCTTGTTTGGGGATTCCTTGTGGCTACTTCTGTTTGAAATCTCGCGTGAAGTGACTCGATCGAGGTCGCGCGCGTCCCGGGGCCCGGATTCGCGGGCGATTTGCGAGGGTCGGTGGCGGCAAATGTAAAGTTATGTCCTTTGTGTGGTGCTTGATTTGTCACGATCGTCGCTTGCAGGCCGGTGGCCAGCTAATGTGAGCGCTCCGGTGCAGTCGGCCTTCGAGGCCGGCACCGCCGTAAGACACACCGCGCGCCTTGAAGGGGGAGGCGCCGCGTGGCCCCGACGGAGGACGCAGGCAACCGTGGACGCGCAAGGCCGTGGGCGGGACGAGGGAATCGACCCCGCAGACCAGTGGGTACTCAACCCCGACACCGGTGATTACGAACTGCGACTGACCCCCTCCTCAGGGCGATCATCCGCATCCGTCGGTGCGACCGACACCAGAGCCCCCGGACAGCGCCGGCGGTCCAAGCCACAGGCGCAGGCCCAGCCGTCCGCCGACCGCGCCTCCGTGCCCGGACAGCGGAGCGGCCGCCGGGCCGCCGGCCGCGGCGACCGGGACGAGGCGCGCCGGCCGGGAAGCCGCGCCGCCGCGCCGGCCGCCGGGCGCCGCAAGGCCAAGCCCCGGAAGTCGGGCAAGAAGAAGGCCCTGGTGTGGACCGGCGGTGTGCTCGCCTTCCTGCTGGTGGGCGTCGGCACCACGGGCTACTTCCTGTACGAGCACTTCAACGGCAACATCACCGCCATCTCCACCGACGGCGCCGGTACCGGCGGTTTCAGCAAGGACCGCGCGATCAACGTCCTGGTGATCGGGACCGACAAGCGCACCGGTGAGGGCAACGAGGGCTACGGCGACGCGGGCAGCGTCGGACACGCCGACACCAACATCCTCTTCCACGTCTCCAAGGACCGTACGAACGCGACCGCCCTGAGCATCCCGCGCGACCTGATAACGGATGTCCCGGACTGCCCGACGCGTCTGGAGAACGGCGAGACGAAGGACATCCCGGGGACGACCGGCGGGCGCTTCAACGCCAGCCTCGGGCAGTCCGACCGCACCCCCAGCTGCACCATGCGGACGGTCACCGAGCTCACCGGGATGAAGGTCGACCACTTCATGGTGGCCGACTTCAACGCGGTCAAGTCCCTGACGACCGCCGTGGGAGGCGTGGACGTCTGCCTCGCCAAGGACATCGACGACAAGGACTCCCACCTCAAGCTCTCCCAGGGGGAGCACACCATCGAGGGCGAGCAGGCCCTGTCCTTCCTGCGCACCCGGCACTCCGTCGGATTCGGCAGCGACCTGAGCCGCATCGAGATCCAGCAGCAGTTCCTGGCCTCCCTGATGCGCAAGCTGAAGTCCAACGACACGCTGACCAGCCCCAGCAAGATGCTGTCGCTCGCGGAGGCGGCGACCAACGCCCTCACCGTCGACGACAAGATCGCCGACATCAACCAGCTCCGCAAGCTCGGCATGGAGCTGGCCTCGGTCGACCCGAAGAACATCACCTTCACGACGGTCCCCGTGCTGGACAACCCGGACGACAAGGCCACCGTCATCCTCGACAAGTCCAAGGCGCCGCAGGTCTTCTCGATGATGCGCGAGGACGTCTCCTTCACCGCGGTGAAGAAGAAGGAGAAGGCCGCGGAGAAGGCCGCGGAGGCCGCGAAGCTGAAGGGCGAGATGGCCGCCGCCGCGGACGTGCGGGTCGACGTCTTCAACGGCGGCGCCCCCGCAGGCTCCGCGCAGAACGCCCTGGACTGGCTGCAGAACGAAGAGGGCGTGCTGAAGTCCACGAACCAGGCCAACGCGCCGGAGAACGTGAAGAAGACCCAGCTCGTCTACGCCCCCAACCAGGCCGACCAGGCCCGCCGGCTGGCCGACCTGATGGGCATGTCCGCCTCGGCCCTCAAGCCGACGACCACGGACGCGGGCGACATGGAGCCCATGGTGCTGACCCTGGGACCGGACTTCACCGAGGCGGGCAGCCCGCTCTCCGCCCCGGAGAAGGCACCCGACGAGATCCAGCGCGTGGAGGCCGACAAGGCGGTCTGCGCGAAGTAGCCCGTACGGGGGCCGGTCCGGGGCCACCGTGTGGCGCCGGTCCGGTCCGGGTCCGTGACGTCGCCCGGAGGCCGGGGCCGGTCCGGGGCCACCCTCGTGGTGCCGGTCCGGTCCGGGGGCGGTTCGCTGGTTCCGGCCGTCTCCGGTGTCGGTCCGGTCCGGGCCTGTTCGCTGGTTCCGGCGTTTCTCCCGTGCCGGTCCGGTCCGGGGCCGTCACGTCGCCCGGAGGCCGGCCCGGTCCGCACCGGCACCCGCCACGGCGTTCGCACCGGGTCCGCCCGGCGTTCCGGGGCCCTCTCCGCCTCCGGGACCGGCATGCTGGGGCCATGTCCGCCACCGATCTCGTCCGAGCCCTGTCCCAGGCCGTCCGCGGTGACGTGCGGTCCGACGCGACCGCGCGGGCGCTGACGACCATGGACGCGTCCAACTACCGCCGCGTCCCGCAGGCGGTCGTGGCCCCCCGCGACGCGGCCGACGTCGCGGAGACGCTCCGGATCTGCCGGGAGCACGCCACCCCCGTCGTGCCCCGCGGTGCCGGCACCTCCATCGCCGGTCAGGCCACCGGTACCGGCGTCGTCCTGGACTTCACCCGCCACATGCGGCGCGTCGTCGAGCTGGACCCCGGGTCCCGTACCGCCGTCGTCGAGCCCGGCGTCGTCCTGGACGACCTGCGCGCCGCCGCCGCCCCGCACGGGCTGACGTTCGGCCCCGACCCGTCCACCCACAGCCGCTGCACCCTCGGCGGCATGATCGGCAACAACTCCTGCGGCTCCCACTCCGTCGCCTGGGGCACCACCGCCGACAACCTCCGCAGCCTGCGCGTCCTCCGCTACGGCGGCGGCGAGGCCCTGCACGTCGGGCGCGGACGGCCCGACGCGCCGCCCGGCGTGCACGGTTTCGCCGCCGGCCACCTCGCCCTGCTGCGCACCGGCTTCCCCGAACTCCCGCGCCGCATCTCCGGATACGCCCTGGACGCGCTGCTCCCCGAGAACGGCCCCGACCACGCCCGCGCCCTCTGCGGCAGCGAGGGGACGCTCGCCGTGGTCACCGAGGCGACCGTCCGCCTCGTCGAGACACCCCGCGCCCGGGCGCTCGCCGTCCTCGGCTACACCGACGAGGCGGCAGCCGCCGAAGCCGCCCCCGGCCTCCTCCCGTACGGCCCGCTGACCGTCGAGGGCATGGCCGCCGACCTGGTGCGCGAACCGGCCGGCCTGCCGCGCGGGGCCGCCTGGCTGTTCGTGGAGACGGGCGGCGCCACCCCCGCCGAGGCCCGCGACCGTGCGACGCGCGTGCTGCGCGCGGCCGACGCCCTGGACGGCACCGTCGTCACCGACCCCGCCGGGATGCGCACCCTGTGGCGCGTCCGCGAGGACGCCGCGGGGACCGCGACCCGGATGCCGGACGGCACCGAGGCCTGGCCCGGCTGGGAGGACTGCGCCGTACCGCCCGCCCGGCTCGGCGCCTACCTGCGCGACTTCCGGGCACTGCTCGCCGGACACGGCCTGCGCGGCACCCCGTACGGGCACTTCGGCGACGGCTGCATCCATGTGCGCATCGACTTCGACCTGCTGACCGCACCCGGTGTGGCCCGCTTCCGACGCTTCTCCGAGGACCAGGCCGCCCTCGTCGTCGCGCACGGCGGATCCCTGAGCGGCGAACACGGCGACGGGCAGGCCAGGGCCGAACTGCTGCCCCGGATGTACGGCGACGACCTGGTGCGCCTGTTCACCGGCTTCAAGGACCTCTGGGACCCCGACGGCGGACTGAACCCCGGCATCCTCGCCCGCCCCGCCCGCCTCGACGAGAACCTCCGCTTCGCGGTGCTGCCCCGGCGCCCGGTGGACGTGGCCTTCGGATACCCGCACGACGGCGGTGACTTCGCGGCCGCCGTGCGCCGCTGCGTCGGAGTCGCCAAGTGCCGTACGGCGGCGCCGGGACCGGACGTCATGTGCCCCTCCTTCCGGGCGACCGGCGAGGAGGCCCACTCCACCCGGGGCCGCGCCCGGCTGCTCCACGAGATGCTGGCCGGCGAGGTGATCACCGACGGCTGGCGGTCCACGGAGGTGCGCGACGCGCTCGACCTGTGCCTGTCCTGCAAGGGCTGCCGCACCGACTGCCCGGTCGGGGTCGACATGGCCACGTACAAGGCCGAGTTCCTCCAGCAGCACTACCGGAACCGGCTGCGTCCGGTCTCCCACTACGCGATGGGCGGCCTGCCGCGCCTGCTGCGCCTCACGGCCCCCGTGGCGGGTGTGCTCAACGCGCTGGCACGGATCGGGCCGCTCGCCGCCCTCGCGCGGCGGCTCGGCGGCATCGATCCGCGCCGCCCGCTCCCGCTCCCGGTGCCGGCCCGGCGGACGTTCCGGTCCTGGGTCCGCGCCCGCCGGGCACCGGCGGCGGGGGAGACGGTGATCCTCTGGCCCGACACCTTCACCGACCACTTCTCCCCGGAGGCCGGCCGCGCGGCCGTGCGGGTCCTGGAATCGGCGGGACGGACACCGGTGCTGCCCCGCCGGCACGTCTGCTGCGGCCTCACCCAGGTCTCGACCGGCCGGCTCGACGCGGCCCGGGCCGTCATGCGCCGCACCCTGGACCGGATGGGCCCGGACCGCGGCGGCCCGGTCGTCGTCCTGGAACCGAGCTGCGCCGCCACCCTGCGCACGGACCTGCCCGAACTCCTCCCCGACGACCCGCGCGCGGCCCGGCTCGCCGCCTCCGTGCGCACCCTGGCCCAGTACCTGGAGGAGTACGCCCCCGACTGGACCCCGCCCCGGCTGGACCGCCGCGTCGCGGGCCAGACCCACTGCCACCAGCACGCGGTGCTCGGCGACGCGGCCGAACGGCGGCTCCGCGAGAGGGCCGGCCTGACCGGTGAACTGAGCGGCGGCTGCTGCGGCCTGGCGGGCAACTTCGGCTTCGAGAAGGGCCACTGGGACGTCTCGGTGGCCTGCGCCGAGGACCAGCTGCTCCCGGCCGTGCGTCAGGCGGGCCCCGGCACGGAGCTGCTGGCCGACGGCTTCTCCTGCCGCACCCAGCTGGACCAGCTGGCGGGGCGGCGGGCCCGGCACCTCGCCGAGGTGCTGGCGGAAGGACTGGACGGCTAGGGGCGCGGGCCCGCCGGGGCACGGGAGCCCACCGCGGCGCGCGCGCCGGGGCCGCACGCGAGGGCCGCGCTCACCGCGTCCGCCGTTCGCGGTCCACGATCTCCCGGGCGAGCTCTGCCAGCCGGGGCAGCGCCGGGTGGCCGGGTCCCTCCCGGCGGGCCAGCAGCACGGGCAGGGCGGGGGCGTCGTCCAGCGGCACGTAGGCGACCCCGGCGTGCGGATGCATCTGGGCGGTCGAGTTCCCCGAGACCCCGCTGCCCTGCCCGGCCGCGACGGCGGTGAGCCAGTCGTCGGTGTTGGCGACGGCGAGCGCGGTCGCGGGCCGTGCGTGCGGCGGCCACAGATCCAGCGTGGTGGCGCCCGAGACGGTGTTCAGGACCACGGTGCCGCCGGCCAGGTCCGCCAGCGACAGGGAACCGCGGGCGGCGAGCGGCCCGTCGGCGGCCACCGCCGCCACCCGCGCCTCGGTGAACAGCACCTCGGTGACCAGGCCCGGGGCGCTCACCGGGCCGCGGAGCACCGCCGCGTCCACCTCGCCGCGGGTCAGACCGGCCGTGCGGTCGTCGATGCGCAGCAGTTCGAGCGGGGTCTCCGGGTACCGCCGCTGCCAGGTCCGCAGCAGCGGAGTGGTGTACGGGCCGAACGCGGACCAGGCATGCCCCAGACGCAGCGGCCGGGCGCCCGGCCGGCCGGGATCGAGGGCCTCGTCGAAGGCGGCGACCGCCGCGGCGGCCCTGTCCCGGAAGGCGACGCCCTCCGGGGTCAGCGCGAGGTGGTGGGTGGAGCGGTCGACGAGCCGGACCCCCAGCCGCTCCTCCAGGGCGGCGAGGGTGCGCGAGACGACGGGCTGGGTGACCCGCAGGCGTGCGGCGGCGCGCGTGACGCTGCCCTCGTCCGCGACGGCGAGGAACGCCCGCAGATGCCGGACCTCGATACCGCGGGCGGTGTTCCCGGTGCGCTGTCCAGTGCTCATGCGTCCGGAGCATAACGGGAGCGCAATCGGCATTTCACGGGAGGCGCGCAGGTCTCTACCGTGAGGACGCGAGCGCTCCGCCGCGAGTGCAGTATCGTGTACGTCTTAGTGCTCCATAGTGAACCTAACGCCAGGGAAGGACTCCGGTGAACGACCCCCGCGCTGTCGCAGAGTCGGCCGCTGCCGTCGCCGTCCCCGAGGCGGTGTCCGCGCTCGACGGGCCGGGCAGCGCCCCGGCTCGCCGCGGGGCCGCGCTGGGGCCGGTCGCGCTGGTGGTCGCGGGCGGTCTCTCCGTCCAGTTCGGTGCCGCGGTCGCCGTCCTGCTGATGCCGAAGGCGGGGGCGCTCGGCGTCGTCACCCTGCGCCTCGCCGCCGCCGCGCTGGTGATGCTGGTCGTCTGCCGGCCGAGGCTCCGCGGGCACACGCGGGCCGACTGGGGCACCGTGCTGGCCTTCGGTGTCGCGATGGGCGCGATGAACACGCTCTTCTACCAGGCCGCCGACCGCATTCCGCTGGGCGCCGCCGTCACCCTGGAGGTGCTGGGGCCGCTGGTCCTGTCCGTCGTCGCCTCCCGCCGCCTCGTCAGCCTCGTCTGGGCGGCGCTCGCCCTCTGCGGTGTCTTCCTGCTCAGCGGCGGAGGCTTCGACCGCCTGGACCCCGTCGGGGTGGCGTACGCGCTCGGCGCGGGCGTCATGTGGGCGCTGTACATCCTCTTCAGCGCCCGCACCGGGCGCCGCTTCCCGCAGGCGGACGGACTGGCCCTGGCCATGGTGGTGGCGGCCTGCCTCTCGCTGCCCCTCGGCATCATGGAGTCCGGCGCGAAGCTCGTGGTCCCCTCCACGCTGGGCCTGGGCATCGCCGTGGCACTGCTGAGCTCGGTCCTGCCGTACACCCTCGAACTCATGGCCCTGCGCCGGCTGCCCGCACCCACCTTCGCCGTCCTGATGAGTCTCGAACCGGCCATCGCGGCCACGGCCGGCTTCCTCATCCTCGACCAGGCGCTCTCCACGACCGACGCCCTCGCCATCGCCCTGGTCATCGGGGCGAGCATCGGCGCGGTGCGCAGCCAGACACGGGGCACGCGGAAGCGCTGAGCCCCGCGCGCCCGGGGACCCGTCCGTTCCGCTGCGCGGGAGGGCGTCCGACTCTAGGGTGATCGTGACGGCCGACCACGGAGGAGCCCATGCCGGAACGCGACGACCTGCTCGCCCTCGTGGACGATCAGCGCACCAACTTCCTCTACACGCTCGCCGGACTCGACGACGCGGGGGCCCGCGCCCGGACGACGGTCAGCGAGCTGACCCTCGGCGGTCTCCTGAAGCACCTCGGGCTCGTGCAGCGCATGTGGCTCGACGTCGTCGACGGCACCGCCCCCGCCGAGGTCGGCTGGGCGGACCTCGACCCCGACGGCAACCGGATGACCGACACCGAGACGGTGCCCGGGCTGCTGGAGGCGTTCCACGCGGCAGCGGCCGCGTTCGACCGCACGGTGCGCGAGGAGGCCGACCTCGACCGGGAGATCACGCTCCCCACCTACCCGTGGTCGCCCCCGGAGCCCGTCGTCTGGACCGTCCGCCGCGTCCTGTGGCACATCTTCCGGGAGATCGCCCACCACAGCGGCCACGCCGACATCATCCGCGAGGCGCTCGACGGTGCCAGCACCACGGCGAGGATGGCCGAGGCGGCGTCGAAGGGGCAGTAGCGGCACGCCGCGGCTGCCGCCCGCGTGGCGCCGCACCGGCCCTCCCCGCGTCACCGCGCCGGGCGCGGGCGGTGCGGCGGAAGGGGTGCCTCTCCGCACCGGCCTGTCGCGACCGCCGCCCGGTTCTTCGGGCTGTCCGTGCCCGGGCTCCCGTATGCGCCGTGCCCCTCCGGGGTGCCTGAGGCGCGTCGTCGTCGTTCGCGCCGGACTGCTCGCCGGAGGTGACGGCCGGGGCCGCCGCCCCCGCGCCACAGTCCCCTGAACCGAATCATGCAAGCATGCTTGCTTGTTTTGTGGGCCGCTGCCATGCTCCGGGGCACACCGCCACGCCCCGAGGGGAGCGCACCGTGCCCGACGTATCGGCCGTGACCGCCGCCGTGCTCGACGACCTGCGGGAGGAGGGCGCCGAACTCGACCTGCTGGTCGCCGGGTTGAGCGCGGACGAGTGGGCCGTGCCGACCCCCGCCGAGGGGTGGACCGTCGCCCATCAGATCGCCCACCTGAACTGGACCGACGAGGCCGCCCTGGTCGCCGCCACCGAGCCCGACGCCTTCGCCGCCGAGGTCGAGAAGGCGCTGTCCGCCCCCGCCGGCTTCGTCGACGACGCCGCCCGGGAAGCCGTCACCGCCCTCACGCCCGCAGCCCTGCTCGTGGAGTGGCGGGAGGGGCGGACCCGGCTCCGGGAGGCTCTCCGCGCGGCTCCCGCCGGGACGAAGCTGCCCTGGTACGGCCCGCCCATGAGCGTCGCCTCGATGGGGACCGCACGGCTCATGGAGACCTGGGCGCACGGCCAGGACATCGCCGACGCGCTCGGGGTGACCCGGAAGCCCACCGCACGGCTGCGGCACGTCGCCAGGATCGGCGTACGGGCCCGGGACTACGCCTACGCCGTGCGCGGACTGCGGCCCCCCGGCGAGCAGTTCCGGGTGGAACTCCGTCCGGAGGACGGCGAGCTGCTGGTGTTCGGACCCGAGGACGCGCCCCAGCGGGTCACCGGCCCGCTCCTCGACTTCTGCCTCCTCGTCACCCAGCGCGCCCACCGGGACGACCTCGCCGTCGAGGCGGTGGGCCCGGACGCCGGTCGGTGGCTGGACCTCGCGCAGGCCTTCGCCGGACCCGCCGGGCCCGGGCGCCCCCGGAAGGCGGACCGGTGACCCGGCCGCCCACGGTCCCGCAGCCGCAGCCGCAGCCGCAGCCGCAGCCGCTCCGGATCGGGAACGCGTCCGGTTTCTACGGCGACCGCTTCGACGCGGTGCGCGAGATGCTCACCGACGGGCCCCTCGACGTCCTGACCGGCGACTACCTCGCCGAGCTGACCCTGCTCATCCTGGGCCGCAGCCGTCTGAAGGACCCGCGGCGCGGATACGCCACGACCTTCCTCCGGCAGCTGGAGGAGAGTCTCGGGCTCGCCCACGAGCGGAGCGTGAAGATCGTCACCAACGCCGGCGGGCTCCACCCGGCCGGACTCGCCGACGCCGTACGGGAGCTGGCGGACCGGACCGGGATCCCGGTGCGCGTCGCCCATGTGGAGGGTGACAGCCGCCCCGTGCCCGACGGCTTCCTCACCGCCAACGCCTACCTCGGCGGCGGAGGCATCGCGGCCTGTCTGCGGGCCGGGGCCGACATCGTCGTCACGGGCCGGGTCACCGACGCCGCCCTGGTCACCGGGCCCGCCGCCGCCCACTTCGGCTGGGGCCCCGGCGACCACGACGCGCTCGCCGGGGCCGTCGTCGCCGGGCACGTCCTGGAGTGCGGGACCCAGGCCACCGGCGGCAACTACGCCTTCTTCGGCGACCACGACGTCCGCCGCCCCGGCTTCCCGCTCGCCGAGGTCCACGCGGACGGAAGCTGCGTCCTCACCAAGCACGAAGGCACCGGCGGCGTCGTCGACCTCGGCACCGTCACCGCGCAACTGCTGTACGAGACCGACGGCGCACGCTACGCCGGGCCCGATGTCACCGCCCGGCTCGACACGGTGCGGCTCACCCGGGACGGGCCCGACCGGGTGCGGATCAGCGGCGTGCGGGGAGAGGCCCCGCCGCCCACGCTGAAGGTCGGGCTGACCCGGCTCGGCGGCTGGCGCAACGAGGTCGTCTTCGTGCTCACCGGACTCGACATCGACGCCAAGTCCCGCCTGGTGAAAGAGCAGTTCGCCGACGCCCTGGACCGCGCCGGACGCCCGCCCGCCGAGGTGCGGTGGGAGCTCGCCCGCACCGACCGGCCCGACGCGGACACCGAGGAGACCGCGAGCGCCCTGCTCCGGCTCGTCGTGCGCGACCCGGACGCGGAGGCCGTCGGCCGCGCCGTGTCCGGTGCGGCCGTCGAGCTGGCGCTCGGCAGCTACCCCGGCTTCCACCTGACGGCCCCGCCGGGCAAGGGCGCTCCCTACGGGGTGTTCGAGGCCGCGTACGTACCGGCCGGCGAGGTCGCGCACACGGCCGTCCTGCCGGACGGGACCCGGGAGGCCGTCCCGCCGGCCGGTACGTACCGGGTGCCCGCCCCGGTGGCGGAACCCGCCCTGCCCGAACCGCTGCCCGCCGGGCCCACCCGGTCCGTCCCGCTCGGCCGCGTGGCGGGCGCCCGCAGCGGCGACAAGGGCGGGGACGCCAACGTCGGGCTGTGGGTCCGCTCGGACGACGCCTGGCGGTGGCTGGCCCACGAACTGACCGTCGCCCGCTTCCAGGAGCTCCTCCCGGAGACCGCCGGGCTCACCGTCGTACGCCATGTCCTCCCGCACCTGAAGGCGTTGAACTTCGTCGTCCGCGGACTCCTCGGCGAGGGCGTCGCCGCGCAGGCGCGCTTCGACCCGCAGGCCAAGGCGCTGGGGGAGTGGCTGCGGTCCCGGCACGTCACCGTCCCGGTGGGGCTGCCCGACGAACCGGAGGTGCACGCATGACCGTCCTGCCCACCGCGCTCGACACCGCGGGCCCCGAGTACGCCGCCCACCGCGAGGCCATGCTCGCGAAGCTCGCCGACCTGGAGACCGAGCACGCCAAGGCACTCGCGGGCGGCGGCGAGAAGTACACGGCGCGCCACCGCGCCCGCGGCAAGCTCCTCGCCCGGGAGCGGATCGAGCTGCTGCTCGACCCGGACACCCCGTTCCTCGAACTGTCCCCGCTGGCGGCCTGGGGCAGCGACGCCCCCGCCTACACGGTCGGCGCCTCGCTCGTCACGGGCATCGGGACCGTCTCCGGCGTCGAGTGCCTGATCACCGCCAACGACCCGACCGTGCGCGGCGGGGCCTCCAACCCCTGGACCCTGAAGAAGGCGCTGCGCGCCAACGAGATCGCCTTCGCCAACCGGCTGCCCTGCATCAGCCTCGTGGAGTCCGGCGGGGCCGACCTGCCGTCCCAGAAGGAGATCTTCATCCCGGGCGGGGCGCTGTTCCGCGACCTCACGCGGCTCTCCGCCGCCGGGATCCCCACCGTCGCCGTGGTGTTCGGCAACTCCACCGCCGGAGGGGCGTACGTCCCCGGCATGTCCGACCACACCGTGATGATCGAGGGGCGGTCCAAGGTCTTCCTCGGCGGCCCGCCGCTGGTCAGGATGGCCACCGGCGAGGAGAGCGACGACGAGTCGCTCGGCGGCGCCGGGATGCACGCCCGCACCTCCGGCCTCGCCGACCACCACGCCGTCGACGAGCACGACGCGCTCCGCCAGGCCCGCCGGATCGTCGCCCGGTTCAACTGGCGCAAGGCGCACCCGGATCCGGGCCCCGCCGAGCCGCCGAAGTACGACCAGGACGAACTGGCCGGGATCGTGCCCGGCGACCTCAAGGTCCCCTTCGACCCGCGCGAGGTCATCGCCCGGATCGTCGACGGCTCGGACTTCGACGCCTTCAAGCCGCTCTACGGGACCAGCCTGGTCACCGGCTGGGCACGCCTGCACGGCTACCCCGTCGGCATCCTCGCCAACGCACAGGGCGTCCTGTTCAGCGAGGAGTCGCAGAAGGCCGCGCAGTTCATCCAGCTCGCCAACCAGCGCGACACCCCGCTCCTCTTCCTGCACAACACCACCGGCTACATGGTCGGCAGGGAGTACGAGCAGGGCGGCATCATCAAGCACGGCGCCATGATGATCAACGCGGTGTCGAACTCCCGGGTCCCGCACCTGTCCGTCCTGATGGGCGCCTCCTACGGCGCCGGGCACTACGGCATGTGCGGCCGCGCCTACGACCCCCGCTTCCTGTTCGCCTGGCCCGGCAGCAAGTCCGCGGTCATGGGACCGCAGCAGCTCGCCGGCGTCCTCTCGATCGTCGCCCGCGCCTCCGCCACCGCGAAGGGGCTGCCCTACGACGACGAGGCCGACGCCGGGCTCCGCGCCATGGTGGAGCAGCAGATCGAGTCGGAGTCCCTCCCGATGTTCCTCTCGGGGCGGCTGTACGACGACGGGGTCATCGACCCCCGCGACACCAGGACCGTCCTCGGGATGTGCCTGTCCGCGATCCACACGGCCCCGGTCGAAGGCGCGCGCGGCTTCGGCGTCTTCCGGATGTGAGGCATCGGATGATCACCACACTGCTGGTCGCCAACCGGGGCGAGATCGCCTGCCGGATCTTCCGCACCTGCCGTGAGCAGGGCATCGCCACCGTCGCCGTGCACTCCGACGCGGACGCGGGCGCCCTGCACGTACGGGAGGCCGACACCGCCGTACGCCTGCCGGGCGCGGCACCGGGCGACACGTATCTGCGCGGCGACCTGATCGTCGCCGCCGCGCTCGCGGCGGGCGCCGACGCAGTGCACCCCGGGTACGGCTTCCTCTCGGAGAACGCCGGCTTCGCCCGTGCCGTGCGGGACGCGGGACTCGTCTGGGTGGGGCCGCCGGCCGAGGCCGTCGAGCTGATGGCCTCCAAGACCAGGGCCAAGAAGCTGATGGCAGCCGCCGGTGTGCCGCTGCTCGCCCCGGTCGACCCGGCCACCGCCACCGCCGCCGACCTCCCCCTGCTGCTGAAGGCGGCGGCGGGCGGAGGAGGGCGCGGGATGCGGATCGTGCGTGAACTCGCCCTGCTCGGCGACGAGCTGACGGCGGCATCGGCCGAGGCCGCCGGGGCCTTCGGCGACGGCGAGGTCTTCGCCGAACCCTGGGTCGAACGCGGCCGGCACGTCGAGGTCCAGGTCATGGCGGACGGACAGGGCGCGGTGTGGACGCTCGGCACCCGCGACTGCTCCCTCCAGCGCCGGCACCAGAAGGTCGTCGAGGAGGCCCCCGCGCCCGGCCTCGACGACGGACTGCGCGAGCGGCTGCGCGAGGCGGCCGTCACGGCGGCGCGGGCCGTCGACTACCGGGGCGCGGGCACCGTCGAGTTCCTGGTGTCGGCCGAAGGGCGCCCCTTCTTCCTGGAGATGAACACCCGGCTCCAGGTCGAACACCCGGTCACGGAGGCGGTGTTCGGCCTCGACCTCGTCGCCCTGCAACTACGGGTCGCGGAGGGCCGGCCGCTGCCCCCCGCAGGACCCCCCGCCCCCGCCGGACACGCCGTCGAGGCCCGCCTCTACGCCGAGGACCCGGCCCGCGACTGGCAGCCGCAGACCGGAGCGCTGCTCACGCTCGACCTGCCGGAGGCCCCCGGGCTGCGGGTCGACACCGGATACACCGGGGGCGACACCATCGGCGTGCACTACGACCCGCTGATCGCCAAGGTCGTCGCCCACGCCCCCACCCGCGCCGAGGCGGTCCGCCTCCTCGCCCACGCCCTGGAACGCGCCCGCATCCACGGCCCGGTCACCAACCGGGACCTGCTCGTACGCTCCCTGCGCCACGAGGACTTCACCGCGGGACCGCCGGACACGGGCTTCTACGACCGCCACCTGGCCGCACTGACGGCGACCGGAGGCCCCGGTGCGGACACCGCCCGGCGTCTCGCCGCCACCGCCGCCGCCCTCGCGTCCGCGGCGGCGGCCCGGACCGCGGGGGGCGGACCGGGCACCGCCCGCCTCGGCGCCTGGCGGAACCTGGCCTCCGCACCGCAGACCAAGGGCTACCGCGCCGAGCCCGACGGCACCGAGTACACGATCGCCTACCGCACAGGCCGCGACGGCGCGCCGGCCCCCGAGTCCGGCGAGCGGGTCGTCGCCGCCCGCGCGGACACGGTCACCCTCGAAACCGGCGGACTGACACGGCACTTCGCCGTCACCGCGCACGGCGACCGCGTCTACGTGGACACCCCGTCCGGGTCGTACACCTTCACCGCCCTGCCCCGCTTCGCCGACCCCGCCGAGCGCACCGAGCCCGGCTCGCTGCTCGCCCCCATGCCCGGCACGGTCGTCCGCCTCGCCGACGGACTCGCGCCGGGTGCGGCCGTCGCGGCCGGACAGCCGCTGATCTGGCTGGAGGCGATGAAGATGGAGCACCGCGTCCTGGCGCCCGCGTCCGGCACCCTCACCGCGCTGCACGCCGCCCCCGGACTCCAGGTCGAGGTCGGCACCCTGCTCGCCGTCGTCCAGGACGCCCCGGCAGCGGCCCCCGAGCTCCCGGCCGTCCCTCAGGACGCACCCGCAGGCACGACCGCGTCACCGCCCGCACCCGCACCGGAGGGCACGACAGCCTCACCGCCCCCACCCGCATCCACCCACCTGCCGGAGCACACGTCCGCACCCGGGCAGGCGTCCGCACCGGAGCACGTGTCCGCACCCGCGCACCAGGAGGAGACGACCTCATGAGCACCGTTCTGGAAACCGAGGAACACCAGGCCCTCCGCGCCGCCGTGGCCGCCCTCGGCAGACGCTTCGGCCCCGACCGCGGCACCGCGTCGGCCCGCGACGGCGAACACCCCCGCGCGCTCTGGGCCGAGGCGGGGAAGCTCGGCTACCTCGGGGTCAACCTGCCCGAGGAGTACGGCGGCGGGGGCGGCGGCATGGCCGAACTCTCCATCGTCCTGGAAGAACT
Organism: Streptomyces sp. NPDC006296; assembly: GCF_040613235.1. Taxonomy (NCBI): domain Bacteria; kingdom Bacillati; phylum Actinomycetota; class Actinomycetes; order Kitasatosporales; family Streptomycetaceae; genus Streptomyces; species Streptomyces sp. NPDC006296. Next base: position 13,316 of record NZ_JBEXRT010000029.1, on the reverse strand, counting down.
CGGCGCCGCGGGAAGCCCCCTGCTCATGATGGTCGTCTCCCCGGCGATCTGCGGCACCGTCATCGCCCGCTTCGGCACCGAGGCCCAGAAGCGCACCTGGCTCCCCGGACTCTCCGACGGCTCCCTCACCATGTCGTTCGGCATCACCGAGCCCGACGCCGGATCGAACTCGCACCGCATCACCACCACGGCCCGCCGCGACGGCGGGGACTGGCTCCTCACCGGCCGCAAGGTCTTCATATCCGGGGTCGACATCTCCGACGCCACCCTGATCGTCGGCCGCACCGAGGACGCGAGGTCCGGCAGCCTCAAGCCCTGCCTCTTCATCGTCCCCCGCGACACCCCCGGCTTCACCCGCACCCCGATCGAGATGGAACTCCGGGCGGCCGAGAAGCAGTTCGAGCTCACCCTCGACGACGTACGGCTGCCCGCCGGGGCGCTCGTCGGCGAGGAGGCGGACACCGGGCTGCTCCAGCTCTTCGCCGGGCTCAACCCCGAACGCATCATGAGCGCCGCCTTCTCCCTCGGCATGGGCCGCTACGCCGTCGAGAAGGCCGTGGACTACGCGAAGACCCGCACCGTCTGGAAGGGCGCGCCCATCGGCTCCCACCAGGCCGTCGCCCACCCGCTGGCCCAGGCGCACATCGAGCTGGAGCTCGCCCGGCTGATGATGCAGAAGGCCGCCCGGCTCTACGACGACGGCGACGACACCGGCGCGGGCGAGGCCGCCAACATGGCGAAGTACGCCGCCGCCGAGGCCTGCGTCCGGGCAGTCGACCAGGCCGTCCACACCCTCGGCGGCAACGGCCTGACCCGCGAGTACGGGCTCGCCTCCCTGGTCACGGCCGCGCGCGTCTCCCGCATCGCGCCGGTCAGCAGGGAAATGATCCTCAACTACGTCTCCCACCAGACCCTGGGCCTGCCCAAGTCGTACTGACGGCCCCGGATTCCCCCCGGCCCGCCGCCGCAGGGGCGGTCGCGGCCCTCCACACGCCTCGAACGGGGACCGCCATGGTGTTCCACAGCGCGTACGCAGACGTCCAGCCCCTCGAAAGACCCATCCACGAAGCCGTACTCGGGAACGCCGCTGCCTTCGGCGACGCGCCCGCCCTGATCGACGGCACCGACGGCACGTGCCTCACCTACGCCCAGCTCGACACCTTCCACCGGCGCATCGCGGCCCACCTCGCCGAGGCCGGGCTGCGCAAGGGCGACGTGCTCGCGCTGCACAGCCCCAACACCATCGCCTACCCGCCCGTCCTCTACGGCGCGACCCGGGCCGGCGCCACCGTCACCACGGTCCACCCGCTGGCCACCGCCGAGGAGTTCGCCCGGCAGCTCGGCGACTCCGCCGCCCGCTGGATCGTCACCGTCTCGCCGCTCCTCGACGTCGCGCGCCGCGCCGCCGAACTCGCCGGCGGCGTCCGGGAGATCTACGTCTGCGACCGGGCCGAGGGCCACACCTCCGTGCTCGACATGCTCGGCTCGACCGCACCCGAACCCGACCTCGTCTTCGACCCGGCCGAGGACGTCGCCGTGCTCCCGTACTCCTCCGGGACCACCGGCACCCCCAAGGGCGTCATGCTCACCCACCGCTCCATCGCCACCAACCTGGAGCAGCTGCGGCCCTTCGTCCCCCTGGGGGAGCGGGACCGCATCCTGGCCGTGCTGCCCTTCTTCCACATCTACGGGCTGACCGCCCTCATGAACGGCCCGCTGCGCTACGGCGCCACGGTCGTCGTCCTGCCCCGCTTCGAGCTCGCCCCGTTCCTGGAGGCGATCCAGACCCACCGCGTCACCGGCCTGTACGTCGCCCCGCCCCTCGTCCTGGCCCTCGCCAAGCACCCGCTGGTCGGCGCCTACGACCTCTCGTCGCTGGAGTACGTCGTCAGCGCCGCCGCACCCCTGGATGCCGGGCTCGCCGCGGCCTGCTCCGCCCGGCTCGGGCTGCCCGCCGTACGGCAGGCCTACGGCATGACGGAACTCTCGCCCGGCACCCATGTGGTGCCCCTCGACGAGGAGAACCCCCCGCCGGGCACCGTCGGGAAGCTGCTGCCCGGCACCGAGATGCGGATCGTCTCCCTCACCGACCCCGGCATCGACACCGCACCCGGCACCGCCGGCGAGATCCTCATCCGCGGCCCCCAGGTGATGAAGGGCTACCTCGGCCGCCCCGACGCCACCACCGCCCTGATCGACCCCGACGGCTGGCTGCACACCGGCGACGTCGGCCGGGTCGACGCGGACGGCTGGCTGTACGTCGTCGACCGGGTCAAGGAACTCATCAAGTACAAGGGCTACCAGGTCGCCCCCGCCGACCTGGAGGCGCTCCTCCTCACCCACCCGGGGATCGCCGACGCCGCCGTCATCGGCGTGCACGACGCCGACGGCAACGAGATCCCCAAGGCGTACGTGGTCCGCGGGCCCGGCGCGGAGGACCTCACCGAGGAGGACGTGCTCACCCATGTCGCCGAGCGCGTCTCGCCGTACAAGAAGGTCAGACGGGCCGAGTTCATCGACGCCGTGCCCCGCGCGGTGTCCGGCAAGATCCTGCGGCGCGAGCTCCGTGACCGGGAGGAGCGGCGATGACCCTGGCACCCCCCGCGCACGACCGGGGCGTCACCACCCTCACCCTGGACTCCCCGGCGAACCGCAACGCGCTCTCCGCGCGCCTGGTCGGTGAGCTGACCGAGGCGCTGGCCGGCTGCGCGGACGACGACACCGTGCGCGCGGTCGTCCTCACCCACACCGGCAGCACCTTCTGCGCGGGAGCCGACCTGACCGCCCCACCCGAACCGGCGGCCTTCGTCGCACTGATGCGGGCCGTCGTCGCCCTGCCCAAACCCGTCGTCGCCCGGGTCACCGGCCACGTCCGGGCCGGCGGCCTCGGCCTGCTCGGCGCCTGCGACATCTCGGCGGCCGGACCGGACGCGACCTTCGCCCTCACCGAGTCCCGGCTGGGCCTCGCGCCCGCCGTGATCTCGCTGCCCCTGCTGCCCCGCCTCGACCCGCGCGCCGCCGCCCGCTACTCCCTCACCGGTGAGCGCTTCGACGCGGCGGAGGCCGTCCGGATCGGCCTCGTGAGCCTCGCGGCCGGGTCCGCCGACGGGGTGGACAAGGCGCTCGTCCCCGTACTGGACGGACTGCGCAGGGCGTCCCCGCAGGGGCTGGCGGCGTCGAAGGAGCTGGTCACGGCTACTGTGCTGGAGAGATTCGACAGCCACGCCGAAGACCTCATCGCCCGCTCGGCAGCGCTCTTCGCCTCCGACGAGGCACGGGAGGGGATGACGGCCTTCCTGGAGCGACGGGATCCCGCATGGGTGCTGTGACGCCCCCCAAGCAGGACAGGAGCCGCGCCACCCGGCAACGGCTCCTGGCATCGGCGGTGGCCTGCCTGGCCGAACACGGCTGGGCGGGCTCCACGGTCACCGTCGTTGCCGAGCACGCCGGCGTCTCACGCGGCGCGGCCCAGCACCACTTCCCCACCCGCGAGGACCTGTTCACCGGCGCCGTCGAGTACGTCGCCGAGGAACGCTCCGCCGCCCTGCGCGCCCTGCCCGTCCAGGACCGCGCGGCGGTGATCGCCGCCCTGGTCGACCTCTACACCGGGCCCCTCTTCCGTGCCGCGCTCCAGCTCTGGGTCGCCGCCTCGAACGAAGCCCAACTGAGGCCCCGCGTCACCGAACTGGAGGCCCGGGTGGGGCGCGAGACCCACCGGATCGCCGTCGAGCTCCTGCACGCCGACGAGTCCCGCCCCGGCGTCCGCGAGACCGTCCAGGGACTCCTCGACATGGCCCGCGGCCTGGGCCTCGCCAACCTCCTCACGGACGACCGGGCACGGCGCGAGAGGGTGGTCGCCCAGTGGGCGGCCCTGCTGGACGAGGCGCTGGGCTGACGCGTGGTGGGGGACGGCCGCCCCGCACTCAGCGGGACCTGAGCAACTCCCTCACGTGGCCCGCGAGGGCGCGGACCTCGGACTCGGCGAGAGCACCCGGGGGCAGGTCCACCGGCGCCGACGGATCGGGCCGGCCGCACGGGCGGCAGAGACCGTCGGGAAGCGCCTCCGGGCGGCCGGGTACACCGCACTCGGCGCACTCCATCATCACGCGGTGAACGGGGCCGCCGGACGCGGTCGGCGCCACGGCCGGGGAAACGATCGGCGGGATCTTGTCGGCCAGGCGGCGGCGTACGAACCCGACCGGCGAGCCGATCTGCCCGGGGAGCCCGGCGGTGAGGGCCTGGGTCAGGTATTCGGTGGTCACGCCCCGGGCCAGCCACTCGGCGGCCCGCGCCTCCAGCACCGCGCAGTCGGCGGCGGACAGGGCCAGACGCGAGTCGGCGCGTCCGAGCCGGGCCAGGGCCAGATAGGCGGGAGAGGGGGCATCAGCCGGAGCCGGAGCCGGAGCCGGAGCCGGAGCGGGTTCCGGGGTCCGCTGCTGCGGCACGGCAGGTGCTGTGGGCGCTTCCTCCACGCCGGCTCCGGACGGCGGCGTTGCTGCGGGGACGACCGGGCTTGACTCACGGCCCCCGGCGGCGAGGTGGGTGCCCCACCACTCGTTGTCGCGAGCGGTACGGGACCAGAACGTCCGGAAGACCCAGCGGACCTGCTCGCCCTCACCGACCAGGCACCGTACGCGCCGCAGGTGGCCGGCCACGGACAGGGCTCTCAGGGCGGAGCCGACCGCCTGCTGTCCGTAGAGCGGCAGTTGTCTGGCGAGGCTCTTCACATCCATGGCCGCACCGTCGGGAAGGTGGTCGACGAACCCGGCGACGTACCGCTCGCGGGCGGGCAGGAGAGCGAAGGCGTCCGCGCGTGAGGGGCCTCGATCCGGCAACGAGCGCTTGCCGTAACCGGCTTTGGCCATCGGGTACGGGCAGGAGAGTGCGGGGGCGGAGGGGGCCGGACTAGGCTGCTCGGTAGCCACGGGATCGCTCTTTCGATCTTGGGGTGAGACCCCGGCCGGTGCTGCTAACACCGCGTCGGGGTCGTTCGTTCGGTCGCACGGTAAGCAGCCGTGACGCTTCGCTGCAACTCGATCACGAATAGTCATACTTGCTGGCGGTGACGGGTCCGGGAGGTGGGGGAGGTTTCCCCGAACCCCTTCTTTCCTTACCGGTCACAAGAAGGCGCTCGCATCCCGGAGCTCGCGTCCCGGCGCTCGGATCCCGAAGCTCACGCTTCGGGCGCACCCGTCTTCACGTCCACCCTGAGGAGTGAACCGACCGGTCCCGGGGCTCGGGTTCCGGGACGCGAGATCCGAGCTTCGGGCCGCGCCTGGTGGCCCGTGGGGAGACCCGGTCAGGCGTCGAGGCCGAGTGAGCCGTTCCTGACGGCTGCGACGAAGGCCGACCAGCTTGCCGTGGACGCGATCAGGGCCGGCCCGTGGGAGACCTTGCTGTCCCGTACGGAGACGGCGTCGTAGCCGCGAGCCACTTCGAGGCATTCGCCCTGATCGCCACCGCTGTAACTGGACTTGTACCACCGGGCGAACGTGGACGAGTCGGCGACAGTGCGTTCACTGCTGACCATGTTCGAGTTCCTCCGCTGCGGCCTGGACCAAGGCCAGTGAATCATCATGCGACAACGCGTCGCCCAGCGAAAGAGCGTAGGCCGTGTGACTGGCCCTCACCGCCGCTTGATCGTCCATCAAATGCCCTGTCATGAAGCCCTCGACATAAGCGACTGGGGCGGAATCGGCGAAGCTCAGCAGGGTGACCAGGCTCTGGAGCAAGGCATGCGCCCCGACCTCGAACGGCACGATGTGAAGCCGAATGCGCCCGGCATGAGCCAAGCCCGCAATGTTCCGCAGTTGCTCTGCCATGACGGCCGGTCCGCCGATGTGCCGACGGAGCACGGCCTCGTCGAGGAGGGTCCACACCACGGGATTCAAGGGGCTGTCGAGTACTCGACCACGTTCCGTTCGAATGACGACGTCTCTGTCAAGTTCCTCGCTTCGGTGGTTGGGCCGGTAGGCGCGGAAGAGCGCCCGTGCGTAGCTGTCCGTCTGCAAGAGGCCCGGAACAAGGGTGAGTCCGAACTGCCGGATCTCCGTCGCCTGCCGTTCCAGCTCGGCCACCGCCGCGAAGTGGTCGACGAACTTCGTGTCCAGATCCTCCAGCCACCGGGCGAAGAACCCGTCCGTGCTCAGCGCTCGGTCGATCCGCTGGGCGTCGTCCGGGTTGGGCAGCCGACGGCCCGCCTCGAAGTGGCTGATGAGCGTCGGCGAGCACACGATCTGCTCGCTCAGCGCGTCCTGGGTCAGTCCCGCCGCCGTGCGCCTGAGCCGCAGCTCCTCGCCGTACTTCGCTCGCGCGGTGCGCGGCCTGTGGTGCGACGCCATGCGGACCAACTCCTCGGGATGACAGGCCCGCTGTCAGGCGCGAACCCCTGGCAGCGTAGCGAGTGGCGACCTCATCCTGTGAAGAGTTGAGCACGGAGCGCAGTCGTTCGCTCCCTCGTGTGGCGTGGCCACGAAATCCGCAGGAAGCAGGAAGCCATGATTGACCGCATCGCCCGGATCTTCGCGCTGCCGGCGAGACGGCCGGCGTCCGGAGCAGGGCACCCCCCGGGCGCGTGCGCTCGCCCCGCCGGGATCACCGAACACTGCACCGGCGAACGTCCGCCGCGTGGCGAGGACAGCCCACTGGTGCGCCCGTACTACGTGGCGCACGAAAGGGAGCGAGAAGCCCACAGGATCGCGGAGCTGAAGCGGCGGCGTGCGCTCGTGGTCATCCCGTGCGGATGGGAGGCGGTGGCGTGAGGGCGGACTCCGGAGAAGTGCGGCTGCTCCCGTGGACGACGGCGGGCGGCGAGCCCTGCTATCTCCTCGGGGACGGCGCGGGCACGGTGTCGCGGATGGCGGACCGGATCGAGAGTGCGCAGCTGTCCATGGCCGTGGATCTGCTCGGTCACGCGGCGGACCTGCTGGGCGACCTACGGGCGACCGGCCCCCAGGTGCACTACCTCGCGTGCCGCCTGGCCGAATCGCTGGGGGACGTACGGCGCGTGGCCGAGAGCCGGGGGCGACGGCTGGACGGCACCTCCGACGAGTCCGCGTCCGGCGGCGAGTGACACCCCGTCAACTCCACCGGCACGTGCATGGCCCGGTGGCGGACGTCGACCGGACGGGGGCGGCTGTCGGCCCCGCTTCAGCGGATCACCGGACAGGCGCCGCTGCGCCGTCGCCCACTACCGTATTCGGAGCGACACGGATGGTGGATCGAGCTGTGGGGAACCCTGCGGGGTGGGTCCTGGGCAGGGCGGGACAGCGTGATGCGGTCCCGGCCGAGCGAAGGGCGAGGCGGTACGTCCCGTACCGCCTCGCCCTGCCCGTCAGTTCCCCAGGTCCGCCAGCTGGTCGTACCCCGGGATCGAGCGCGGGTCGCGGGTGCCCGGGCCGACGTACGTCGCGGAGGGGCGCACCAGCCGGCCCGTGCGCTTCTGCTCCAGGATGTGCGCCGACCAGCCCGCCGTGCGGGCGCAGCTGAACATCGAGGTGAACATGTGCGCCGGGACCTCGGCGAAGTCCAGCACGATCGCCGCCCAGAACTCGACGTTCGTCGCCAGCACGCGGTCGGGGCGCCGGGCGTGGAGCTCCTCCAGCGCGGCCTTCTCCAGCGCCTCCGCCACCTCGAAGCGCGGGGCGGCCAGTTCGCGGGCCGTGCGGCGCAGGACGCGGGCCCGGGGGTCCTCGGCGCGGTAGACGCGGTGGCCGAAGCCCATCAGGCGCTCGCCCTTGTCCAGCGCCTGCTTGACGTAGGCCGTGGCGTCGCCGGTCCGCTCGATCTCCTCGATCATGCCGAGGACCCGGGACGGCGCACCGCCGTGCAGCGGACCCGACATGGCACCCACCGCACCGGAGAGCGCCGCCGAGACGTCGGCGCCCGTGGACGCGATGACACGGGCGGTGAACGTCGAGGCGTTCATCCCGTGCTCGGCGGCCGAGGTCCAGTAGGCGTCGACGGCCTTCACGTGCTTCGGGTCCGGCTCGCCGCGCCAGCGGATCATGAACCGCTCCACCACGGACCCGGCCTTGTCGATCTCGCTCTGCGGGACCATCGGCCGGCCCTGGCCGCGGGCCGACTGCGCGACGTACGACAGGGCCATCACGGCGGCCCGCGCCAGGTCGTCGCGCGCGGTCCGCTCGTCGATGTCGAGCAGCGGCTTCAGGCCCCAGACCGGGGCCAGCATGGCGAGCGCCGACTGCACGTCGACCCGGATGTCACCGGAGTGCACGGGGATCGGGAAGGGCTCGGCGGGCGGCAGCCCCGGGTTGAACGCCCCGTCCACCAGCAGGCCCCACACGTTGCCGAACGACACATGGCCGACGAGGTCCTCGATGTCCACGCCGCGGTAGCGGAGCGAGCCGCCCTCCTTGTCGGGCTCGGCGATCTCCGTCTCGAACGCGACGACTCCTTCAAGTCCGGGTACGAAGTCGGACATCGGGCGGCTCCCTCGACTCGGCGGCTGTGAGACGGCCTCGGCGGCCTGTCCCCGATACTGGCGGGTTACCACGACGCGGGGAAGGGTGACGTCCGGCACAGCGCCACCGGGGCGCGGACCGGCGATCGCGTCGCTCCCCGCCCCCGGAGCGGCCCACTGCGGCAGGATGGCCCCGTGCCCACAGCAGATGCCACTCCGCCCTCCGCTTCCGCCTCCTCCCGCGTGGCGTCATCCGATTGCACCACCGATCCGGCCGCGATGCGCGAGCAGTACCGCTCCGAGGACTTCACCGAGAAGGATCTCGCCGCCGACCCGATGGACCAGTTCGCGCACTGGTTCCGCCAGGTCGCCGGGGGCGGCACGCTGCACGAGCCCAACGCGATGGTCGTCTCCACGGCGGACTCCCGGGGCCGGCCGTCCTCCCGCACGGTGCTGCTGAAGCACTACGACGCGCGCGGCTTCGTCTTCTTCACCCACTACGGCTCCCGCAAGGGCCGGGAGCTGGCGGCGAACCCCTGTGTCTCGCTGCTCTTCCCCTGGCACCCGCTCGCCCGCCAGGTCGTCGTCACCGGTACCGCCGTCCGCGTCGGGCGGGAGGAGACGGTGGCGTACTTCCGCACCCGCCCGCACGGCTCCCAGCTCGGCGCCTGGGCGAGCGACCAGTCGGCCGTGATCGGCTCCCGGCAGGAGCTGGTGGACCGCTACGACGCGCTCGTGGCCCGCTACCCCGAGGGCGAGAAGGTCCCGGCGCCCCCGCAGTGGGGCGGTTTCCGCGTCGAGCCGGAGTCGATCGAGTTCTGGCAGGGGCGCGAGAACAGGCTGCACGACCGGCTGCGCTACACCCGGGAGGACCCCGGGTCCGGCTGGCGCGTGGAGCGCCTCTGCCCCTGACCGGCCGGGGCCGGAGCGGGGCACGGCCCCGCGCCGCCCGCCCGGAGCACGCAGAAACCCGCAGGCTCTGGTCCCCCTCGCGGGGGAGCCGGCCGGACTTACCGGCGAGCCTGCGGGTCGGTGACTGCTTGGGTTTCGGCAGACAGCCTGCCGAGGTGCACGGTGTGCGACGACGGGCTGTCAGCCCGCAGCCACCTCACGAATCCGATAAGACTGCACTTTTCGGATCACCTCCTTTCAGCGTGTGCCCACAGCCTAGGAAGGCCCGCACGGCCGCACAAGCGATTTAACGCGTCCACCGGTGGACGCCGGATTTCGGGGAAGAGGCCGTGTGGTGCCCCGCCTTCCAGTTGAATGGTCCGACGTGCGGCCATGCGGAACGCGCAGCGGAACACGTCCTGCGGGAGGTACGGAGTGAGTGCTTCCAGGAGTACCGGGACCACCGACGCGCTCGGCCCCGACGAGGACCCCGGGCGGGAGCCCGCGACGGAGGTCCCCGGCTCCCGGCTGCTCGCCGCGCTGCTCGACGGGATGGACGCCGCACTCTTCGCCTTCGACGCGCACGGCACCGTCACCCACTGGAACCGCGAGGCCGAGCGGGTCCTCGGCTGGAGCGCCGCCGAGGCCGTCGGACGGCGCGGGTTCGCCGGCTGGGCCGTGCGGAGCGCGGATGCGGAGGACGTGCAGGAGCGGCTGCTGGCCGTCATGCACGCGCCGGGCCGCCAGGTCCACGAGTTCGCGCTGCTGCGCAAGGACGGCGGGCGCGTGCTGGTGCGCACCCAGTCCTCGCGGGTCCGCAGCGAGGACGGCGAGCCCGCCGGGGTGTACTGCGCGTTCAGCGAGGTGCACGCGCAGATCGACCTGGAGCGCTCCATCGCGCTCAGCGAGGCCCTGTTCGAGGGCGCGCCCTGGGGTGTGGTCGCCGTCGACGTCGACCTCCGGCCCACCGTGGTCAACGCCTATGCGGCCCGTGCGCTGGGCGGCGGGAACACCGCCCTGCTGGGGCGCCCGCTGGGCGAGCTGATCGTGCAGGGCGTCGAGGACCTGGAGAGCGCGCTGCAGCACGTACTCGCCGACGGCGCGCCGCCCGCCCCGGCCGAGCTGTGGGTGACCCTGCGCACCGCCGACGGCGACCGGCGGCGCTGCTGGCGCAGCGGGTTCCTGAGGCTGGCCTCGCCGCTCGCGGAGGAACCGGTTCCGCTGGGCGTCGGCTGGATGTTCCGCGACGTCACCGCGGCGAGGACCAGGGAGCAGGACGCCGACCGGATGCGCTTCCGTGCGAACCAGCTGCACCGGGCGGCCCGCCAGGCGGCGGAGTGCGAGGACCCCATGGAGGCGGCGACCACCTCGCTGGACTACGCCCTGGCCGGGTTCGCCGACCACGCCGTCGTGGACCTGCTGGCCGGCCCGGAGGCGGGGGAGCGGCTCGTGCGGGCCGCGGCCACCCCGTCCGACGCACCGGGGCCCTGCCTGCCGGTCTCCGGCGGACCGCTCCCGGTGCGGTACGCGCCGGCGCACCCGGCCCGCCGGGCCGTGGAGCGCGAGGGTTCCGTCCGGGCCGCCGCACCGGAGGGTGCGGACACCGCCTGGACGGCGGAGCACCAGTGGCCGGACGGCGCGGTGCACGCCCTGTGCGCGGTGCTGCGGAGCCGGGGCCGGACGCTCGGCGTGGTGACGTTCCTGCGCGCGGCGAACCGCAGCGCGTTCGCACCCCCCGACGTGATGTACGCGGAGAGCGTGGCCGCCCGGGTCGCCACCGCGGTCGACCTGGCGCGGCTCACGGCCGGGCCGGACGTCTGAGCGGTCTCCCGCCCGAGCGGTGGGTGCCGCTCAGCGCTGGTAGAAGACGCGGTCGCCGTACTCCCGCATCACGCGCCCGTTCCACTCGTGCCCGCCGTCGACGTTGCCCGAGCGCAGCAGCGGCGGCTCGATCCCCCGGGCCACGAGCTCCTCCGCGGCGGTGGCGGTCATCGCCTGCATCAGCGCACTGGTGACGACCGTCGACGCGGGCCCGAAGGGCGCCTCGACGCCCTCCGCCCGCAGCTCCGCGTCCCCGATCGCGATCTTGCTGTCCAGCACGATGTCGCAGTGGTCGCGCAGGAACCCGCCGGAGACGTGCCGCGACCGGGTGCCCGTGGCGTAGGCGACGGAGGTCACGCCGATGACCGTGAGGCCGAGCGCGCGGGCGTTCTGCGCCATCTCCACCGGCAGCGCGTTGCGCCCGGACAGCGAGATGATCACGAGCAGGTCGCCGGCCCGGGCCGGGCTGGAGTCGAGCACCGCGCTCGCCAGTCCGTCCACCCGCTCCAGCGCCGAGCCCAGCGTGGCCGGCATGACGTCGACGCCGACGGTGCCGGGCACCGCGAGCAGGTTCATCAGGGCCAGCCCGCCCGCGCGGTAGACGACGTCCTGCGCGGCGAGCGACGAGTGACCGGCGCCGAAGGCGAACAGCCGGCCGCCCGCGGCGACCGTGTCGGCGATCGCGGCCCCCGCCGCGGCGATCGATTCCGCCTCCTCGTCGCGCACCCGCTCCAGCAGGCCGATCGCTGCGTCGAAGAACTGACCGGCGAGCTTGCTGTCGCTCATCGAGGAGGCCTTTCCTGCGGGATGGGGGCCCTGCGGTGCCCGTGTCGCGGATCACGTTGCGGTCCGGACCGGCGGACTGTCAATAGCGCCCGGAACGGGCCGTGCGCACGGACTGCCGACGGCGGGGCACGGTTGCCGGTGCGATGCGTCAGAATTGGTGCAGGGCCATCGCACGACGACTTCATGTCACAGCATCGAGGGGCACGTATGTCCGGACTGATCGACACCACGGAGATGTATCTCCGCACCATCCTCGAGCTCGAAGAGGAAGGCGTGGTCCCCATGCGCGCCCGGATCGCCGAACGGCTGGACCAGAGCGGTCCGACGGTCAGCCAGACCGTGGCACGCATGGAGCGCGACGGCCTCGTCCAGGTCGCGGGCGACCGCCACCTGGAGCTGACCGAGGAGGGCCGCCGGCTGGCGACCCGGGTGATGCGCAAGCACCGCCTCGCCGAGTGCCTGCTCGTCGACGTCATCGGGCTGGAGTGGGAGCAGGTGCACGCCGAGGCCTGCCGCTGGGAACACGTGATGAGCGAGGCCGTGGAGCGCCGGGTGCTGGAGCTGCTGCGGCACCCCACGGAGTCCCCGTACGGCAACCCGATCCCGGGCCTGGAGGAGCTGGGCGAGAAGGCCGAGGCCGATCCGTTCCTGGACGAGGGCATGGTGAGCCTGGCCGAGCTCGACCCGGGCGCGGACGGCAAGACCGTGGTGGTGCGCCGGATCGGGGAGCCGATCCAGACCGACGCGCAGCTGATGTACACGCTGCGGCGGGCCGGTGTGCAGCCGGGCTCGGTCGTCAGCGTGACCGAGTCGGCCGGCGGCGTGCTGGTCGGTTCCAGTGGGGAGGCGGCCGAGCTGGACGCCGAGGTCGCCTCGCACGTCTTCGTCGCAAAGCGCTGACCAGCGGTTGTGTGCGCATCGGCGCCCTGTCACGCGTGCAGGCGCCGATGCGGATGCACGTGCAGATGTGGGCGGGTAAGCCCGCTATCGCTTTTCCGTCCGGAATCGCAGCGCCCGGGCGAAACGCGTGCCAGGCTGAGCCCAGGCAAATGACCTGAGGGCGCCGGCGCGATCCGCCGGGCGGTCGGGGAGGGAGCAGGGAATGCGCCCCGTCGCACTGGCACATGCACCGCGAGGTGACCGCCGTACTCCCCGACGCCCCCGCGCCGTCCCGCGCCGTCCGGGCCTGGCCGGATGTTCGATTCCTCGCGGCGCTGCGGCGCGCCGCCCCGGCGGTCCGCGCCGAGCGCGGCCCCCGGTGCCCCCGGACGGGAAGCGGCCCCGGCGCCCGAAGGCGCCGGGGGCGGGGCGCCCCCCGGCTGTCCAGGTGGCCCCCGCGCTCGCTGTCAGTGCCCCCCGGCCCCAGTGCCCCCTCCGGCCCCCTCCCCGGGTATGT
>NZ_JBEXRT010000028.1:0-100787 GCF_040613235.1 Streptomyces sp. NPDC006296 | reverse complement strand
GCGTCCGATTCCCGGTCGAAGCGGGATCCTGCGGTACTACTCTATTCGCTTTCCAGTTCTTCGCTTTCGCGTTTCCCTTTCCGGCGAGTCCGACTCTATCAGGCCTTTTCCGTGCTTCTGACCGGGGTCCTCGCGAGCATGCGGGAGCGCAATCAGAGTTAGAGTCTGGGCTTGGAAGTCGCTGCCGATCCCGGACGTGAAGCCCTGTGGGTGTCAGGCAGGGGTACGACAGTACAGGCCGTCGAAGTGCGGGGCAAATCGTTCGCGGTGCGCCTCCGGGGCGGTCAACCGGTCGCTCTCGGGCGGAACCGGGACTTCATATGACTTACGCTGCTGATCAGTACGCCGCCCCCGATCAGCCGTGGCGGTGACCATCAGGATCCCCACCCCTGGGAGGCTCTCCATGACCACAGTGACGTCCCCTCTTGCCGGCCGCGCCATCGGGCTCACCGCCGTGCCCGACCCGGTGTTCTCCGGAGCGATGGTGGGTCCCGGTACCGCCATCGACCCGGTGCGCGAGCCCTCCGAGGCCGTCTCACCGGTGGACGGGATCGTCGTCTCCCTCCACCCGCACGCGTTCGTCGTCGTCGACGAGCAGGGTCACGGCGTGCTGACGCACCTCGGGATCGACACCGTGCAGCTCAACGGCGAGGGCTTCGAGCTCCTCGTGAACAAGGGGGACACGGTGACCCGCGGTCAGGGCATCGTCCGGTGGGACCCCGCCGGCGTCGAGGCGGCCGGGAAGTCCGCCATCTGTCCGGTCGTGGCCCTGGAGGCCACGGCCGAGTCCCTGTCGGACGTGCGCGAGGACGGCGACGTCAAGGTCGGCGAGACGCTGTTCGGCTGGCAGTGACACCCTCGGCGCAGTGATGAGCCAGTCGGGTATCCACCGCGGCGGCGCAGCCGCCGCACAATCGGAGACGGGTGAAATGGAGACAACGCTGCGAGGCGTCGGCGTGAGCCACGGTGTGGCGATCGGCGAGGTTCGGCACATGGGTACGGCGGTGCTCGAACCCCCGGCCAAACAGATCCCCGCGGAAGAGGCCGAGCGCGAGCAGGGGCGTGCCCGTCAGGCCGTGGAAGCCGTCGCGGCCGACCTCAACGCGCGCGGCAACCTGGCGGGGGGCGAGGCCCAGCACGTGCTGGAGGCCCAGGCCATGATGGCGCAGGACCCCGAGCTGATCGCCGACGTCGAGCGTCGGATCGCCGTGGGCAGCACCGCCGAGCGCGGTGTCTACGACGCGTTCGCCGCGTACCGGGCCCTGCTGGCCAATGCCGGGGAGTACCTGGCGGGACGGGTCGCCGACCTCGACGACGTCCGGAACAGGATCGTGGCCCGGCTGCTCGGTGTGCCCATGCCGGGTGTGCCCGACAGCGACGAGCCGTACGTCCTGATCGCGCGTGATCTGGCGCCCGCCGACACCGCGCTGCTCGACCCCGCGCTGGTCCTCGGCTTCGTCACGGAGGAGGGCGGGCCGACCAGCCACAGTGCGATCCTCGCGCGGGCGCTCGGAGTCCCGGCCGTGGTGGCCCTTCCCGGTGCCGGCGAGATCGCCGAGGGCACGGTCGTGGCGGTGGACGGCAGCACGGGTGAGATCTTCGTCGAGCCGAGCGAGGAGAAGCGCGCCGAGATGGAGAGCGCGTCGGCGGCCCGCAAGGCGGCGCTGTCGGCCGTGACCGGGCCCGGGGCCACGTCCGACGGTCACAAGGTGCCGCTGCTCGTCAACATCGGTGGCCCCGGTGACGTCCCGGCGGCCCTGGAGGCCGGCGCCGAGGGTGTCGGGCTGTTCCGTACGGAGTTCCTGTTCCTGGACGACAGCAAGCAGGCGCCGTCCGAGGACAAGCAGGTCGAGGCCTACCGTGCGGTGCTGGAGGCGTTCCCCGAAGGGCGCGTCGTGGTGCGGGTGCTGGACGCCGGCGCCGACAAGCCGCTGGACTTCCTGACGCCGGCGGACGAGCCGAACCCCGCGCTGGGTGTGCGGGGGCTGCGCAGTCTGCTGGATCACCCGGATGTGCTGCGGACGCAGCTGACCGCCCTGTCGCGGGCGGCCGAGGGCCTCCCGGTGTACCTCGAGGTGATGGCGCCGATGGTGGCCGACCGCACCGACGCGCGGGCGTTCGCCGACGCCTGCCGTGAGGCGGGGCTGCAGGCGAAGTTCGGGGCGATGGTGGAGATTCCGTCCGCCGCGCTCCGGGCCCGCTCGATCCTGCAGGAGGTGGAGTTCCTCTCGCTGGGCACCAACGACCTGGCGCAGTACGCCTTCGCGGCCGACCGTCAGGTGGGTGCCGTGTCGAGGCTCCAGGACCCCTGGCAGCCCGCGCTGCTCGATCTGGTCGCCCTCTCCGCCGAGGCCGCCCGGGCCGAGGGCAAGAGCTGCGGTGTCTGTGGTGAGGCCGCTTCGGATCCGCTCCTGGCATGTGTGCTGACCGGTCTGGGTGTCACCTCCCTGTCGATGGGTGCGGCGTCTCTTCCCTATGTGCGGGCGACGCTGGCGAAGCACACGCTCGCGCAGTGCGAGCGCGCGGCCTCCGCCGCGCGTGCGGCGGACTCCGCCGACGAGGCGCGGATCGCCGCGCAGGCGGTGCTGTCGGGCGAGTGACTCCGCCCGGCGTGCGCCGCCGCACGTGAAGGGGTTCCCGCCGGTCCCGGTGGGAACCCCTTCGCTCTGTCCGGGGTCAGTGGTGGGGCTCCGGTTCGTCCGTGCCGAGGTCGAAGCCCGCGCAGTACTCGACGCCCGGCTCGGGGGACACGGGCTCGCCGGTGTCGGCGTCGGTGCAGTAGGCGCTGAACACCTCCCCCGCCGTGAGCGGCAGGAGGCTGCCCCCGTACAGGCGCCAGCCGTGCACCCGGTCCGGGGCCCCGGACGCGGTGGTGCGCAGGACCACGCCTCCCCGGGTGTCCAGCGCGACCGCGACGGCGAGCACGGTGGCGAACTCCGCTCCCTCGGAGGACGAGAGCCGGGCCGGGCCGTCCGCGTCCTGTGCGGTGTGGAGGACGGCGAGGAGCTGTTCGTCGGCGGTGGGTGTGCTGCAGACGAGGTGGTGGGTGCCCGGACCGGCCGTCTCCAGCAGGCGCATCAGCAGGTGCGACGCCCGGTCGAAGGCGGCCCGGCCGATGTCCTGTCCGCAGTCGACGCAGTCCCCGGTGCCGGCGAGCAGCATGGTGGCGTACTCCCATGTCGCGCGGCGGACGGCGCGGGAGACGAGGAGCGGGACGAGGGTGTCGATGGGCTGGCCGGTGTAGGCGACCGTGGCGCCGGCCGCGGCGATCTCGGCGGTGAAGCGGCTCCGGCTGGTGGGCCGGTCGGGGTCGAGGCCCGATGCGGTGCAGAACTCCGCGTAGTCCTCGGGGTCGAAGAGGGCGACGGTGGTGTGCGTGCCCTGGGCGGTGAGTGTGCGGAGCAGTCCCTCGACCTGCCGGAGGTAGACCGTGTGGTCGTCGAAGGTGAAGCTGCGGTAGTGGCGCATGGCCGCGAAGTCCTCGGGGTCGACCAACAGGCCGACGGTGCTGGGTGCTTCGCGGCGCAGTGCGCGGCGTGCGGAGGGCGGTGCGGAGCGTCGTCGGCTCCGCGCGGTCGGTCGGATGTGCGCCATGGGTCCCCCTGTGCGCGGTCGGTCATTGCTCACTCAGCGTAATCAGGGGGACTGACAGCGGGTCAGGGGCGGCCGGTTCAGCGGCGCTCGCGGGCCAGGTCCTCGTAGAAGTGGAGGAGTTCGAGGTTGTCGATGGAGCCCGGGTTGACGGCCTTGGCGAGGGCCGTGCCCTGGAGGAGGCGCTTGACCGGAACCTCGATGCGCTTGCCGGTGAGGGTGTGCGGGATGCCGGGGACCTCGATGACCTCGTCGGGGACGTGGCGGGGCGAGAGGTTCTCGCGGATGGTCCGTTTGATGGCGGCGCGCAGGTCGTCGTCGAGTGTGGCGCCCTCGGCGAGGTGGACGAACAGGGGCATCCAGTAGCCGCCGTCCGGCTCCTCCAGGCCGATGACGAGGGACTCGCGGATCTCGGGGAGCCGTTCGACGGCCTCGTAGATGTCGGCGGACCCCATCCGGACGCCCTGCCGGTTGAGGGTGGAGTCGGAGCGGCCGTGGATGACGACCGAGCCGCGGTCGGTGAGGGTGATCCAGTCGCCGTGGCGCCACACGCCGGGATACACGTCGAAGTAGCTGTCGTGGTAGCGGCGGCCGTCGGGATCGTTCCAGAAGCGGACGGGCATGGAGGGCATGGGTGCCGTCACGACGAGCTCGCCGACCTCGTCGGTGAGCGGGTTGCCGGCGGGGTCCCAGGACTGGAGGTCGGTGCCGAGGCAGGGGGCCTGGAGTTCGCCGATGTGGACCGGGAGGGTGGGTACCGCGCCCGCGAAGCAGCTGCAGACGTCCGTACCGCCGCTGACGGAGGCGATCCACAGGTCGGCGTCCTTGCCGGCGAACTCGTCGTGCAGCCAGCGGAAGCCGTCGGGCGGGAGCGGGGAGCCCGTGGTGGCGACGCACTGGAGGCGGCTGAGGTCGTGGTCGCGGGCCGGGTGGACCTCCGCCTTGCGGCAGGCCATGACGTAGGCGGCCGAGGTGCCGAAGAGGGTCGCGCCGGTCTGTTCGGCGACGCGCCACTGGGCGCTGATGTCGGGGTGGCCGGGGCTGCCGTCGTAGAGCACGACGGTGGTGCCGGTCAGGAGGCCGGACACCAGGAAGTTCCACATCATCCAGCCGGTGGAGGTGTACCAGAAGAAGCGGTCGTCGGGGCCGAGGTCGCAGTGCAGCCCGATCTGCTTGAAGTGTTCGAGGAGGATGCCGCCCTGGGACTGGACGATCGCCTTCGGCAGGCCGGTCGTGCCGGAGGAGTAGAGCACCCACAGGGGGTGTTCGAAGGGGACCTGCTCGAAGTGCGGTGCGACGTCGGAGGCGGTGAGCCGCGACCATGCGAGGGCGCCTTCGGGGGCGTCCGTGCCGAGCAGCGGGATGTGGACGACCGCGCGCAGGGTGGGGAGTTCGCGGCGCAGTTCGGCCACGGTGGCGGTGCGGTCGTGCTCCTTGCCGCCGTAGCGGTAGCCGTCGACGGTGAACAGGACGACGGGTTCGACCTGCTGGAAGCGGTCCAGGACGCTGCGGGCGCCGAAGTCGGGGGCGCAGGAGGTCCAGACGCCGCCCACCGCGGCGGTCGCGAGGAAGGCGACGACGGCCTGCGGGATGTTCGGGAGGTATCCGCTGACCCGGTCGCCGGGCGTGACGCCGAGCGCGCGCAGCTCGGCGGCGAGCGAGGCGACCTGGCGCCGGAGCTCGGACCAGCTGACTGCGGCCTGGGTGTGGTTCTCGTCGACGTGCAGCAGGGCGGGGGCGTCGGCGCGGATCGGGTCGTCGGCGGTGCGCAGGGCGTGCTCGGCGTAGTTGAGCGTGGCGCCGGGGAACCACTGGGCGCCGGGCATGGTGCGGTCCCCGAGGACGGTGTCGTACGGGGTGGAGAAGCGTACGTCGAACCAGTCGGCGACGGCCTTCCAGAAGGTGTCGAGTTCGTCGACCGACCAGCGGTGGAGCGCCGCGTATCCGCCGTCGGCGGGGGCTCCGTGGTGCTCCGCCGCCCAGCGCTGGAAGCGGGTGACGGCCGCGGCCTCGACGCGCTCGGGCTGGGGCTGCCAGAGGGGGGCTTCGCCGGCTGCTGAGGTCATGGGGGCTCCCTGGCCTTTCGGGATGTACGCGGGTCGTGCGTGATGCGGGCACGGCGGAGGCGTGCGGGTGAGGCTGTCACGGACGATGCCACGTGATCGTCCCGCGCACCAGGGTCCCCCGGACATGGTTGCGTGTCCCGCTGTGTGGCGGGGCCACAGGTGAACGGAAGCTGAACGGAGCACGCCGGCGTCCGGGCTGATGGCAGGGTGGCCGCATGGATGCTCGTGACCTGGTGCGCTCGGTGAGATCGGTCGGTTCCCTGCGGGGGTTGCGCACGGTGCGCTCGGCCTGGCGGCACCGGCGAGCGGATGCCCGGGGGCTGGCGCCGCGCGGTGCCGAGCGGGCCCGGGTGCCGGGGCTGCTGGCCGGCGCCGAGCCGGGTCCCGGTGGCGGGGTCGTGCGGTTCGCCCGCTCGCGGCTGCTGGTCCGGGTGGCGGTGGGCGGTGCGGTGTTCTGGTCCTGGGACGGGGCCGGGCCGCTTCCCTCGTACGCGCTGCCCGGGGACGGTCCGGAGCCGGATCCGCGGGCGCGCCTGGAGCCGGACACGAACGGCGGCTGGCAGGTCGTGTCGGAGCGGCTGACGGTCGTGGTGTCGCGGCACGGCGCGGTGGAACTGCGCACGCCCGGCGGGGTGCTGCTGCGCCGGGAGCTGCCGCCGCGCTGGTGGGAGCCGGTGGAGGGGGGCGAGGCGCGGTGGGTGCAGCGGTCCGAGGTCCCGGCGGACGCGCGGTTCTTCGGGCTGGGCGGGCGTTCCGGGGGGCCGCGGCTGCGGGAGGGCGCGTACCGGCTGTGGAACACGGATCCGGGCGGGCGTTTCGGTCCGGGGGACGATCCGCTGTACCTGACGATGCCGGTGCAGGTGGTGGTCTCCGACGCGGGGACGCATCTGGCGTTCCAGGACAACTCGTGGTCGGGCGTGGTGACGCTGCGGGAGGGTGCGGAGGGTGCCGGTTCGGGGCACGACCGGCCCGGTACCTGTGAGGTGCGGATGGACGGGGGCCCGCTCCGCTGCTGGGTGGTGGTGGGGACGCCGGCCCGGGTGCTGCAGGGCTGGACGGCTCTGACGGGGGCGCCCGCGCTGCCGCCGTCGTGGGCGCTGGGGCCGCAGCACGCGCGCTGGGGCTTCGGCAGCGAGCGGGAGGTGCGGCGGGTCGTCGCCGGGTACCGGGAGCGGGGGCTGCCCCTGTCGGTGCTGCACCTGGACATCGACCACTACGACGCGCACCGGGTGTTCACGGTCGACCGGGACCGGTTCCCGGATCTCCCCGGGCTGGCGAAGGAGCTGGCCGAGGACGGGGTGCGGCTGGTGTCGATCGTCGATCCGGCGGTGCGGGCGTCGGCGGGCGACGCGGTGTTCGACAGCGGCCTGGCGGTGGGCGAGCGTGGCGCCTTCGTGCGGGACGCGCGGGGCCGGCCGGTGCGGGGCGAGGTGTGGCCGGGTGAGTGCGTCTATCCGGACTTCACCGATCCGTCGGTGCGGGAGTGGTGGGGCGGGCTGTACGAGGAGCGGCTCGGCCAGGGGTTCGCCGGGGTGTGGCACGACATGAACGAGCCGGTGTCGTTCTCGGCCTTCGGGGATCCGTCCCTGCCGCGTTCGTCCAGGCACGCGCTGGAGGGCCGTGGCGGCGACCACCGGGAGGCGCACAACGTGTACGCCCTGGCGATGGCGAGGGCGGGGTACGAGGGGCTGCGGCGGCTGCGCCCCGGGGAGCGGCCGTTCCTGTTCTCCCGTTCGGGGTGGGCGGGGATGCAGCGGTACGGGGGCACCTGGTCCGGTGACGTGGCCACCGGGTGGCCGGGGCTCCGGGCCTCGCTGGCCCTGGTGCTGGGGCTGGGGCTCTGCGGGGTGCCGTATTCGGGTCCCGATGTCGGCGGGTTCGACGGATCGCCTTCGCCGGAGCTGTATCTGCGCTGGTTCCAGCTGGGCGCGTACATGCCCTTGTTCCGGACCCACGCGGCCGTCGACGCGGGGCGCCGGGAGCCGTGGGAGTTCGGGTCCGAGGTACTCGGGCACGCCCGGCGGGTGCTGGAGGAGCGGGAGCGGATGCTTCCGTATTTCGTGACGCTGGCGCACCTGGCCCGGCTGACCGGGGCGCCGTACGTGCGTCCGGTGTGGTGGGGTGCGCCCGGGGACCGTGAGCTGCGGGACTGCGAGGACGCCTTCCTGCTGGGTGACGCGCTGCTGGTGGCGCCGGTGCTGGAGGAGGGGGCCGTCCGCCGGTCGGTGCGGCTGCCGCCGGGCCGCTGGTACGACACGGCGACCGGGCGGGCCTTCGAGGGGCCGGGGCAGGTGGTGGTGGAGGCGCCGCTGTCGCGGATCCCGGTGCTGGCGCGGGCCGGTGCGGTGCTTCCGGTGCGGAGTCCGGAGGGCGCCCTGTGTCTGGAGGTGTGGGCTCCGCCCGCCGGGCGCGGTGGGGGCGGGCTGGTCGTGCGGGACCGGGGTGACGGGTGGGAGGAGGCCGAGGTGGAGCGGTACACCTCCCGGCTCAGGGACGGGCGTGTGGTGGTCGAGCGGGAGGGCCGGGAGGGTGCGGTGTCCTGTCCGGTGCGGGTCCGGGGGCTGCCCGGCGCCGGTCAGCCGTAGGCGCCGGCGAACCAGGCGCGCACGACGCGGGTGTGCAGCGGGAAGGCGAGCGGGCCCGGGGCGCGCAGCACGTCGTAGCCGGAGGTCTCGTCGGTCGGTGCGGACGGCGGGAGTCCGCCGGCGGGGCGGGCCGGGAGGAGTCCGAAGAGCAGCAGGTGCCCGTCCGGGGAGCTGAGGGCGTCGGAGAGGCGTACGTCCGTCTCGTCGGCCCGGATCCCGGTCTCCTCGCGGAGTTCGCGGACCACCGCGTGGCGCCAGTCCTCGGTCCCGTCGACGTAGCCGCCGGGGAGCGCGGTTCCGCCGCGGTGCGGGGGGACGGTGCGGGTGATGACCACGAGGCCGGTGCCGTGCGGGCCGGTGACGGGGAGGAGGGCCACGGCGACCGGGAGCGGGTTGCGGTAGGCGGTGCGGCCGCAGGCGGGACAGGTGCGCGGCCAGGCGGAGGAGGTGTACGGGGTCCCGCAGTCGGAGCAGTGGGAGTCCTTCACGGGCGGACTGTATCCGATCGCTCTTCTCCTGCGGCGCGGAAGCTGATAGACGGTGTGCCCATGACAGGAATCGCTCGTGCCCTCCGCGCCCTGGCCGCCGCCGGCGCCGCTCTGCTCTCCGTCACCGCCGCCGCCCCGTCCGCCGCGGCGAGGCCCGGCCCCGAGGCGCCGCCCGCGTTCGTCGACCTCCGTTCCGTGGATCCGACGATCATCACGGAGATGCGGTACGCCACCGCGCACACCTTCATGGGCGAGCGGGTGGACGGCTACCGCCAGCCCGTCTGCATCCTGACCCGGCCCGCCGCCCTCGCGCTGCGCACGGCCCAGCGGAGCCTCCTGCGCCGGGGCTACTCGCTCAAGGTGTACGACTGCTACCGGCCGCAGCGCGCGGTGGACCACTTCGTGCGCTGGGCGAAGGACCTCGACGACCAGGTCATGAAGGACGAGTTCTACCCGCGGGTCGACAAGACGCGGCTGTTCGAGGACGGGTACATCGCGGAGAGGTCCGGGCACAGCCGGGGCAGCACGGTCGACCTCACCCTGGTGCGGCTGCCGGCCCTGCCGACCCGCCCGTACCGGCCCGGCGAGGAGCTGGCACCGTGCTTCGCCCCGAAGGGCGAGCGCTTCCCGGACAACTCGGTGGACATGGGCACGGGGTACGACTGCTTCGACACCCTGTCGCACACGGACGCCCCCCGGGTGCGGGGAGTGCAGCGCGCCAACCGGCAGTTCCTCAGGTCGACGCTCACGGACCTCGGTTTCGTGAACCTCGCCGAGGAGTGGTGGCACTTCACCTACCGGCCCGAGCCGTTCCCGGACACCTACTTCGACTTCCCGGTGGCCCGGAGTTCCGTCGCGGGGCACTGAGGCACGGGCGGCGGACGGGCGGCCGGGACCACCCCCGTGGGCTCCGGCCGCCGTCCTCCCCCATGGACGCGGAGGAGCCGTGTCCGGTTGCCGGCCGAGCGGTTACCGTGCCCCTATGCCACCACAGACGTTCGATTCGTACGAAGAGTTCTGGCCCTACTACGTCGCCATGCACTCCAGGGCGGCCACCCGCTGGATCCATCTGGCCGGGACGCTGACCGGCCTCGCGGTCAGCGCGTACGGCCTGGCACGCGGCCGCAGGCGGTACGCCCTGGCGCTGCCCCTGATCGGATACGGCACGGCGTGGCCCGCGCACTTCCTCATCGAGAAGAACAACCCGGCGACGTTCGGGAACCCCGCGTGGTCGCTGCGCGGGGACGCGCAGATGATCCGGATGATGCTGGCGGGACGGGACGACGAGCTGGCCCGGACCGCGGCCGAGTGGCTCGCCGAGAACCGGTGACCCCGCGGCGCACGCGGGGTTGACGGGCCGTCAGCCCGGGTGAAGACTCCTTCCACGCCCGCCCCCCGCACCCGTACGCGCGGTCCGTACCCCGGTCGGCGGGGGTACGGGCCGCGTCCGGTGCGGACGTCAGGTCCCGGCGGGTTCCCGGACGCCGTCCACGCGCTCCATGGCGTGTTCCACGACCGCGACGAGCACGTCCCGGGCGGCCGCCCTGTCGCGCGCGTCGCAGAGCAGCACGGGCACCCCGGGGTCGAGGTCGAGTGCGGCCCGGACCGTCTCCACGGCGAACTGCTCGGCCCCCGCGAAGAGGTTGACGGCGACGGTGAAGGGGATCGCCCGGCGCTCGAAGTAGTCGACGGCCGAGAAGCAGTCCTCCAGCCGCCGGGTGTCCGCGAGGACCACCGCGCCCAGGGCGCCCTGGGCCAGCTCGTCCCAGAGGAACCAGAAGCGGTCCTGCCCGGGGGTGCCGAACAGGTAGAGGACGAGGTCCTCGCGCAGCGTGATGCGCCCGAAGTCCATGGCCACGGTCGTGGTGCTCTTGCCCTCGACCCCCGCCACGTCGTCGACGGGGCGGCCCGCCTCGCTCAGCCTCTCCTCCGTGCGCAGCGGTCTGATCTCGCTGACCGCGCCCACCAGGGTCGTCTTGCCCACACCGAAGCCGCCCGCCACCAGGATTTTCAGCGTCACGGGCTCGACGGGCCGCTTTCCGCGGCTAGAGCGCCCGAAGGCCATTGATCACCTCGCGAAGAATGCTCACGTCCGGCAGCTCGGCCGGCGGAACGGGACGGGTGACGTGCACCAGTTCGTCCTCGACGAGGTCACCCACCAGGACCCGGACCACCCCGACGGGGAGGTCGAGCCCGGAGGCGAGTTCGGCGATCGACTGGGGCAGGTCGCTGCACAGTTCGACGATCTCCACGTGTTCCGGGGAGAGCGTCTGGTCCCGGCCGGGATCGTCGGCCGCCGGTGCGGGGACGACGATCGCGATCAGGTCGAGACGATGACGGGACGCGCTGCTGGTACGCCCCCGGGTCATCGCGTAGGGCCGGACCACCGGACCCGCTTCGGCGTCGTACCAGCGCGAGGGACCCGCCTCGGCGGAGGCGGGCGGTGATCCGGGCGCGGTGTCCCGGGCGGAGTCTGCGCTCATCCCCCCGCCTCACCCTCCGGCGGGCAGACCGGTGGTCCGGGGGGCGTTGGCCAGGTGGACCCCCACCCGCTTGACCATCAGGGTCATCTCGTACGCCACCTGCCCGACGTCGGAGTCCGAGTCGGCCAGGACGGCGAGGCAGCTGCCGTCACCCGCCGCCGTCACGAAGAGGAAGGCCTCGTCGAGCTCGACCACGGTCTGCCGGACCCGGCCGGCGTCGAAGTGCCGGCCCACCCCCTTGGCCAGGCTGTGGAATCCGGAGGCGACGGCCGCCAGGTGTTCGCCGTCCTCACGGGTCAGGTCCTGGGACGTGCCGGTGGCGAGCCCGTCGCTGGAGAGCACCAGCGCCTTGCGGATGCTCGCGACGCGTTCGACCAGTTCGTCGAGGAGCCAGTCGAGTTCGCCGGAGCCCTGGCGTGCGGCGTTGCGTGCTGCTGCGTTCGGTGCGGTCATCGACCGTCCCCTCCCGGAGTGGTTCCTGGTGCTGTCTCGCCGGGGCCGGCCACGTCCTCGGCGTTCTGCCGACGTCCGCGCTGCCAGCCGCGTTGCATCGAGGCCATGCGCTTGCGTACTGCCTCCGCGTCACGTTCGAGGTCGTCGGTGGCCGCGGGGGCCGGGCCGGAAGTCCGCCCTGCGGAGTCCTCCCGGAGCTGTGGGGCGAGGCTGGCCTGCCGGATCCGGCGCGGGAGGCCGCCGATCGTGTCCGGGGCCGGCGGGCCGGACGCGGGCCTGAGCCGCACCGGGGGCGCGTCGGCCGCGGTCGGCCCGGGGCCGGTCTCCTCGGCCGCGCCGCCCACCGGGAAGCCGTCGGGCGCGCCGTGGTGCGAACGGCCCCGGCCGCCGATGCGGCGGCCCTGGTCGCCGACGAGCGTGGACGGCTTGCGGCGGGGCAGCGGGACGGGTCCGGCCGGCCGCATCGGGCGGACGTCGGCGGAGCGGCCGTCGGGCGTGTCGTAGGCCTGCTGGTGCTGCTCCCGGTCCGGCTCCCGGCGCAGGTCGCGGGCGCGGAAGATGCCGCCGCGCTCGCTCTCGGTGTCCTCCAGGTCGGACACCCCGTCGAGGACCGGGGCGAGCGCCGGGTCGAGCTCCCTGTCCCGTGCCGGATCGGTGAACCCGAGCGTGCCCACCGGGCCTTCGAGCTCGACGGGCCCGTCGAGCACGGACGGGTCGGTGAGGCCGGTGGGGACCGGGGAGAGTCCGGACGGCCTGCCGGGGACGTCCGGGGCCGCGGCACCGTCCCTGCGGGCCTTGTCGCTGCCGGGCACGTCCCCGACGATCGCCCTCTCGGCGCGCCGGTCGAGGCGGAAACCGGTGCCGTGCGTGTCGGGGGCGTCGGTGAGCAGCTGCGCCGGGATGAAGACGACCGCGGTCGTCCCTCCGTACGGTGAGGTCTGCAGGGACACCCTGACGTTCTGCCGCTGGGCGAGCCGGCTGACGACGAAGAGGCCGAGCCGGTCGGTGTCGGAGAGCTCGAACTCGGGCGTCTCGGCGAGGCGCAGATTGGCGTCCAGGAGGATCTCCGGCGCCATGCCGAGGCCGCGGTCGTGGATCTCCAGGGTGAAGCCGTTGGCGACGCGTTCGCCGTGCACCTGGACGGCGGTGTGCGGGGGCGAGAACACGGTGGCGTTCTCCAGCAGTTCCGCGATCAGGTGGGTGAGGTCGGCGACCGCCGGTCCGCCGACGCCGATGCGGGGCAGCCGCCGGACCTCGACGCGCTCGTAGTCCTCCACCTCCGCGACCGCCGCCCGCACCACGTCCATCAGCTGGATCGGCTTGCGCCACTGCCGGGAGGGGGCGGCCCCGGAAAGGATCACGAGGCCTTCGGCGTGGCGGCGCATGCGGGTGGTGAGGTGGTCGAGACGGAAGAGGTCGGCGAGTTCGTCGCCGTTCTCGGTGCGCCGCTCCATGGCGTCCAGGAGGGTCAGCTGACGGTGCAGCAGCACCTGGTTGCGGCGGGCCAGGTTGACGAAGACCTCGGAAACCCCGCGCCGCATGTCCGCCTGCTTCACGGCGGCCTCGACGGCGGCCCGCTGGAGGGTGTTGAGCGCCTGTCCGACCTGGCCGATCTCGTCGCGTTCGTAGCTGAGGTGGGGGGCTTCGGTCTCCACGTCGACCTGTTCGCCCGCGCCCAGCCGCCGCATGACGCTGGGCAGCCGCACCCCGGACACCTCGTGGGCGTCCTTGCGGAGCCGGGAGAGGTCCCGGACGAGCTCGCGTCCCACCCGCACGGAGACGAAGACGGAGACGAGCAGCGCGACGAACCCCAGCACTCCGGCGACCCCGGCCCGGATCAGGACGCGGTAGCCGGCGGGTTCCGCGCGGTCCTGGAAGCGGTGGGACATCTCGGTGCCGTCCTCGGCGAGGTGTTCCAGGACCGGTGTGGCCACCTCCTCCCAGCGCCCGGCGTCGACGGCGCCGGGCTCGGTGATCGGCCCCGCGGCGATGAGCCGCTGCTCCGTCGTCCGCAGCGGCTCGGTGTCGGGGCTGCTCCAGTACTGCTCCATGCGCCCGCGCTCGCTGCCCGGCAGGAGTTCGAGGTTGACCTCGTACAGGAGGCTGCGGCTGGCGGCGAGGTCGGACACGACGCGGAGTTCGGGGGCGCCGAGCCGTCCCGCGATGAGCCCCGACGCGACCAGCGCGTCCTCGCGGGAGAGCATCTCGCGGGCCCGGGAGATACCGACGAGGGCCCGGACCTGCTTGTCCATCGAGACGTTCTCCATCGTGTGGAGACCGTTCAGGAAGCGGTAGCAGGGATCGACGAGCCCGTTGTAGAACGCGAGGGCCCTGGTCCGGTCGATGGTGCGCCGCTCGACGGAGTCGCGCAGCGCGTCCAGTCCGTCGACCTCGCTGAGGATCGAGTCGAGCTGGGCCTCCGACTCGGCGCTGAGCTTGTCCCGGACGTCCGTGCTCTTCGCGCTCTTCCTGACCTCGGCGACGACCCGGTCGGTCACGGCGCGCCGGCTGCGCAGCAGGGGCAGTGAGTCCGAGGCCCGGGGGTCGGCGAGGTAGACGAGGGTCTGGCGGCGCTCGCCCTGGACGGCGCGGATGGTGTCTTCCAGGGGGTGGCCGACCTGCTCGACGATGGCGCTCGCGCCCATCAACTGGCCGGCCTCGCGGCCGGTGACGTAGGTGGCGAAGACCCAGAGGCCGGTGAGGGAGACGAGCGGCACGAGGAGCAACGCCACGATCTTCCTGCGGATGGACTTCCCGCGAAAGCGCATGGCCTCCCCCAGCTCGCCCCGCACCACGGGGGTGTTCGTTTCGGCGTTCCGGGTGGTTCCGGTTGCCCGGTCTTCCTGGTCGTTCCGGTGTTCCTGCCGCGGGTCACCGGGCAGCTGCCCGTGTTCCGTCAACAAACGGCGTGAGCCTACTACTGACGTGCCGGTAACTCGAAGACATGTCCGGACTATTTCAGGCCGCTGTTTCCTGCGTTTTTCACCAGTTGTCCCGGTACTGCCTGCGAAGTAGTTCGCGAAAGCGACAGAGAACCGCTGGCCGCGAGCGGTACGCCTGCACAGGGCAGTTGGCTGGAATTTTTCGTTCCGTGACCTTTGAGTGCCGGTTGAGCGCTCTGGGCGGGAATCTTCACGGCCCGGAGTTCGTCCATACGTACGGGGCAGAAGAACCTCAGGGGGGTACGCACGGCGGACCAAGGGCTCCGCCCGCGTAGAAGCGGCGCGTTCCGGGCAGCCACTCCCTGTGTCGGACAGTGGTGGGGAGTTGAGGTCCGTGGACACGGATGAGCGTCGGGGGGCGGCGGCCGGCGCGTCACCCGCGGGCGGCGCGTCGGCGGAGCCGGGGACCGGTGCCCGGATCCCGCGGCAGCTGTGGGTGGAGGAACCGGCGATACGCCGCCGGATGCCGGACCCGGTCAGGACGGCGGCGGTGCGGGCCGTCCTCATCATGTCGCTGACCATCATCCAGGCCGTGGTGGCCTTCCTGTGCACGCTGGCCGAGTCCTGGCTGGCCTTCC
Organism: Streptomyces sp. NPDC006296; assembly: GCF_040613235.1. Classification (NCBI taxonomy): domain Bacteria; kingdom Bacillati; phylum Actinomycetota; class Actinomycetes; order Kitasatosporales; family Streptomycetaceae; genus Streptomyces; species Streptomyces sp. NPDC006296. The sequence goes on along the minus strand of NZ_JBEXRT010000028.1, from coordinate 85,601 downwards.
CGATGGTCCTGGGCGGTGTGGCGAGCACGGTCGTGGCGACGTGGTCGGTGCTGGACGTCTGGGTGACGCGTCAGGTGTGGAACCAGCGCAACGGCGTGGTCTCGGTGCCCAGCAGCACGGCCCGGCGGATGCGCCGGGAGCGGCGGATCGCCAAGCGCGCCGCCCGGTCCAAGGAGCGCGGGGAGGCGCGGATACGGCGCCGGGGCGAAGGCAGGCTCTCCCGGGCCTGACGGTCTCCGCCCCGGTCGTCCTCAGCACCTGTCGCCTGCCGGCGCGGCCCTGCGCCTTGCTCAGTGCCCGGACGCCCGCGCCCGGACTCCGTCAGCGCCCGCTCGCGAGCGGCTCGTCCCTGCTCGACGCCCGAGCGGCATGCGCTCCGGCTGCCCTCGACGCCCGAGCGCCACAGCGCCACAGGTCCGGCTCTCCTCCGCGCCTGAGCGCCTGATCCCCGGGGCTTCCCTGAGCACATGAGCGCCTCCCCCGGGGCTTCCCTCAGCGCCTGTCGCCGGCCGGTGCGGACCGGTCCGGCCCGTCCGTGGGCACCGCGGCGGACGCGTCCGTGGACACGCCGTCGGAGAGGTCCGCGGGCACGTCGGCGGAGGCGTCCGTGGGCTTGTCCTCCGGGATGTCCGTGGACGCCACCGCGGGGGCTTCGGAGGGCGGGGCCGTGCGGGGTGCCGTCATCTCCGAGCGCATCTCGGGGACTCCGGCCCCGGCCCCGCCCCCGGCGGAGCCACCCGCGGCCGTCTCGCCGGTCCGCCTGAACATGCGGGTCGCGGTGATCTCGCCGTGGACGGTCTCGCCCTCGGGGTCCTGCTGCGGCAGACCGGGCCTCAGGTGCTCCTCCACACTGATGTACTTCAGCCCCGCCCTCAGGTCCGCGTCGTTGCGCAGCCGGATGACGAGCGGGAACTCCGCGAGCGCCGTGGTGTCGAACAGCCCGGTCGTGTAGAGCAGTTGCACCCCCAGGGCGTCGGAGACCGCGCGCTGCAGCTCCAGGAGGTAGGTGGCGTTGGCGCGCCCGATGGGGTTGTCCAGGAAGAGGGTCCCCGCGTGCCGGTGCCGGTCACGGCCCCGGTCGTTGCTGCGCAGGGCCGCCATCGTGCAGTACAGCGCGATCGCGGCGGTCAGCAGCTGACCGCCGGAGAAGACGTCGCCCATCTGCCCGACGGGAACGCGCTCGGCGCGGAGCACCGCGTCGGGCTTGAGGATCTCCACGGCGATGCCCTTGGGCTGCAGCGCCGCCTGCACCCCGCGCAGCAGCAGGGACATGCCGTCCCTGCGCAGATCGGAGTTCTTCTTGAGGGCCGCGTGCGTGGCCTCGTCGACGACCTCGCCGAGCCTGTCGGTGAGCGTGGCCTGGTCGGGCTCCTCGAAGCGGATCCGCAGGAACTCCTGGCCGGACCACTCCCCCAGCCCCTCCGGGAGCTGCGAAAGGCGCTGCGCGGAGCGGAGCGTGGTGAGAGCCGACTCGACCAGGCCGCGGAGCCGGTCGACGATGGACTCGCGGTTGCGCTCCAGCTGGGCCAGCTCGTCGGTGAGCACACGCAGCCGGGGCGCGAAGGCCGCCGCCCACTTCTCGGCGTGCTCGGGCAGAGCGACGGCGGGGAGCTCGCGGATCTGCTGCCGGGCCGGGGTGCGGACCTGTTCGTAGCGGGTGGAGTTGGCGTGCCGCACGAGGACGTCGCTCGCCTCCCGCACGGAGCTCTCCGCCGCCGACAGGTCGGTGGCACAGCCGCGCAGCGAGCGGCGCGCGTCGGCGGCCGACTGCCTGGCCTCCTCCAGGGTGCCCGGGTAGGGCTCGGGCTCCTGCGGCTCGTCCTCCGGGCCGTGGTCCCGGAGCAGGTCGCGCAGCAGGGCGGCGGTCTCGTCGAAGCCGCTCGCGGAGTCCTCGGCGATGCGGTGGGCGCGCAGCAGTTCGGCGTGGGCCGCGCGCGCGGTGTCCAGCGCGCCGGTGGCGGCGGCCAGTTCGGACGTGGCCGTACGGAGCAGGGTCTGGGCCTGTCCGGCGTCGGCCGGCGCCAGGTCGGCGGGGAGCTCGGTGTGGTGGGGCGCCTCGTCGGCGGGGGCGAGCCGTTCGGCCTCGCCGCGCAGCCGGCCGAGCTGTTCGCTGGCCGTCGACGCGCGGGTCTCCAGGAGCTGGACGAGGGACTCGGCGCGGGCGGAGGCCGCCTGCCGGGACGGCCCGTCGGCACCGTCGGTCCCTTCGAGGAGCTGGGCCGCGCGGGTGCGGACCTTGTTGGTGAGCCGGTCGAGCTCGGCCAGTGCGGCGCTCTCGTCGCTCTCGGCGCGCGCCTGCTCCGCCCGCAGGTCCGCGCCGACGCCCACCTTCTCGTACAGCCGGGAGGCCGCGCGGTACGCCTCGCGCAGGGCGGGCAGGGAGGTGCGTACGGCGGAGGCGTCGGGCTCCGGCAGGGTCTCCGGGGCGCCCGCGATCTCGGCGCGTTCGGCGCGCAGGGCGCGGGCGGTGCGGTGGGCGTCGTCCGCGGCGCGCTGGGCGGCCCGGCGGTCCTCGTCGGCGGCCCGGGCCCGGTCGAGGCAGGCCGTGGCCCGCGCCTCGGACTCGGCAGCCTCGTCGGTCAGTTCCCGCAGCCGCGCCTGCCAGCCCGCCCGGTCGCGGAGCCGGTGGGCGAGTCCGGCGAGCGCGTCGGCGGCGCGGCGGGCGCGCTGTGCCGCCTCCTGGCGTTCGTCGCGGACCCGCGCGGCGTCGGTGGCCGCCACGTCGGCCTCCGCGCGCACGGTGCGGGCCTCGGCGAGCTCGGCCTCGGCGGTCTCCGCCGCGGTGCGGGCGGCGCCGGCGGAGGCGGCGAGTTCGGCGAGCATCCCGGGCGGGCAGTCGGCCCGCCAGGAGCCGATGCGTGCGGCGAGGGAGCGGTCGGCGGCGAGCCGGGCCGCCAGGGACCTGATGTCCTCGTCGCGGGCCGCGGCCCGTTCCCGCAGGGCCTGGCGCTCCTCGTCGGCGGCGTGCTCGTCGTGCATCGCGGGGTTCGGCGGGACGAGGAACACGTCGGCGTCGCCGGGGCCGCCGGACGCGGGCACGGGGGCGAGCAGGGCGGCGGCGGTGCCGACGGCGACGGCCGACCGCGGCAGCAGGGCGGCGGCGGACAGGGCCTCGCGGGCGCGGGCGTGCGCGTCCGGATCGGTGAGGACGACGCCGTCGACGAGCTCGGGACGTGCGGCCAGGACCGCCGCGTGGTCGGCCGGGTCCACGGCCTGCGCGAGGTAGCGCCAGCCGGGCAGGGCCGGGATGCCGTGCTCGCCGAGGAACTCGACGGTGGCCAGGACGTCGGGGCCCGGGGGCAGCAGCCCCCCGTCGCCGAGGGCGCCGAGGATGCGGGAGTCGTCGGCGGCGGCGGTGCGCAGGTCGAAGAGCCGGCGTTCGGCGGTGGTGACGCCCTGGTCGAGGAGTGCCCTCAGCTCGTCGGCGCTGTGGTCGAACTCCTCGGCCGTGAGGCCGCGGTCCTCGCCGGACGCCCCCTCGTGCGGGCCGTCGTCGGTGTCCGGCGTCCCGGCGGCCGAGCGCCGGGGGCGCGGGAAACCCGCGCCGGCCGTGGGCAGGCCCAGCAGGTCGGCGAGGCGGTGGTCGGCGGCGATCGCTCCGGCGGCCCTGTGCTCGGCCTCGTAGGACTGTTCCGCGGCCCGGGCGGCGTCGGCGGCGCGGGCCGACGCGAGCTCGGTGCGGCTCTCCGCCGCCGCGGCCTCCCGTGCCCGGTCCGCGGTGGACCGGGCGGCGTCCCGTGCGGTGTCCCAGGCGGCGACGGCGGCCTGTTCGGCGTCGTTCGCGGCGAGGGCGGCACGGGCCGGGTCGGCGTCCGGCGCGGTGTCGTCGAGCCAGCCGGCCCGGACGGCCTCGGCGGTCTCCTGCTCGACCTCGGCGAGACGCTGGCGCAGGTGTCCGGCCTCGCTGCGGGCGCGCTGGGCCTCGGTGGCGGCGGTGGTGGCGTCCCGGTGGGCCGCCTCCCCGGTGGCCTGGAGGGTCGCGGAGCGCTCCTCCTCCTCGTCGGCCACCCGCTCCCCCGCTTCGGCGGCGGTGTGCAGGGCGCGTACGAGGTCGGCGGCGGCCGTGGCGCGGGCGGCGAGGGCCGGGGCCGCGTCGCGCTCGGCCTCCCGGATGGCGACGGCGACGCGGGCGGTGCGGTCGGCGGCGGCCCGGTGGCGCAGGACCGCTTCGGCGGCCTGCCAGGCGGAGTGCAGGGTGCGTGCCTCGCCGAGCTCGCGGCGCTGGGCGGCGGCGCTCTTCTCGGCGGCGGTCAGGGCCAGCGAGGCGTGCCGGTAGGCGAGTTCGGCCGCGATCAGGTCCCGTCGGCCGCGGGTGGCCTCGGCCTCGGTGGCGGTGTCGGCGGCGGCCGTGACCTGCCGGGCCAGCTCGGCGCTCCGGCCGCGTTCCTCGGCGGCCCGGCCGGAGAGCCTGCGGGCGAGGGTGCGGGTGCGTCGCTCGGCGCCCGCGTGGACGTCGCGGCTGCGGGCCCGGGTCGCGGTGGCCTCGACGATCCGGCCGAGCAGGTCGACGGAACCGGCGGTGAAGTCGCGTTCGGCGGTGAGTTCCGCACGGCGGCCGAGCTTGTTCCCGAAGCCGCTGACGAGGTCGGCGAGGCCGTCCGTGTCGCGGGTGTCGGTGACGGCCCGCAGCAGCAGGTCGGTGAAGTCGGAGTCCTTCTTGACGGCGAAAAGGCCGGCCGCCTCACCCTCGTCGGCGTTCATCTCGCGCTGGTAGCGGAAGAGTTCGGGGTCGAGTCCGAGCTCGCCGAGGTGCTCGTTCCAGCGGTCGTGGATCTCCTCCCAGTGCACGTCGAGGTGCGGGTAGAACTTGCCGGCGTCGGTGAGGGCGTCGCGGAAGCCCTTCATCGTGCGGCGCCTGCCGCGTGCGCCCGAGACGCCTTCGGCGGGCCTGCGGACCGCACCGGCCTCGGCGACGGGAAGGCTGTCGAGGCTGAGGCCGGGGCCCGGGCGGAAGGAGTACCAGGCCTCGGCGAACTTGCGCGGGTCGTTGGAGACCTGGCGGCCGCGCCATTCGCTGACCTTGCCGACGACGACGCACTCGCCGGTGAGCGTGTGCTGCCACTCCAGGGCCACGTGCCCGCAGTCGTCGGCGAGCAGGAACTTGCGCAGCACGCCGGAGCTGGCTCCGCCCAGCGTGTTGCGGTGCCCCGGAAGCATCACCGAGAAGATCAGCTTGAGCAGGACGGACTTGCCGCCGCCGTTCTCCAGGAAGAGCACACCGGCGGGTGCCGGGCGGCGCGGGGGGCCGACGGGCTCGTCCTCGAAGAACTCCGCCTGGGCCGGCGCGGGGCTGGGCACGGGCTCACCGACTCCGCGCAGGTCGAGCACGGTGTCGGCGTAGCGCGCACCGGCGGGCCCGATGGAGTAGAGGCGGACCCGGGACAACTCGTACATGGCGGCGGACTCTCGTCGTTCGTTCGGGGGACGGGCGGGGCGGCGGGGAGGCGGTCGGTCAGGAGTGGAAGGGCAGGCCCGCGTCGGCGGCGAGTTCCAGGCCGTCGGTCTCGGGCGGGGGCAGCAGGGTGGCCGAGCCGTCCGTGACCGGGACGACGCCGAGCTCCAGGAGCTCGGCCATGGCGGCGCTGCCCGCCATGTCGCGCACCTGGAGCTGGTAGCGGGCCGTGGTGCGGTAGGCGCCGCCCGCGTCGTCCCCGGTGCGCTGGAGGAACCCCGAGTCGGTGAGGAAGGCGACGGCCTTGCCGATGATGCCGGTCGTCGAGCCGGCGAGCCTGCGGGCGTCCTTCGTCGCTCCGGTGGAGCTGCGGCGGGCGTAGATCCGCCAGCCCGACTCCAGGCCGGGGGCGTCGGTGGCGGGGTCGGTGTTGTCGCCCCGCTCCTCGGCGCGCTGCTCCAGGCGGAGGCAGGCCTGCCGGACGAAGGCGTCGACGCCGTTGACCGTGAGCCGGCCGATGTAGGAGTCGTCGGCCAGGTCCTCGGGCCGGGGGAAGGCCATGGCGGCGACGGCGAGGTGGGCCAGCCCGTGCAGGAAGCGGTCGGCGGAGTCGGAGGAGGCGCGGCGGGCGTAGTCGCCCATCCGGACGGCGAAGACCGAGTCCTCGCCGGCGGTCACGGCCATCCCGGCGCGGGTGGAGACCTCCAGGACGACGAGTCCGAGGCCGGTGGCGACGGCGTCGGCGAGCCGGGCGAAGGCGGGCTCCTCGCGGTAGCGGCGGAGCAGCTCGGTGTATTCGGTGTCGCGGGCCGGCATCAGCTTCGGCTGGAGCCCGAAGGAGACCAGGCGGGCGGCGTCGGCCGCGTCCGCCGGGGTGACGGCGGCGGGAGCGGCCGGCCGTGCGGCGTCCGCCGCGTGCGCCGGGGAGGGGTCTGCCCACGCGTCGGTGTGCTCGGCGTGCTGCTCGCTCAACTCGGTGACTCCTCGGTACGGGTGCCGCGCTCCGGCGGCCGGGGGTGGGGGGCCGGGCCGTGGACGCTCACGAGGCGTCCTTGCGGTCCGCGGCCATGCCGGCCGCGTCCAGCAGGGCCGTGCCCACGATGAGGTCGGCCCCGCCGAATTCGTGGTCCTCCAGCGGGGTGCCGTCGTCGACGGCGAACAACAGGCGGCGCTCGCCCTGGCGGTAGGCCGTGCCGACCGGCGGGCTGGCCGCGTGCACGGCGAGCAGTGCGACCAGGTAGGGGAGTTCGGGATCGCGCAGCCGGGCCTCGGCGAGGAGTCCGGAGAGCCGCCGCGGGACGTCGTGGTCCAGGTCGAGCAGCTCCATGGCGGAGGCGAGCTGCTCCTCGCTGAACCTGCTGTCGTCGGGGGTGGCGATGAGGTCGGGTTCGGGCATCTCCGCGCCGAGGTGCTCCCGCTCGACCGGAGGCATGAGCAGCAGGTCGACGAGGTCGCCGACGCGGACCGAGACGGGGGTGCGCAGGCCGGTGCCGTGGGCGAAGAACGCGTCGGTCACCCGGCTCGCCCGCTCGACCGGGAGCGGCAGCACGGGGACGACGAGCTGGCCGTACAGGTCGAGGCCCGCCCGCGCGGTGGGCGGGGCGAACGCCTGCCGGTCCTGCTCGGCGCGGAACAGCGGTCCGGCCTCCAAAAGCCTGGACTGGAGCTGGGTGTGGCGGCGGATGCAGTCCTTGACGATGTCGACGAGCTCGGCGGCGCGGCGCTTGTGCTCGGGCTCCTCGGCCTCGTCCCTGGCCTTGCGGATGTTGGTGAGGATCGCGTTCTCGTGGCGGTAGCGGTCGGCGACGTGGTCCAGGGCCTCGGTGATCATGTCGGGGACCGCGTTGAGCCAGTCGACGGCGCGGACGTTGCGCCGGGTCGCCTCCAGGGTCCTGCGGAGCGTCTCGGCGTACTGCACGGTGCGGTAGCGGGCCTGTTCGGCGGCGAGCTGCGCGTCGGCGAGGCGGCCCCTGCTGATGAGGACCTCCAGCTTCACCTCGGCGGCGATCTGGGCGCTGGTGACGTCCGTGTCCAGGGCGCCGACCAGGACGTTGACCGCCTCGTCGGTGGTGCGGAGGTAGACGCTGCCGCCGTGGCCCGGGACCTCCTCGATGAGCTTGAAGTCGTAGTCCCTGCGGACGTAGACGCCGTCGGGGCCGAAGGTGCCGTACACGGCGCGGAAGCCACGGTCCACGGTGCCGACGTTGACGAGGTTCTCCAGGACCCAGCGCGCGACCCGTTCGTGCTCGGTGACGGGGCGGTCCGGGGCCTGGGCCGCGACGCGCGGGAGGAGCCTGGCCACTATCTGGTCGTGGTCGGCGCCGGTGTCGAAGTCCATGTTGAGGGTGACGAGGTCGATGGCCGCGAGGGCGACCTCCGCCATGGCGTAGACCGTGTACGCGCCGGCGAGGTTGGCCTTGCGCACGTCGAGGTCGTGCAGCGGGGCGGTGCAGGCGAGCGCGCGCAGCCGACGCGAGAGCCCCTCGTCGGCGGCGGGTCCCGGAGCGGGCCTCGGTCCCGCGCTGAGCTGGGGCGCAGCGGTCTGGGTGTCGGCAGGCGAAGTCACGCTGCACAGATTAGGTCCTCGCACCGACAACGGTCGAAACGGCGCAGAAGCGACCGGTCACGGCGGCCCGTAACCGCCGCCTCCCGGGGTGCGCAGCACCAGGACGTCCCCGGCGTCCAGCGCGGCGGTGTCGCAACCTTCGAGGGGTGTCACGGACCCGTCGCCGGCCCGTTCGACGTACTGCTCGCCGAGGGCTCCGGGGGCGCCGCCGGCCATGCCGTAGGGCGGGACCCTGCGGTGGCCCGACAGGAGGGTCACGGTGACGGGTTCGAGGAAGCGGATCCGGCGTTCCACCCCGCGCCCGCCGTGCCACCGGCCCGCTCCCCCGCCGGTCCCGCGCACGCCGAAGCTCTCCAGCAGCACCGGGTAGCGCCATTCGAGGATCTCCGGGTCGGTGAGCCGGGAGTTGGTCATGTGGGTCTGCACCGCGTCGGCCCCGTCGAAGCCGTCGCCGGCGCCGGAACCGCTGGCGACGGTCTCGTAGTACTGGACGCGGTCGTTGCCGAAGGTGAAGTTGTTCATGGTGCCGGACCCCTCGGCCTGGACGCCCAGGGCGGCGTAGAGGGCGCCGGTGACGGCCTGGGAGGTCTCGACGTTGCCCGCGACGGTCGCCGCCGGGTGGACCGGGGCCAGCATGGATCCCTCCGGGACGCGGATGTCCAGGGGTTTCAGGCAGCCGCTGTTGAGCGGGATGTCCTCCGCGACGAGGGTGCGGAACACGTAGAGCACCGCGGCCATGACCACGGCCCGGGGGGCGTTGAAGTTGCCGGCCAGCTGCGGGGAGGTCCCCGCGAAGTCGATGACGGCGCGGCGGGCCGCGCGGTCGACCCGTACGCCCACCTCGATGACGGCGCCGCCGTCGGTCTCGTAACGGCAGGAGCCGTCGCGCAGCCCGGCCACGATCCGGCGTACGGACTCCTCAGCGTTGTCCTGGACGTGGCCCATGTACGCCTCGACGACGTCCTGGCCGAACTCCTCGGTCATGCGCCGCAGTTCCGTGATGCCCTTCTCGTTGGCGGCGATCTGGGCGCGCAGGTCGGCGAGGTTGGTGTCCGGGTCCCGCGAGGGGTGGGCGGCGCCGGTGAGCAGGCGCCTGGTCTCCGCCTCGCGCAGCGTGCCGTCGCGCACCAGCAGCCAGTTGTCGAACAGGACGCCCTCCTCGTCGACCGTACGGCTGAAGGCGGGCATGGAGCCGGGGGTGATGCCGCCGATCTCCGCGTGGTGGCCGCGCGAGGCCACCAGGAAGCGCAGCCGGTCCCGCCCGCCCCGTGCGGGCTCGTCGAACACCGGTGTCACGACGGTCACATCCGGCAGATGAGTCCCGCCGTGGTAGGGATCGTTGACGGCGTACACGTCGCCGGGCCGCAGGGACCCCGCGTTGCGACGGAGCACCTCCTTGATGGACTCCCCCATCGATCCCAGGTGCACCGGGATGTGCGGGGCGTTCGCCACCAGGCCGCCGTCGGCGTCGAACAGGGCGCACGAGAAGTCCAGCCGCTCCTTGATGTTGACGGAGTGCGCCGTGTTCTCCAGCCGCACGCCCATCTGCTCGGCGACCGACATGAACTGGTTGTTGAAGACTTCGAGCAGGACCGGGTCCACCCGGGTGCCGACGGCGGTCCGGCCCGGTCTCGGCTCGGCCCGGGTCAGCACGAGGTGCCCGGCCGGCCCCACCACGGCCCGCCAGCCGAGGTCGACGACGGTGGTGGCGTCGTCCTCGGCGACGACGGCCGGGCCGGGCACGACGTCACCAGCGCGCAGGGTGCCGCGGCGGTGCAGCCCGGCGTCGCGCCACCCGCCCCCGGTGAACATGGTGACGGTCCCCAGCGGCCTCGGCGGGCCCTCGCCGGTGCGCACGCCGGTCCGGGGCGCGACGTGCGGTCCGGCGGTGCCGGTGGCCTCCACCGAGACGGCCTCGGCCACCAGGGGCTTGTCCATGGTGAAGCCGTACCGGGCCCGGTGCGCCTCGGTGAACTCCGCCGCCATGGCGGCGACGGTGCCGTGGGCCACGGGCAGGGCGGCGTCCGTGCCGGCGTAGCGCAGGAGGACCCGCGCCCGGGTGCCGACGGCGCCGTCGGACAGGCCGTCCGCGCGGAGTTCGGCCCGGGTGCGCTCCGCGAGGTCGTCGCGCACCGCGCGCACGCGTCTCGCCGTGTCCTCGTCCAGCGGGGCCTCGACGGACTGCTCGCGCATCGCGGTGGCGTCGGCCAGACCGATCCCGTACGCGGAGAGGACACCGGCCAGCGGCGGTACGAGGACGGTGCCGATGCCCAGGGCGTCGGCGACGGCGCAGGCGTGCTGCCCGCCGGCGCCGCCGAAGGAGGTGAGTGCGTGGCGGGTGATGTCGTGGCCCCGCTGGACGGAGATCCTCTTGACCGCGTTCGCCATGTTGAGCACCGCGATCTCCAGGAAGCCGCCGGCCACCTCGGCGGCCGTCCGCCCGCTCCCGGTGGCGGCGGAGACCTCCTCGGCGAGGGCCGCGAAGCGTTCCCGGACCAGGGCCGCGTCGAGCCGCTCGTCGCCCCGCGGGCCGAAGACGGCGGGGAAGTGCTCCGGGAGGACGCGTCCCAGCATGACGTTGGCGTCGGTGACGGTGAGCGGGCCGCCCCGGCGGTAGCAGGCGGGGCCCGGGTCGGCGCCCGCCGAGTCGGGGCCGACCCGGTAGCGCCGCCCGTCGAAGTGCAGGACGGATCCCCCGCCCGCGGCGACGGTGTGGATGCTCATCATGGGGGCGCTCATCCGCACCCCGGCGACCCGGGTGTCGAGCTCCCGCTCGAACTCGCCCGCGTAGTGGGAGACGTCGGTGGAGGTGCCGCCCATGTCGAAGCCGACGACCCGGTCGTACCCGGCCTGGGCGGACGTGCGCACCATGCCGACGACGCCGCCGGCGGGCCCGGAGAGCACGGCGTCCTTGCCCCGGAAGTGCGCCGCCTCGCGGAGCCCGCCGTTGGACTGCATGAACATGAGGCGGATCCCGGCGAGTTCACCGGCCACCTCCTCGACGTACCTGCGCAGGATCGGCGAGAGGTAGGCGTCGACGACGGTGGTGTCGCCGCGCGGGACGAGCTTGATCAGCGGACTGACCTCGTGCGAGCAGCTGATCTGGGTGAAGCCCGCCGCCTCGGCCTCCCGCGCCACGGCTCGCTCGTGCTCCGGGTACCGGTAGCCGTGCATGAGCACGACGGCGGCGCTGCGGAGACCGTCCCCGGCGGCGGCCCGGAGCCGCTCGGCCACGGCGGCGCGGTCGAGGGGGCGTACGGTCCCGCCCCGGGCGTCGACGCGCTCCGGGACCTCGACGACCCGGTCGTACACGGCCTCGGGGAGCAGGATGCGGCGGTCGAACAGGCGGGGCCGGTTCTGGTACGCGATCCGCAGGGCGTCCCGGAACCCTTCGGTGATGACCAGGACGGTCGGCTCGCCCCGCCGTTCCAGGAGCGCGTTGGTGGCGACCGTGGTGCCCATCTTGACGCCCGCGACCCGGTCGGCGGGGACCGGGTCGTCCGGGCCGAGGCCGAGCAGCAGGCGGATTCCGGCGACCGCGGCGTCGCGGGGGCGTCCGGGGTCGCGCGAGAGCAGCTTGCGGGAGACCAGGCGGCCCTCGGGGTCGCGCCCGACGATGTCCGTGAAGGTGCCGCCGCGGTCGATCCAGAACTCCCAGCGCCCGGTCATCCCTCCATTCTGGTGCGGGGCACGGACCCCCGCAGCAGAGCCGCGTACGGGGCGGTGACGGGCGGCCGGTGGGCGCGGGCGGGCGCGGGGCGGGCCGGTAGCGGGCGGGCGCGAAGCGCGGCGCGGGAAACGGCATGGACGCGGGTGGCGGCACCGGGCGGGTGTCCGCGGCCGGCCCGGGGCTCTCCGCCCGGGGCGTCGCAGGGGCGTGGGCCGCGCGCCCCCGGCGCGCGGCGTCCGGGCCCGGTCGGCCGGGCACCGGTTCAGACGGCGGGCGCGTCCGGTCCGATCCGGCTGCGTACGGCGGTCTGCACCTCGGCCTCCTCGGCCGGGTCGGCGGCGAGCCGCCGCAGTCGTTCGGCGACCCTGATGTCCCCGGTCTCCGCGTGGTGTGCGGCCAGCTCCCGGGTGGTCTCCTCGCAGTCCCAGAGGCATTCGACGGCGAACCCGCTGGCGAACGACGGGTCGGTGGCGGCCAGGGCCCGGGCGGCGCGGCCGCGCAGGTGCGAGGAGGACGTCTCCCGGTAGACGTGACGCAGGACGGGGGCGGCACAGGCGATGCCCAGCCGGCCCGCACCGTCGACGAGGGTCCACAGCCGCGTGGTGTCGGGGCCTTCGCCGCGGACCGCCTCGCGCAGTGCGGCGAGGACCAGCGGGGTGTCCTGGGCGGCGCCGCGGCAGGCGAGGACGCCGGCCGCCGAGGCGCCGAGGGCGTCGGGCCGGTGGGCCCAGCGGCGTGCGCGGGCGACGGCCTCGTCGCCGCACATGCGCTCGAAGGCGGCGACGGCCGCATCGGCGACGGTCCGGGAGGGGCCGGTCCGGGAGGGGCCGGTGACGGCGAGCTCGACGAGATCGAGCACGGCGGGGTCCCGGGCCTCGGCGAGGTAGTGCAGGGCGGCGCAGCGCGCGCCGTCCGGGCCGCTGCGGGCGGCCTCGACGATCAGCGGCCGGTCCTCGGCCCCGGCGACGGCCGAGAGGCAGCGCGCCGCGGGGACGTGCAGGGCGCTGCCGCGCTCCAGGCCTTCCTGGGCCCAGGCGAAGACGGCCTCGACGCTCCAGCCGGGACGCGGTCCGCCCGGCCTCATCTGCCGCTGCCAGCGGTCGAAGGAGCCCTGTTCCGTCGCGGCCCGGACACGGGCGCCGACCGTCTCGCGCGGGTCGTCGGCCCAGAGCCGCCAGGGGCGGGGCTCGAAGGCGTCCCGCACGGTCGCGGCGAGCTCGGCGGTGCCGTCGGGGGTGGCGGGGAAGCGGGCCAGCACCGCCTCGGCGAGGGAGCGCAGCCCGGTGTCGTCGTCGCGCAGGGCCAGCTCGTCGAGCGCCCAGGCCCAGTTGGCCCCGGACGCGGCGTACCGGCGCAGCAGCACGAGGGCGTCGTCGCGCCCGTAGGAGGCGAGGTGCCCGAGCACGGCGAGTGCGAGCCCCGTGCGCGAGTCGTCGGTGTCGAGGTGGTCCTCGGGGTCCCACAGGTGCCGCTCGATCTCCTCGGTGCCACCGTCGAGGTCGAGGTACAGGCGGGCGTAGTAGAGGGAGCGGTTCTCGATCTGCCAGTCGTGACGCGGATCGCTCAGGACGCAGTGGTTGAGCGCCGCGAGGGCCTCGGGGCGCGGTGCGGCGAGCGCGTGGAGCGTGCCGTCGCCGCGGCCCCTCTGCAGCAGGCCGAGCAGGGTGCCGCTCGGCGCTATGAACGGATCGAACATGGGGAAAGCCTCACATCAAGCTGTCGACGCGACCGGGACTGTGCTATTCCTTGTGCCGGGGTGACATCCCCTAGCCCGCGCAGCTGCACGATCGGCCGACCGCCGTCTTCCGCCTGGTGTTCATCTTCCTCTGCCTCTCGTCGGTGGCCCGGTGCGGACCCGCGACGTCATGATGACCCAGCCATTTCGCCGACGCGACCACATTTACGACGGACCGCCCGGCCCGCCGTTCAGCGCGCACCGAAGAGTTCCAGCAGGTCGTCCTTGCCGAACATGCGCGCGGTGTCCACCGCGGAGGGTGTTCCGGCGGCCGGATCGGCGCCCGCGGCCAGCAGTGCGTCGATCACCGCGCGCTCGCCCTTGAAGACGGCTCCGGCCAGGGGGGTCTGTCCCCGGTCGTTGGCCCGGTCCGGGTCGGCGCCGCGGTCCGCGAGCGCGACGACGGCGGGCGCGTGCCCGTGGTACGCGGCGAGCATGAGCAGGGAGTCGCCCCGGTCGTTGGTGAGGTTCGCGGGGACCCCCGCGTCGACGTAGGCGGCGAGTGTGCCGCTCTCCCCCCGGCGGGCGAGGTCGAAGACCTTCGTCGCCAGCTCGACCACCTCGGGATCGGGGGTTTCGCTCATCGGGGCGGACCGCCTTCCATGGGCTTCCGGCCGTGGCCGGCCTGGTGGGGGGTACGGCGGAGGGGCCGTACGAGTGAATCGACAGAGTACTGCTCGGGTCGCTCGTCAGCCTTCCCCGGAGCGGCCGTGGATCACGGTTCCGGGGCCCTTTTCCCCGTGCGGGCGGGGCTCGCGGGGATCGGGCGGCCCTGCGGAGGCGATGGCTCCGCGCCCGCCGGTCGGGTGACATGCATCCTTATTCACTCACTTGCACCTTTTATCGTATAGGTACATCTTGTGATCCTGGAAGTACTCATGGTGACTGTCCCCATCAACCAGGAGAACCGCTCATGATCCTCTCCATCTCGGGCGTGGTACTGCTCGGCATCATCGTCTTCCTGTTCTTCAAGAAGGACGGGCTCAAGGCGTCCCACGCCCTCATCTGCGCCCTGTTCGGCTTCTACCTGGCCGGCACCGCCATCGCGCCGAGCATCACGGCCGGCGGGGCGAGCCTCGCCAGCATGCTGGGCGGGATCAAGTTCTGACGCTCCGAAACCGCTCCGACCTCTTCAGGAGACCGACGTGGCCCGGCGACCACTCCCCCGCATTCTGAGCAGCGGCAGCGCTTCGATCACCCGCAGTCGCGAGATCGCGCGCACGGCCGCCGACAACGCCACCGACGTCCTCCATCCGCTGATCACGGTCACCCGTGGCATGCGGCTGCTTGCGGGGGCGGCACGGCAGAAGTGGGCCGCGACCCCGAGGGAACGGCGCGGGCACGCGCTGTTCCTCGTCGCGGCCTGCGTCCTGGTGGTGGCGCTCATCCCCTACGGGCCGCTGCTGGCCCTCATCTCGGTGATGGGCGCCGCCGCATGGCGGGGGCGCGACCGCACCCCCGTGAAGACCGGCCCCGACGAGGCGGAGACGGCCCGGCTCCGGGCGCTCTACGAGGCGCTGGTCCCGCACTTCTCCGTCCCCGACGACCCCGGCCCGCTGTTCTCCCACGGCGGCGACTGGGAGAAGACCTTCGGCACCTCGTACGCCTTCGACGCCGACGGCCGGCTCACCCGGCTCCAGGTGACCTATCCGGCGTACTTCACCGACGGCGATCCCGACGCCCGCTCCCGCGTCGAGCAGGTGCTCCACGCCAAGTCGGGCCGGGGCCGCGAGTACCACTTCGCCTGGGACGAGGAGAACAACCACCTCCTCATGACCGTGCTGGCCGCGCTGCCCACCACCCTCGCCGCCCAGCGCTTCGTCACCGCCCCGGGCGAGACGGTGCTGGGCTTCACCGACGCCGACGCGGTCCGGCGGACCGTGCCCGTGGAGGACGGCGACGCGACCCGGGACGCCTCTCCCGTGATCTGGCGGACCGGGGCCCGTTCGACGGAGCCCCATCTGCTGGTCGCCGGGCACCCGGGCAGCGGCACCACGACCCTGCTGCGCTCGCTCGCCCTGCAGGCCCTCCAGCACGGCGACGTCCTCGTCGTGGAGGGCGGCGGGAGCGGCGAGTACGGCTTCCTGACCGGGCGGGCCGGCGTCCTGGCCGTGGAACGCGGACTGGCGGGGGCCCTCGCCACGCTCGAATGGGCGGCGCACGAGACCGAGCGGCGGCTCATCGCGGCCAACCGCGCCCGCCAGGCCGGGCACCCCGAGCCCGAGGACATCGGACGCCCGCTCTGGATCCTGGTCGACCGCCCGGGCGCACTCGGGCACCTGGCGGCGGCCGACGGCAGGCAGGACCCGCAGGAGCTGCTCCGGGTGCCGCTGCGGCACGGCCGCGCCGCCGGCGTGACGGTCGTCGTCGCGGAGCAGTTCGACAGCCTGGACGCACTCGACGAGTCCGTGCACGCGCACACCAGGGCGCGCGCCGTCCTCGGCCCGGCGGACCGCGAGCAGGTCGAGGCGGTGCTCGGCGCGCAGCCGCACACCACGCCCACCCCCGACGTCCCCCCGGGCCGCGGTTACACCCGGCTGGGCGGCGGCGCCGTCCTGCGGCTCCAGGTACCGGCCACCCCGGACCCGTACGACGAGGCCACGAGCGAGGCGCACCGCACCGCGGTGCTCGACCTGCTGCCCGCCGGGGCACCGGCGGTGGAGCGGGCCGCTCCGGACGCTCGCCCCGCGCCCGGGCCGCCCGGCCGGGCCTCCGCCCCCGCGGACCGGCTGATCGGGGCCCCGGCCACCGCGGAGGGATAGCGCGGCGGGGCACCTCGGGACACGGCGGAGGGGCGGCGCGGCGGCACCTCAGGCCACGAAGGTCCGGGGTGCCTCCGCTCCCGCTCCCGCGCCGGAGGCGACCAGTCCGGCGGCCATGGCGAGCCGCTGGGCCGCCTCGTCCGCCACCGCCCCGCTCACCGTGAAGGGCAGCCGCACATAGCCCTCGAAGGCACCGTCGACCCCGAACCGGGGTCCGGACGGGACGCGGACGCCGACGCGTTCGCCCGCCACGGCCAGCCGGGAGCCGGAGAGCCCGCCGGTACGCACCCAGAGGGTGAGGCCACCGCGCGGCACCTCGAACTCCCACTCGGGGAGCTCCCGCCGCACCGCCCGCACCAGGGCGTCCCGGTTCTCCTTCGCCTGCTCGCGCCGGACGGTCACGGCCTGCTCCCAGCCGCCGGTCCGCATCAGCCAGTCGATCGCCAGCTGCTCCAGCACCGGGGTCCCCATGTCGGCGTACGCGCGCGCCGAGACCAGGCTGCGGATCACGTCCGGCGCGGCCCGCACCCAGCCGATCCGCATGCCCGCCCAGAACGCCTTGCTGGCGGAACCCACGGTCAGGACGGTGCTCCCCGCCGGGTCGAAGGCGCAGACCTTGCGCGGCAGGTCGCCGCCGTCCAGGTCCAGCTCGCTCATGGTCTCGTCGACCACCAGGACCGTGCCGGCCGAGCGGGCGGCCTCGACCAGGGCCCGGCGCTGCTGTTCGTCGGCGAGCGCGCCCGTGGGGTTGTGGAAGTCCGCGACGACGTAGGCGAGCCTCGGCGCCGCGTCCCGCAGCACCTGCCGCCACCGGTTCATGTCCCAGCCGCCGAGCCCCTCCTCCATCGCCACGGGCACCAGCCTGGCCCCCGTCTCCCGCATCAGCTGGAGGATGTTGGCGTAGCTCGGGGACTCCACGGCGATGCGCTCACCGCGTCCGGCGAAGAGGTGGCAGATGGCGTCGATGGCACCCATCGCACCGGTGGTGACCATGATCTGCTCGGGCATGGTGGGGATGCCGCTCGCCGTGTAGCGGTCGGCGATCATCCGGCGCAGGGCGGGCAGTCCGGCCGGGTAGTCGCCGTGCGTGTGCGCGTACGGCGGCAGCTCCTCCAGTGCGCCCTGGACGGAGCGGGTCAGCCACGGCTCAGGCGCGGGCAGGGCCGCGCAGCCGAGGTCGATCATCGAGCCGAGGGACTCCGGGGGCAGCGGTTCGAGACCGCGGGCCGGCAGCGGGTTCCCGGCCGGGACGGCGGTCCAGCTGCCCGCCCCGCGGCGTGACTCCAGGAACCCCTCCGCCCGCAGCGCCTCGTAGGCGGCGGCCACGGTGGTGCGGCTGAGGGACAGGGCCAGGGCCAGCTCACGCTCGGCCGGGAGCCGGGCGGCGACGGGCACCCGCCCCTCCAGGACGAGCAGCCGGACGCCGTCGGCGAGGGCCCGGTAGGCGGGGGGCTTGCGGGTGCCGGGCACCGGGGGCCGGGCCTGCCGGCTCTGGAGCTGGCGGGCGAGCTGCGCCGCACCCACGGTCGAGGTCCACTGGGCCATGCGAATCAGTCCACCTTCCTCGGATTGGCCATAGTTGGCGGCCGATCCCCTGCCACAGAGTGACATGCAGCAGTCCACCGTCACCACACAGGGGGCACCACCTTGTCCGATCCCACCGTCCGGAGCGGCGCCGGTCTCAGCCGGCGGCTGGCCCACCTCTCCGTGGGCCTGGCCCTGTACGGCGCCAGTTCGGCGCTCCTGGTGCGCGCCGGGCTCGGACTCGAACCCTGGGGAGTGCTGCACCAGGGCCTGTCCGGGCGGACCGGCGTCTCCATCGGCGTCGTCTCGATCGTCGTCGGAGCGGTGGTGCTGCTCCTGTGGATCCCGATCAGGCAGCGCCCCGGGCTCGGCACCGTCTCCAACGTCTTCGTGGTCGGGATCGCCATGGACGCCACCCTGGCCCTCGTACCGGAGATCCACGGCCTCGGGGCGCGGATCCCGGTGATGGCGGCGGGCGTCGTCCTCAACGGCGCCGCGACCGGGCTGTACATCTCCGCGCGCTTCGGTCCGGGGCCGCGCGACGGCCTGATGACGGGCCTGAACCGGCTCACGGGCCGCTCCGTCCGGCTGGTGCGCACGGCGATCGAGGTCGCCGTGGTCGTGACCGGGTTCCTGCTCGGCGGCTCCCTCGGCGTCGGCACGGTCCTCTACGCCCTGGCCATCGGACCGCTCGCCCAGCTCTTCCTGCGCCTCTTCGCCCTTCCCGCGCCGGACGCCCGCACCGCGGCCGTTGCCTGACGGTCGTCGCGAGGGGCGATAATCCCGCGGTGACCGCAGCGACCCCGGGGCGCCACCCCTACCTGGACCATCCGTCGACGATCCCCTTCGCCCACCGCGGCGGGGCGGCGGACGGCTTGGAGAACACCGCAGCCGCGTTCCGCCGGGCGGCGGGCGCCGGCTACCGCTATTTCGAGACCGACGTGCACGCCACGGCGGACGGGCGCCTGGTCGCCTTCCACGACCCGACGCTGGACCGGGTGACGGACGCCGCGGGGCGGATAGCCGCACTGCCCTGGAGCGAGGTCCGCCGGGCGCGGGTGGCGGGCAGCGAACCGCTGCCGCTGTTCGAGGACCTGCTGGAGGAGTTCCCCGACGCCCGCTGGAACGTGGACATCAAGGCGGAGCCCGCCCTCGCCCCGCTCGTCGCCCTGATCCGCAGGACCGGCGCGTGGGACCGGGTGTGCGTGGGGTCGTTCTCGGAGGCCCGGGTGGCCCGGGCCCACCGCCTCGCGGGCCCCCGGCTGGCCACCTCCTACGGGGTGCGGGGCGTGCTCGGCCTGAGGCTGCGCTCGTACGGCATACCGGCGGCGCTCCGGGCGGGCGCGGTCTGCGCGCAGGTCCCGGAGCACCAGAACGGCGTCCGGGTCGTCGACCGGAGGTTCGTCCGCACGGCGCACGCGCTCGGACTCCAGGTGCACGTCTGGACGGTCAACGAACCGGAACGGATGGCAGCGCTCCTGGACCTGGAGGTGGATGGCATCATGACCGATCACATCGAGACGCTGCGCACGGTGCTGGGCGAGCGGGGGGCCTGGGCGTGACGCCGGGAACCGCGGCGTCCGCACGGGACGATCGAGGGGGCGCCGCGTGAGCACCGACACCGCAGGGACCGCGGATCCGGCGGAGCGGCCGGCCGGGGACGCCGACCGCAGGCGGGAGCAACGCGGCTGGTACTTCTACGACTTCGCGTGTTCGGTGTACTCCACCAGCGTGCTGACGGTCTTCCTCGGCCCGTACCTGACGTCCATAGCCGAGGCGGCCGCCGACGCGGACGGGTTCGTGCACCCGCTGGGCATACCCGTCCGGGCGGGCTCGCTCTTCGCCTACGCCGTGTCGGTGTCGATCGTCGTGGCGGTGATCGTCATGCCGGTCGTCGGAGCGGCGGCCGACCGCACGGGACGCAAGAAGCCCCTCCTCGCGGCAGCCGCGTACACCGGCGCGACGGCGACCGCCTGCATGTTCTTTCTGGACGGCGACCGCTATCTGCTGGGCGCCCTGCTGCTGATCGTGGCGAACGCGTCGATCTCCGTCTCGATGGCCCTGTACAACGCGTACCTGCCGCAGATCTCCACACCCGAGGAGCGCGACGCGGTCTCCTCCCGCGGGTGGGCGTTCGGCTACACCTCGGGCGCCCTCGTCCTCGTCCTGAACCTGGTCCTCTACACGGGGCACGACTCCTTCGGACTGTCCGAGTCCGAAGCGGTCCGGATCTGCATCGCCTCGGCCGGCGTGTGGTGGGGCGCGTTCGCCCTGGTCCCGCTGCGCCGGCTGCGGGACCGCCGGGTGGTGCGCGGCGACGGCGGGGCGGCCGGCGAGGGCGCGGTCGGCTCCGGCTGGCGGCAGCTGCTGGCGACGCTGCGCGACATGCGCCGCCATCCGCTCACGCTGTCCTTCCTGCTCGCCTACCTGGTCTACAACGACGGCATCCAGACCGTGATCTCGCAGGCGTCCCTCTACGGCTCCGCAGAGCTCGGCCTCGACCAGACGACCCTGATCACGGCGGTGCTGCTCGTGCAGGTGCTCGCGGTGGCGGGGGCCCTGGGGATGGGACGACTCGCCCGGCGCTACGGGGCGAAGCACACGATTCTGGCGTCGCTGGCCGTCTGGACCCTGATCCTGGCCGCGGCGTACGTGCTGCCCTCCGACGCGCCGGTGTTCTTCTACGTCCTGGCCGCGGCGATCGGGCTGGTGATGGGCGGCAGCCAGGCCCTGTCGCGGTCCCTCTTCTCGCACCTCGTGCCCCGCGGCAAGGAGGCGGAGTACTTCTCCGCCTACGAGATGAGCGACCGGGGACTCAGCTGGCTGGGGCCGCTGGTCTTCGGTCTGGGCTACCAGCTCACCGGCAGCTACCGGGATGCGATCCTGTCCCTGGTGCTCTTCTTCGTGGTCGGCTCGGCGCTGCTGGCGAGGGTGCCGGTGCGGGCCGCGGTGGCCGCCGCGGGCAACCCCGTGCCGGAACGCGTTTAGACGCCGAAGTGAAAGGCCGGTAGTATACGTCTTTGGCCTGCCCGGAGGACCGTTACTGCGAGTGGAAGAGTGAAACCCCTGGGTGACATCTTCCGCCAGAGGTGACAAACCGGGCACCCGTGGGTAAGAGCAACCCAGACCGAGCAGCGGGACGACGGGCGACGCATGACCGGCAACGGGAATCTTTGCCGCCGACCGGACGTTGACCGGATGACGACGACAGCGACACCTGTCCTGTGGGCGACAAGCCCGGGAGGCACGATTCATGAGTGAGCGAGCTCTCCGCGGCACGCGACTCGTGGTTACCAGCTACGAGACGGACCGCGGCATCGATCTGGCCCCGCGCCAGGCGGTGGAGTACGCATGCCCGAACGGACATCGATTTGAGATGCCGTTCTCGGTAGAGGCGGAGATTCCGCCGGAGTGGGAGTGCAAGGCGTGCGGCGCCACGGCACTCCTGGTGGACGGGGACGGCCCCGAAGAGAAGAAGGGCAAGCCCGCGCGCACGCACTGGGACATGCTCATGGAGCGGCGTACCCGCGAGGAGCTGGAAGAGGTGCTGGCCGAGAGGCTGGCGGTTCTGCGCTCCGGTGCCATGAACATCGCCGTGCACCCGCGGGACAGCAGGAAGTCTGCCTGACCGCCTGACACCGCACGATCAAGAGCCGCGGGCCGCGACACAGCACATGTGTCGCGGCCCGCGGCTCTTGGTGTGTCCGTCCTCACACGGTGACGCCCGCCGGTTCCCCGGCGCCGCCGCGGTTCCCCGTCGGAGCCCGGACGGCCCGCCCCGGGGGGCGGACCGTAGCGCGGCCGGTGGAATCGGGCGGGGCGGTTCAGGGGGTCAGCGGCGGACGGCCGGTGCCCTCGCCGTCGTCGGGGCGGTGCGGCCCGGGCGGACCGTCCTCGCGGACGACCTCGCCCTGGACGACCTTGCCGTCCGGCCGGTGGATACGGGCCTGCTGGAAGGCCTCCGAGAAGCCTCCGGCCGTCGCCGACCTCATCCGCCGGTCCAGGGAGCGCTCCGCGTAGCGCCCGAGCACCGCGCGGACCGGGGGCAGCAGCAGGAGCAGGCCGGCCGCGTCGGAGAGCACGCCGGGGATCATCAGGAGCAGGCCGCCCAGCATGAGGAGGCCGTTGCCCTTCGTGCCGGACGGGGCCTCGGCCGGGGCCGTCGGGGCGCCCGGCTGTCCGGGCATCCGCTGCAGGGTCTCGGTGAGGTTGCGGAAGGCGCGCCGGCCCGCCCTCTTGATCACCACGGCTCCGAGCACGGCGCCGGCGACCAGGATCAGCAGCACGGTGAAGCCGTTCGCCGCGCCGGCCACCACGGTCAGCAGCCAGATCTCCAGCACCAGCCAGACGGCGATGCCCAGCGGCAGGAGGGTACGGGCGCGTGAGCGCCGTGGACGGGTCGGAGGCGGTGTGCCGGTCGTCATGCCCCCAGTGTGCCTGTACGGGCGTCCGGGCGCCGTAAGGAGGTGATCTTGGGACGGCCGGGGACGGTCAGGGGGTCTTGCGGCCCAGCACCTTGTTGGCGCGGCCGGTGATGCCCCAGCCGGTGACCCGCCACAGGGCCTCGACGAGGATGTCGCGGCTCATCTTGGAGTCGCCGATCTCGCGCTCCATGAAGGTGATCGGCACCTCGACCACGTGGTAGCCGGCCTCGACGGCCCGCCGGGCGAGATCGACCTGGAAGCAGTACCCCTGCGAGGCGACCTCGTCGAGGCCGAGACCGTCCAGGGTCTCGGTGCGGAAGGCCCGGTAGCCGCCGGTGACGTCACGGACCGAGAGGCCCAGCAGCATCCGGGAGTAGAGGCTGCCGCCGCGGGAGATCATCTCGCGGTGCCGGGGCCAGTTGACCACCCGGCCGCCGGGCACCCAGCGTGAGCCGAGGACCAGGTCGGCGCCCTTCAGGGCGGTGAGGAGCCGGGGCAGCTCCTCCGGCTGGTGGGAGCCGTCGGCGTCCATCTCGACCAGGACGCCGTAGCCGTGCTCGGATCCCCACCGGAAACCGGCGAGGTAGGCGGCTCCGAGCCCCTCCTTGCCCTTGCGGTGCAGGACGTGCACCTGGCTGTCGCCGACCGCGAGCGCGTCGGCGACCTTGCCGGTGCCGTCGGGGCTGTTGTCGTCGGCGACGAGGATGTCCGCCTCCGGCACGGCGGCGCGCACCCGGGCGACGATCAGCTCGACGTTGTCGGCCTCGTTGTAGGTCGGGATGATCACCAGGACCCTGCCGAGCGGGCCGAACTGCCGCTGTCCGCCGTCGTTCACTACTGCCCCTTAAAGTCCGTACGCAGGTGCACACCATATCCAGCAGGACGCGGCAGGACCCCGGCACGGTCACGGGGTGGCGTGCGTCCGCACGGACAGAAGCATGGATCGGGGGACAGAAGGGCAGCACTGCGGGTCGGGGCCCGGCGTCCTTCGGGCCGACCTGGGATCCGCTGGCTGCGGGTCGACCGAGAGCCGTTGTCTACTGAACCTCCGGGCCCCACCCGGGTCACACCTGCCGTCCGGACGAAACCTTCCCTCGCTCCCGAGGCGCCGGCGCTGGACCTGGCTGTCAGTGGCGGTGCGCCGGTGCGGCACACCGCCCCACATGACCCAGCGGCGTTCGACGACTGCGTGGAGGTCCGACCGGTCGGACGTCCAGTGGTGGACCCGGCCGAACCTACCGGCCGGTGGGCGCTTTCTGTCAACACTCCCCCGACCTGCTGTTTCTTCGGAAAGCGCCTGGTCAGCGCCGAGGATTCGCCGCTCGCGGCGCGGACCCCGCGCCATCGATCGGCGGAACGGAACATCGAGACGTCACTCGTTCGGCCGTACGTAGACCGTGTGTCCGAACACGACCGTGCGCAGGCAGACCGGGAGTTCAGCCCCCGGGGTGAGATCCGGCAGGCCCGGGGTGCCGGAGCGGGGATCGGTCGACCAGCGCGCCACCCGGTCGTCGGGGGCCTGGACCAGCAGGTCACCGGTGCGCCAGACGGCGTAGTCGGCCGGGGCGCCCGGCACGAGCACACCCCCGTCGTCGCGGCCGACGGCCCGCCAGCCGCCCCGGGTGTGCGCGGTGAAACCGGCGCGTACGGAGACCCGGTGCCCGGGGGTGCGGTGGTGGGCGGCGGCCCGCACGGTGCCCCAGGGGTCCAGCGGGGTGACGGGGCTGTCCGAGCCGAAGGCGAGGGGCACGCCGGCGCGCAGCAGGGCGGCGTACGGGTTGAGGGTCGCGGCGCGCTCGGGGCCGAGCCGCCGGGCGTACATGCCGTCCGGGCCGCCCCAGGCCGCGTCGAAGGCCGGCTGGACGGAGGCGGTGAGCCCCAGCTCGGCGAAGGCGGCGACGGTCTCCGGGGTGAGCATCTCGGCATGTTCCACCCGGTGCCTGGCGGCCCTGATCCGGGCCAGGCCCAGAGTCTCGGAGGCGGCCCGCACCCCGGCCACCACGGCGGAGACCGCCGCGTCGCCGATCGCGTGGAAGCCGGCCTGAAGACCGGCCTCGGTGCAGGCCTTCACGTGCACCGCGATCGCCGCCGCGTCCAGGAGGCCGGTGCCGGTGTGCGGGGCGTCGGCGTACGGCTCGTGCAGGTGGGCGGTGTGCGAGCCCAGCGAACCGTCCACGAAGAGGTCGCCGGCGGCACCCACCGCGCCGAGCTCGCGGATCCGGCGGGCTCCCTCCGCGTCCTCGACGTGCTCGGCCCAGTAGCCGAAGACCCGCGGACCGGGCTGCTCGGCGGCGAGCGCCAGGAGCCCGGTGAAGTCGTCCTCGTCCGAGATCTCGGGGCCCGCGCACTCGTGCAGGGTGCCGATCCCCAAGGAGGCGGCGTGCGCGAGGGCGGCGCGCTGGGCCCGGGCGCGCTGCGCGGGGGTGACGGCGCCGTGGGCCGCCGCACGCACGGCGTGGTGGGCGTCGCCGGTCAGGGGGCCGTCGGGGTGGTAGCCGGCCAGCCCGGTGACGCCCGGGACCAGATCCAGCAGCGCCGTGGTCACGACGGCCGAGTGGACGTCCACCCGGGGCAGGTAGAGGGCCCGGCCGCCGGCCGCCTCGTCCAGCTCGGCACGCGACGGGGGCCGCTGCTCGGGCCAGCGGGCCGCGTCCCATCCGTGCCCGAGGATCACCCCGCCGTCCGTCCGGCCGGACGCGGACGCGCGTACGAGGGCGAGGGCCTCCGTGAGGGTGCGCGCACCGGAGAGGTCCAGACCGGTGAGGGCGAGTCCGGTCGACGTGGTGTGCACGTGGGAGTCGGTGAAGGCCGGGGTGACCAGGGCCCCCTCCAGGTCGATCACCTCGTCGACACCGCCGGCGAAGGCGTCGGCCGCCCCCTCGGACCCCACCCAGGCGACGTGGCCGCGTTCGACGACCATGGCGGTGGCGAACGGATCGGCGGGGCTGTGGACGTCTCCACCGCGCAGCAGCACGGTGCGGTGTTCGCTCTGGGGGGCGGTGCTCTCGGTCATGGGACCAGTCTCGCGCCTGCCGGGACCGGCCCCGGCGCCGCCCCCCGCGCGACCGGCGGCCCAGGCGCCTCAGACGCGCGGCGGCCGCGCCTCGTAGGGGGTGGAGAGGACGACGGTCGTCCGGGTGGACACCCCGGCCAGCGTCCTGATCCGGGTCAGCAGGTGTTCGAGCTCCAGGGGGCTGGAGACCCGGACCTTGAGGATGTAGTTCTCGTCGCCGGCGACGCTGTGGCACGCCTCCAGCTCCGGCACGCCGGCCAGCCGTTCGGCGATGTCGTCGGGTGCGCTCGGGTCGAAGGGTTTCACCGAGATGAACGCGGTGAGGGGCAGGCCGACGGCCTCGGGGTCGACGACGGCGGCGTAGCCCCGGATCACCCCGCGCTGCTCCAGCCGGCGGACGCGCTGATGAACGGCCGAGGTGGACAGGCCCGTGGCCCTGCCCAGGTCGGTGTAGCTCATCCGCCCGTCCTTGACGAGCAACTCCACGATCTGACGGTCCAGCTCCTCCATGCGGATCAACCTATGGCCCCGGGTCCCTCCAGGCACAGTCGCGGAGGCCCGGGAGGGCCGCGTTCGAGGGGCATGTGACCAATGCCACATGTTTACGGAGGGGTAGCCGACGGACCCGCGATTACGGCCGGCCTCCCACGGGAAGTGCTTGCTGTGGCCGAGGCCAAGGCGCCACGCCGGCCCACCCGAGGGGGGAAAGACCCATGCAGAGCCTGAAGCTCACCCGACGTACCGAACCGCAGCCCGATACCGACGCGGTCACCACCGCGTTCACCGCTCCGGACGAGGACACCGTCCTCGACGCGTACGACACGGTCGGGATGTACCGGGTGATCTGCCCGGACTGCTCCCGGGCGATCGCCCTGCTGGAGGACGAGGACGTGCTTCCCCAGCACGCGCTGTGCGCCACGCCGTGGAATCCGTTCGTCCTCACCGTCTGCCCCGGCACGAACAGTGACGCCTCCCGGGCCCGCCCCGCGGACGAGGCGCCCGGGGTCCAGGAGCAGGAGGCGGCCCTGCTGCTGACGCTCCCCCAGGGACTGGACTGGCGGATGCAGCCCTTCTCGCACGCCGGGGGTCCCGGTTCGCGTCCTCTGCGGTACCTGCCGCAGGCGCAGCGTCAGGCCGCCTGACGCCCCCACGCACACCCGGGGCGCGCCCGGTCGGCGCGGACGGCCCGAGGACGGCCCGCGGGCACGGTGCGCGCATCCCGACGGTCAGGCCGGTGCGGTGGCGCCGGCCCCACCGGACGGCCGGTGACCGCGGCACCCGAGGAACGGGCGCGCGAATCGGCCGGACAGTGACCCCGGGCCGGGTCGCGGCGTTGGCCCGGTATGACCACGCTGCATTCATCGGCCGGACCCGCCCGCCGCCGTCTCGCCGCACCACCGCCCGGAGCATCGGTCCCCCGGTCCGCGCCGCAGCCCCAGGAGCCCGTACGGCCCCCGGGGGCGCACAGTACCGATCCGCCCATCTACCGGGCCATGCTGCGCCGTTGGGAGAGTGCTGGCCTGACCCTGCCGGGCCGTCACGACCAGGAGTGGAACCGGATCATGACGACACCGGTCTGGTCGGACCGGCCCCTGCGGTTCAGCGCGTTTCGGGACCCGCGAGGTGACGGGCGATGACCATGCGCTGGATCTGGTTGGTGCCCTCGACGATCTGCAGCACCTTCGCCTCGCGCATCAGCCGCTCGACCGGGAAGTCGAGGGTGTAGCCGTAACCCCCCAGCACCTGGACCGCGTCGGTGGTGACGCGCATGGCCGCGTCGGTGCAGAAGAGCTTCGCCATGGCCGCCTGGCGGGAGAACGGCAGGCCCGCGTCGCGAAGCCGTGCCGCCTCCAGGTAGAGCGCCCGGCCGGCCTCGATCTGGGTGGCCATGTCGGCGAGCATGAACCGCAGTCCCTGGAAGTCCGCGACGGGGCGGCCGAACTGCCGCCGGTCGGTGGCGTACCGGACCGCCTCGTCCAGGGCCGCCTGGGCGACGCCGACGGCGCAGGCGGCGATGCCCAGGCGCCCCGAGTCGAGGGCGGACAGGGCGATGGCGAAACCCTGGCCCTCCTCCCCGATCCTGCGGTCGCCGGAGATCCGTACGCCGTCGAAGTGCAGCTGGGCGGTGGGTGAGCCCTTCATGCCCATCTTCTTCTCGGGCAGGGCCGCGTCGAGCCCGTCGGCGTCGCCGGGGACCAGGAAGGCCGTGATGCCCCGGGGGCCGTCCTCCCCGGTGCGGGCCAGGACGGTGTAGAAGTCGGCGATCCCGCCGTGCGTGATCCATGCCTTCGTCCCGGTGAGCACCCAGTCCTCGCCGTCCCGCACGGCCTTCGTGCGGAGGGAGGCCGCGTCGGAGCCCGAGGACGGCTCGGAGAGGCAGTAGGCGCCCAGCAGGCCGCCCGCGAGCATCCCGGGGAGGTGGGCGGTCCGTTGGGCGTCGGTGCCGTATCCGGCGAGCGCGTGGCAGGCGAGGGAGTGGACGCTGACGCCGAGGCCGACGGTGAGCCGGGCCGCGGCGAGCTCCTCCAGGACCTGGAGACAGACCTCGTACGGCTGGTCACCGCCACCGTGTGCGGAGTCGTACGGCAGGCCGAGGAGGCCCGATGCGGAGAGCAGGGTGAAGACCTGGCGGGGGAAGCGGCCCGCTTCCTCCTCCTCGGCCGCCCGGGGCGCGATCTCCTTGGCCACGATGTCGCGTACGAGCTCGACGAGCTGCCGGGACTCCTCGCTGGGCAGACGGCGTTCCACCGGCTGCGGGGCACGGTCGGACATGACGGCGCTCTCCTCCCTGTCGGGCGTGAGGCGGTCGCGCGGGGTGGGCGCGGCACCGCCGGACGGTCCCGGGCGATGCCCGGAAATCTACGGCTCCGCAGCCGATCCTGCCTTCCCGGATCACGGGACACGCTGGCCAGCGGCTGTGGCGCGTCGAGTATGCCCGATCGGAGCGCGGGCGTCACCGGGTGACGGACCTCGTGATCAGGGAAATTGGTCCGAACCATTGACCCCACTGGTCTAGTCCTTCTACGGTCTCCTCACTGCCTCACCGCATCCATGCCGGTCCCGGTGGACGGAGGCAGCCACCCCCCACACCCCAGCCCTCCCCCACGAGGAGCCACAATGAACGGACTTCACCGTCCCGGCGCCCGCCTCCGGGCGCTCGCCGCCACCGCCTGCACCGTCGCACTGGGAGCAGCCCTCCTCGGCGTCGCGGGCACGTCCTCCGCCGGTGCGGCCCCCACCTCCCCCGCCCCGGCAGCCGCCGCGGACACCGCCGCCCCCGCCGCGGCAGGCGACAAGGTGGTCGGGTACTTCACCAACTGGGGTACCTACCAGCGCGATTACCACGTCAAGAACATCGAGACCTCGGGCTCGGCCGACAAGCTGACGCACATCAACTACGCCTTCGGCAACGTCCAAGGCGGCAAGTGCACCGTCGGGGACAGCTACGCCGACTACGAGAAGGCCTACACGGCCGAGCAGTCGGTGGACGGCGTCGCGGACACCTGGGACCAGGAACTGCGCGGCAGCTTCAACCAGTTGCGCAAGCTGAAGAAGCTGCACCCCGACCTGAAGGTCATCTGGTCCTTCGGCGGGTGGAGCTGGTCCGGCGGCTTCGCCGAGGCCGCGCAGAACCCGGAGGCCTTCGCGGAGTCCTGCTACGGCCTGGTCGAGGACCCGCGCTGGGCCGACGTCTTCGACGGCATCGACATCGACTGGGAGTACCCGAACGCCTGCGGCCTGACCTGTGACACGAGCGGACGCGACGCGTACGGCGACCTCCTGTCGGCGCTGCGGTCGAAGTTCGGCACCGACAATCTGGTCACCTCGGCGATCACCGCGGACGGATCCGACGGCGGCAAGATCGACGCGGTGGACTACGCCGGGGCCGCGCAGTACCTCGACTGGTACAACCCGATGACGTACGACTTCTTCGGCGCGTTCGCCGCGCAGGGACCGACGGCGCCGCACTCCCCGCTGACCTCCTACCCGGGCATCCCGACGGAGGGCTTCAACAGCGACGCGGCCATCTCCAAGCTCAAGGGGCTCGGCATCCCGGCGGAGAAGCTGCTGCTGGGCATCGGCTTCTACGGCCGCGGCTGGACCGGCGTCACGGAGTCCGAGCCGGGCGGCACCGCCACCGGCGCGGCCCCGGGGACGTACGAGCCGGGCATCGAGGACTACAAGGTCCTGAAGGACAGCTGCCCCGCCACCGGCACGGTCGCCGGCACCGCGTACGCCCACTGCGGCACCGACTGGTGGAGCTACGACACCCCGGCCACCATCTCGACGAAGATGGACTACAAGAACGAGCAGGGCCTGGGAGGCACCTTCTTCTGGGAGCTCAGCGGCGACACGGCGAACGGTGAGCTGATCAAGGCCATCAACTAGCCGCGCCGGGGTACACGGAGCGCAGGGCGGGTCAGGGGCGGGGTGCCGGGCGGGCACCCCGCCCCACCTGTCGCGACGGGACCGCGACGCCGGTCCCGCCCTCCACGAGGCACACCGGACGCCCGCGTCCCGCGCCTCTCCCTCGTCGCACCCCTCGCACCGCCCCCACCACCGCGCCACCGCACCCGTGCGCACGCCGGACGTCCGGCGTGCGCACGGGTGCGCGTGCGTTCCGGTTGCGTGCGCGCGGGTGTCCGGGGCTGAGGTGTTCCGGATGCGGGTGCCGTGCGTGCCCGGATGCGCGGGGGTTCCGGGGCCCGGCGTTCCAGGGCTCCGGCGTTCCGTATGCGGGGGCGTCCGGCCCGGCCCGTGCCGCGACCTCACCGGTCCCCGCGCGCACGTGCCGGCGGGGGCGCCCGGGGCCGGACCGCGGACCGGCCTTCTTCTACAGGCGCGTAGAAGCATAGAGTTGCCCCCGCGAGCCGGGACGCCCCCGGGCGGGGCCGGCGGCCTCTCGCTCCGCGGCGGTCACCGTTCCGCTGGCCGGAGGCGCCGGTGCACCGGTGCCCCCGGACGGCGCTCTCGGTGGCCGGGAACGCGGTTTCGGTCAGAATCGTTGTGTGTGTGCACGCCTACATGAGGAGCTCTCGCTTGTCCGCCAGATCGACGGACCCTTCGGGACACAGTCCCCGCCCGTCCCGCCCCTCGCTCCTTGAGCACGGCACACGGCGGGGTGGTGTCGGATGAGTGCCGTGCAGGCCTGGCTGGGCGTGCTGTCCGTCTTCGTCCTGACCGCGGGCACCGGCTATTTCGTCGCCCAGGAGTTCGCGTACGTCTCCGCCGACCGGCTCGCCCTGGCCCGGGAGGCCGAGGCCGGCGACCGGAGGGCCGCCCGGGCCCTGAAGGTCCTGGGGCGGCTGTCGTTCATGCTGTCGGGCGCCCAGCTCGGCATCACGGTGACCGGGCTGGTCGTCGGTTTCCTTGCCGAGCCGTCCGTCTCCGTGCTGCTGAGGCCGGTGCTGTCCGGCGTCGGGGTCCCCGACGGCGCCGTCAGCGGCATCTCGGTGGTCCTCGCCTTCGTCCTGGCGACCGTGGTGCAGATGGTGCTCGGCGAGCTGGCCCCGAAGAACCTGGCCATCGCCGTCCCGGAGCGGCTGGCGAAGTCGCTCGCCGGCTCGACCCTGGCGTATCTCAAGGTCGTCGGCCCGGTGGTGCGGATCTTCGACGGAGCGGCGAACCGGCTGCTGCGGAAGGTGGGCATCGAACCGGTCGAGGAACTGCACCACGGTGCCACCCTCGAAGAGCTCGGCCATCTGATCGGCGAGTCCCACGAACAGGGCGAGCTGCCGCGCGGGACGGCCGAGCTGCTCGACCACGCCCTGGAGTTCTCGGAGCGGACCCTGCACGCGGTGATGGTGCCGCGCGCGGACGCGGTCTTCGTCCGCAAGGACGCCACGGCCGCCGAGGCCATCGGCCTCATCGGCAAGCACGGCCACTCCAACTACCCGGTGCTCGGCGACCACCCCGACGACGTCGCGGGTGTGCTGGGCGTGCGGGAACTGATGGGGCTGCCCGCCGAGCGGCTCACCACCGCGACCGCCGGCGCGGTGGCGCGCGGGGCGCTGCTGCTGCCGGACACCCTGCCGCTGCCGGGTGCCGTGGAGCGGATGCGCGAGCGGGACGACGAGTTCGCCGTGGTGCTCGACGAGCACGGCGGCGTCGCCGGGGTCGTCACCTACGAGGACATCGCCGAGGAGCTCGTGGGTGACATCGCCGACGAGTCGGACACGGTCACCGAGGTGGCCGTGGCGGACGGCGACGGCTGGATCGTGGACGCCGGGCGCCGTCTGGACGAGGTGGCGGAGACCACCGGTATCGCGCTGCCCGCCGAGGAGGACTTCGATACGGTGGCCGGCCTGATCGTCGACCGACTCGGGCGCTTCCCGGCCATCGGCGACCGCCTCACGGTGCCGCTGGCCCACGGAGCGTCCGCGGTCATCGACGTACGGGCCCTCGACCGGCACGTGCCGGAGCGGATCCGCATCGAGCGGCTGGCCGGGCAGCAGGAGGAGCAGGCATGAGTTTCCCGTTGGCACTCTTCGTCACCGTGCTGCTGCTGATCGGCAGCGGGTTCTTCGTCGCGGCCGAGTTCGCTCTGGTCGCCGCCAGACGCCACCGCATGGAGAAGGCCGTGGCCGACGGCCGGCGCGGCGCCAAGGCGGCGCTGGCCGGCATGCGCGAGCTGTCGCTGATGCTGGCCGGCGCCCAGCTCGGGATCACGGTGTGCACCCTGGGCCTGGGCTCGGTGTCCAAACCGGCGATCTCCCACGAGCTGGACCCGCTGCTGCACGACCTGGGCCTGCCCACCGCCCTGAGTTACGGCGTCGCGTTCGCCGTGGCGATGATCGTGGTGGTGTTCCTGCACATGGTGCTCGGCGAGATGGCGCCCAAGTCCTGGGCCATCGCGCACCCGGAGCGCTCCGCGATGCTGCTCTCCCCGCCCTTCCGGAGCGTGGTGAAGGCGGTGCGCCCGCTGATCTGGGTCCTCAACAGGATGAGCAACGGCCTGGTCCGGCTGTGCCGGGTCACCCCGCGCGACGAGCTGACCTCCGTCCACAACCGCGAGCAGCTCACCCGTCTGGTGGAGGAGTCCGAGCGGCTGGGCCTGATCAGCGAGACCGACTCCGAGCTGCTGACGCGCTCGCTGACCGAGCCGGACACCCCGGTGCGTGAGCTCCAGGTCCCCGCTTCCGGCATCTCCTCCGTCGACGGCGACGCGGACGCGGAGGAGATCCTGCGCCTGGCGGCCGGCACCGACCGCACCCGGCTGCTGGTCCTCCGGCACGGGACCGTCCTCGGGTCGGTGCACGCGCGCGACGTCCTCGTGGCGCGCGCCCAGGGCCGGTCCGCCTCCGCCCGTGAGCTGGCGCGCCCCGTGCCCGAGCTCACCGGCGACGCCACGGTCGCCGAGGCCATCGAGCTGCTGCGCCGGCGGCGGGCCTCGCTCGCCGTCGTGCGGGACGCCTCGGGACGGCTCACCGGCATGGTGAGCCTGGACGACCTGCTGGCCCGCTTCCTCCAGCCCCAGCCCGCGTAGGTCCCGGGCACCCACCCGAGCGCCCCGGCCCCGTGCCGGGGCGCTCGGCTGCGCTGCGGGCCGCAGGCACCGTCATCCCCGCCGGTGCCGGCCGTCGGTGCGGCGGCCCGTGCCGTCGTCCGGTGCGCCGGGCCGCCGTCCGGGACCGGGCCGGCCGCCCCGGCGCAGCGGCAGATCACCGAACGCGGCGTCGTTGGGGGTCAGTTCCACGGTCCGCGCGCTCTTGTACTCGTGGATCAGGATGGACCGGTGGCGGTCCGTCGTGTTGCTGCTGGCGCGGTGCAGGGTGAGGCAGTGCAGGAACAGCACCGCCCCCGGCCGGACCCGGACCGGAACCGCCTCGTGCTCCTCGGCCCCGGACGCGCGGGGGAGGTGGCTCCCGGGGCGTACGAGGGTGGCCCCGGACTCCGCGTCCATGTCGTCGAGGTAGATCAGCGCGGTGACCAGTTCAGGCCGGGTGTGCCGGTCCGTGTCCAGGTCGCGGTGCCAGCCCTCCTCGGCCCGCAGGCCGGACGGGCGCAGCCGTGCGAAGCCCATGTGGAAGTTGATGTCGGGCCCCAGCAGGGCGTCCACGACGTCCAGGACCCGCTCGTCGTGGATGAGCGCGTACCAGTCGTCGCCGGCCAGCGGGGTGTTGACGATCTTCCACACCGCGTACGGGTTGTAGGGGTCGAGGTGGGGCAGCGGGGTCTCGGACGCGGCGTGCACGTGCAGCCGGGGGTGGGTGCGGCGCGGCGGGTCGATGAGGCCGGACAGCATCGTCTTCAGCTGCGCCACCTCGGCCTCCGAGTAGAGGTCGGCCACGAGGTATCCGTCGCGCTCGAACGTGTCGCGGTACTGCATCAGGGGCTCCTCATGAACCGGTGCTGGAATAGCGGTCGACCCCGCTCCGCCAGAGCAGGACCGCGGACAGGAACAACAGGGGCCCCGCGAGGGGCAGGAGCCAGACGAACGGCGAGTCGGTCCTGCCGAGGATGTAGAGGCAGGGGAACCAGCCGACGAAGGCGAAGGGCACGACGGTGCAGAACACCGTCATCAGCCAGGTGGGGTAGAAGCTCATCGGCAGCTGCGTGAAGGTGTCCAGACGCCAGATCAGCATGCTCAGCATGGCGTCCTGCCGCAGCCAGAAGGACAGCGCGGTGACCGCCAGGTGCATGGCCGCGAAGACCAGCGCGGAACCGGCGAGCGCGAGCGGCAGGAAGAGCAGCACCGGCAGGGACAGCTCGGCCCCGCTGACGTGGAGGGCGACGCCGAGCATGCCCGCACCGACGAGGATCTCGACCCAGACGTCGGTGTCGACCTTGGAGAACAGGATGAGCACCAGCGGGTCGGCGGGACGGACCAGGTAGTGGTCGAGTTCGCCGCTGCGCACCATGTCCGGGATGTCGAGCGTGCCGAAGAAGACCGTGTTCCACAGCGCGCGGGCCACCGTGGTGAATCCGGTGAGCGCGGCCCACTCGGCGAGCGTCCAGCCGTGGATGCCGTCCGACGCGGAGAGCGCCAGCATGAGGACGGCCGCTCCGGACACCGACTGGACGAGGGCTCCGAGGTTCGCCAGCAGGACCTCGCCCGGGTGCACGAGGTGGCTGCGGAAGTTCATCCGGGTGGCGAGGAGTGCGATCCCGGCCGATTTCCGCAGCCCCACCGGGGTGTCAGCCACCGGCGATCACCAGCTTCCGCAGGGCGGCGCGGGTGCACAGCGCGGCGGCCGCGGACAGCAGGACCGCCCAGCAGGCGCCGAGGGCGACGACCCGGCCGTCGACGAAGGGATCGCGCACCAGGGTGCCGAGCGGGGTGTAGAAGCCGTGCACGAAGGGGGTCAGGACCGCCGCGTCACGCAGCGGGGCCGGGTACAGCGAGATCGGCATCATCGAGCCGCCGAGCAGCAGCAGGAGCGCCTCGCGGACCTCGTTGAGGCCCTCGACCCGGCGGACGAAGAACGCCGACAGACCGATCAGGTAGCTGAAGTCGAACAGGATGACGAAGGCGATGACCGTCGTCAGCACCAGGCGTCCGGCGTGTGCGGCGTCGAGGGCGAAGGGGTACAGCAGCGCGCCGCCGGCGAGCGACGCGGGCACCCCGACCAGCGCGGTGACACCGAGGGTGCGGCCGAGGGCGGCGGAGAACCACTGCGCAAGGAACCCGGTCGGCAGCAGGAGTTCGGTGACGATCCGGCCGTCCCTGATCTTCGCCTCCAGCTGCCGGGCCAGCGCGAGGCCCGGCAGGCAGAGCACCCAGACGGTCCCGGCCGCCGCGTACACCGTCGTCTGGTGCAGGGTCAGCCCGCCGTCCCGCACCCGGCCGTCGCCACCGGCGTACACGGCGCTCCACAGGGCGGCCTGGAGGCCGATCAGCAGGAGGGCGCCGATCCCCTGCGCGAAGGCCCGGGTCCGGTAGTGGAGGGCGAGCTTGACCTGCATGCGGGCGATGGCCCGCTGGGTCTGCCAACGGCGCCGCAGGGCGTCCGTCACAGGCCCTCCAGGTAGAGGTCCTTGATGAGGGTCTCCAGACTGGGCGCCTCGATCTGTACGTCGTCGATCCGCGGGTCGGCGAAGAGCGCCGCGAGGAGCCCCTCGGGCAGGTCCCCCTGGGCGAAGGCGTACGTGGTGACGGTGCGGGTCCGTTCCTGGACACGGGCCGGTCCGGGGAGCGGGGGCAGCCGGTGGCCCGCCGCGTGGTGGATCACCAGCGTGCGGCGGCCGCCGCCGAGGGCCCGGAGCTCGTCGATCTTCCCGTCGTACACCAGCCGGCCGTCGTCGATCATGACGATGCGGTCGCAGACGGCCTCCACGTCGCGCAGGTCGTGGCTGGCCATCAGGACGGTGGGCGCGGTGTCCCGGCGCAGGTCGCGCAGGACCTCGCAGATGGCCTCCCGCGCGAAGACGTCGAGGCCGATGGTCGGTTCGTCGAGCAGGAGCAGCCGCGGGGCGTGGAGCAGGGTGCCCACGAGTTCGGCCCGGGTGCGGTTGCCGAGCGAGAGTTCCCGCACCGGGGTGCCGAGGTGCCGTCCGATGCCGAGGCGGCCGACGAGGTCGTCGCGGCGGCGGCGGAAGACGGCCGGTTCGATGTCGTAGACCCGCTGGAGCAGCTCGTAGGAGTCCTTCACCGGCAGGTCCCACCAGAGGCTGGCACGCTGAGCGGCGAGATAGCCCAGCTCGGCGGAGAGACGCCGGCGGTCCGCGTGCGGGTCGCGGCCGTTGACCGTGACGCGGCCGGCGGTCGGTGTGAGGATCCCGGCGACGAGCTTCATGGTGGTCGACTTGCCGGCGCCGTTGAGCCCGATGTAGCCGACGGCCTCTCCCTCGTCCACCCGCAGGTCGATCCCCCGCAGTGCCTGCACCTCCCCGCCGACCCTGCGGACCAGCCGGGCGAGCCGGCCTCCGTTCTCGGGCGCCCGGCGCACCCGGTAGGAGCGGTGCACGGACTCCAGCTGGACCCTCACCGTGGTGCTCCCGTCCCTGCGTCGTCGGCGATGCGGTCGAGCGCCGCGACCTCGGCGGCGGTCAGGGCGGACCCGCGGACCGAGAGGTTCTCGGCGAGGCGGGCGGCGGACGCCGCCTTGGCCACGGCCGGCACCCCGTGGGCGAGGTGCCAGCCCAGCAGGACCTGGTGGACGCTGCGGCCGAGGCGCGCGGCGACGGACTTCAGCACGGGGTGCCCGAGGTCGTTCTCGCTGAACGGGCTGTGTCCCTGGACCACGGTCCCCAGCGCGGCGTGGTGCCGGACGAGGGCGGGGTCGAACCGGCGGGGCCCGAAGGCGATCTGGTTGACCGCCGGGACCACGCCGGAGCGGGCGGCGAGGTCGTCCACCTGGTCGGTCCGGAAGTTGCTCACGCCGATGGCGCGGACCAGTCCGCCCTCCCGTGCCTCGATGAAGCGTTCCCACACCGCCAGCGAACCGTCCGCGTCCAGCGGCCCGTGCACCAGCCAGAGGTCCAGGCGGTCCACGCCGAGCAGGTCCAGGCTGCGCAGCAGGGTCTCCCGTTCGCGTCCGGCGTCCTCCTCGGGGAACTTGGTGACCAGGAGCAGGTCGGCGCGCTCGATGCCCGAGGCACGGATCCCGGCTCCCACCTCCCGCTCGTTGCCGTAACCGGTGGCGGTGTCGACGCAGCGGTAACCGAGGGCGAGCGCCTCCTCGACCCCGCGGCGCGCCGCCCCGCCGCGCAGCTGCCAGGTGCCCAGACTCACCGGGGGGAGGGCGAACGGCAGGCTTGCCCCTGCGGGGGTCCCGTTCACCGGACGCCGCCCCCGCCGGTCACGGCGTCGAGCCGCTCGAACGCGGCCCCCACCGAGGTGAGCAGCCCGTGGTTGGCCCGGTCCCCCTGGACCTCGAAGTACCGTTGCGCGAAGCGGAGGTTGGAACCGTTGACGAAGTTGGCGGTGAGGGAGACGGTGCCGGTCAGGTTGTGCACCTCGTGGGCCCAGCCGCTGGGCGTCACCACGACGTCCCCCGCTTCCTGGACCAGGGTGACGGCCGCGGCGCTGCGCCCGCCCGGGGGTCCGGCGCAGCCGGGAGGCAGCAGGCCCAGCTCCTCCGCGCGGTGCGGCGGGTGGAAGGTCCACCGCTTGCGTCCCGAGCCGAGCAGGTTCCAGGCGGAGCTGGCCATCGTGTCGACGTGGAGCGGGGAACCGGTGCCGGCGCCGCCGATCATCAGCCACACCCAGTCGGGGCGTTCGTCCTCGGGCAGGGCCAGCAGCCAGTTCAGTCTGCGGACCTCGCGCGGGACCAGGTTCCACAGGCCGGGTTCGAACTCCGAGACCAGCTGGTCACGCAGGTAGAGGCCCCGCGGGCGCTCGGCCCGCAGCTCGTCGACGACCTCCCGCAGCGGCACGGTCACCGGCCGGTTCCCGGCGTCCCTGGCCACCACGGGGCGGTCCCCGAGCTCCCGCAGCCGCGCCTCGTCCAGCCGGGCGTACACCGGCCAGTCCCGGCCGGCGCCGCGGAGCACGGTGGGCCGGTCGCCGCACATCCCGGTGGCGGTGACGGAGTCGTCAGGCGTGGAAGTAGTCAACGCGGCCGCCTCCTTCGGCCTGGCGCGCCCAGTCCTCGCGGTGGTCCCGCAGGGCCTGCGGCCCGAAGGCGTCCTCGATGTCGGCCCGCGCGCGCAGGCCCTGTCCGAGGTTCTCCCGCTCCGACATGCAGCGCGCCCGTTTCGCGGTCACCTTCTCCGCCACGGTCCCGGCGGAGTCCGACGCCCGGAAGGGCGCCTCCGGCACGGTGACCGTGCACATCGGCGCGGCCCAGCAGGTGCGGCAGGAGCCGGCCTGGACGGCGTCCCGGAACATACCGAGCTGGTCGGCCCCGGCCAGCGGGTCGACACCGCGGTCCGTGTGGCCGACGGCGAAGTCCGGGGACTGGTACTCGTACGAGGAGTACAGCGTCCCGTCCGCACCGAGCACGAGGTACTCGTTGCCGGGCACGAGCTGGACGCCCAGCAGGTGGCCGAGGCGCGGACCGCCGTCCCGCGCGGGCTGGTTCAGCGCCCGGTGGAAGGACCGGTGCAGGAAGCCGTGGCTGAAGGCGAAGCGGTAGCGGCCGGACCGCTCCCGTTCGCCACCGGGCAGCCGGTGCGCGGCGACGAAGAGGTCCCAGACCCGGCGCTGCTCGGCGAACATCTGCCGGAAGTCCGCGTACGACTCCTCGCCGCCCGGCAGCAGCAGGTCGAAGTCCCAGGCCAGCGCGCGCCGGGCGGCCGGCCATTCGCTGAAGTACCGGTAGAGGGCCGCCTCGTCGAGCGGTGCCGACAGGACGCAGATGAGGGCGACGCGCGAGGCGAAGTAGTCGGGGCGGTGGTCCGCGAGCCAGTCGGTGCGCTCCCGCACCCGGTCGTGCGTGCCCCTGCCGCGCCGGTCGACCCGGTACCGGTCGTGGTTGGGCCCGTCGACGGAGATGTTGAGGTAGATGTCGTGCTCGACGAGGAAGTCGACGATGTCCGGGGTCAGGAGCATGCCGTTGGAGTTGACCTGGACGATCAGGTTCTCCGGCTGCGAGCCGACCTCCCGCTTCCGCTCCTCCAGGGCGAGCACCGCCTCCTTGAGCCGGTCGAACGCCAGCAGCGGCTCGCCGCCGAAGAAGTAGACCGCCCGCTGCGCGGGCTCCAGCCGTTCCTCGCCGGTGACGAACAGGTCGATCGCCGCCCTGACCGTGTCCGTCCCGGCCGACGCGGTCTGATGGGGGCGGGTCCCGGGGTAGGCGCCACCGTAGTAGCAGTACGTGCAGCGGATGTTGCACTGTTCTGTGGGGTTCAGCATGAGCACCCGGACCCGGGGCTGCTCCAGGCGGGCGTCCTGCGGCAGGTCGGGGAACTGCCAGCCCGGTCCGTCGAACGGCCGGACCAGTGCGGCCAGTTCCGCGAGCTCCGGCTCGGTGGCCGCACCGGCGGGCGCGGCCGGGGACGCCTCCGGGTCCGTTCCCGGACCGGGCCTGTCCCAGTCGTCCGCGCGCAGCAGGGCCGCCTGCCGGGCGGTGATCCGGTGGAGTTCACCGGTGGCGGGTGCGTACAGGTGGAAGCGTCCGGGCCGGCGGTCGCTCTCCCAGACCTTGTAGAGCCAGGTCCGGCCGTCCACCTGACGGATCGACACCTCGTCCTCCCCGGGGTTGACGCCGGTGGTGGAGCTCCCGTGCGTCCGGGTGCCGGGGCGGTCCGTCCGCTCGATCAGTTCGGTCTGCCAGTCGTGCAGCCGGCGTGTCCCGCTCCGGTCCGCGGTGTCCGTACTCATCGGTCCCGCTCCCCTCCTCGGTCGTGGTCGTCCAGCAGTGCCCGGAGGCAGCTCAGGACGAGCGCGGAGACGGTGGCGCTGGTCGCCCGGTTCTCGCGGTCGTCCTGGAGGGCCTCCACGAGGTCGACGGCGACCACGCGGCGCGTACGGCACACGTGCTCGACGGCGGCCAGCAGTTCCCGCAGGCGGTAGCCGCCCGCCTCCGGGTGCCCGGTCGCCGGGAACTCCGTGGGGTCGATGACGTCGAGGTCGATCGACAGGTGCGTCGGCTCCCCGGCGACGGGGTCTGCCGGCTCCGGGAAGCCGTACGCGTACGTGCAGCGCAGGGACGCCGGGAGCGGTCCGCAGGAGCCCGGCAGCAGGGTGCGTACGCCGTACAGCTCGCACCCGGTGACGGCGCCGGCTCCCAGCAGATGGCCCAGGAAGTCCCCGTGCGTGATGTCGGCGAGCGCGGGCATCGGCCGGCCGCTGAAGTCGCAGTGGGCGTCGAAGCACACGAGGCGCACCGGACCGTGTGCGGCGGC
Source organism: Streptomyces sp. NPDC006296 (assembly GCF_040613235.1). Lineage (NCBI taxonomy): Bacteria > Bacillati > Actinomycetota > Actinomycetes > Kitasatosporales > Streptomycetaceae > Streptomyces > Streptomyces sp. NPDC006296. The sequence continues at coordinate 45,785 of NZ_JBEXRT010000028.1, read as the reverse complement.
GAGCCCCGTCACGACGGGGGCGGTGAGGCTGTGGTCCCCGCCGACGAAGAGCGGGACGGCCCGTGTCCGGGTGAGCCGCTCGGCGAGCCCGGTGAGCGCCCGGTAGTACGCGGCCCGGTCCACACGGGGGTCGATCGGTACGGCCCCGAGGTCGCCCAGGTCGAACACCCGGCGGCCTTCGAGCACCGGTCCCCCGGTCGTCGGGTCGATCAGCCCGCCCAGCGCGCCGTGCGCGTCGAGGCTCCACGCGTGGCCGGGGCTCAGCTTGCGGAAGATCTCGGGGCCGTGGCGCTGGCCCGGCACACCCGTCACCCCTGCGTCGAACGGCAGGCCCAGGATCACCGCGTCGGCCGCGAGGGCGCCGGACACCACCGGGCCGACCTCGGCCGCCGGCAGTCCCAGGGCACCTGCACCAGGGCGGATCGAGGGGTGCGTCACGAGGCCCGCCACCCCTCGCCCGCTTCGGCCCGGCTGTCCGAGACGGTGACCAGGCGGGCCCGCAGCAAGGCCGAAACCAGGGCGGACACCGCGGCCGGCGGGGCACCCGCCCGTCCGGCCAGCTCGTCCAGTCCGACCCGCCGCGCCCGGACGAGTGCCTCGCAGGCGGCCCGGTGGGCGGCGGGCAGGACGAACTCCTGGTCGGCGGCGGTGAGCACCAGGCGGTCACCCCGGATTTCGAGCAAAGGGGGCTGCACGGTGGTGAGTTCGACGACCGTCCCGGAGGAGGGGCGCGCCGTCAGCACGTCCCAGGGCAGCCCGGCGGTGTCCCGCCCGCCGCTCCTGCGCCGCTCGGCGTCGAAGAAGTCCCGCAGCGACGCCCCCTTCGCCTCGTTCACGAACGCCGTGACGAGCCGCTCGGCCTGGGCGCGTTGCTCCTCCGGCGTGCCCGCACGGGCCAGGCTCTCCCGCACGTCGGCACTGTCCAGGGCCCGGTACGCCACCCAGCGCAGCCAGTCGTAGCCGGTGCGCCGGGTGAAGGCGAAGGTGAGGTGGAGGCTGGACTCGCCGCCCCCGCGCACGGTGTGCCACCACCCACGCGGCACATGGATCACGTCGCCCGGCTCCAGCGTCCGGTCGAAGAGCACGGTCTGCGGGCAGCGGGCCGGGTCGCTGTCCCCGTACTCGGGCAGAGGGTGCTCCTCCGACGGCCCGTGCACCTGCCAGCTCTTGGTGCCGAGCACCTGGACGACGAAGGTGTCCACCTCGTCGAAGTGGCTGGCGAAGGCCTGCGCGTCGTCGAAGGTGACGAAGAGGTTGCAGGAGGCTGTCTCGCCGACCATCCGCATGACGTCGTCGGTCGCGGCGCGGACCGCCGGATGGATCCGGTCCAGCGAGTCGATGACGAGGCTGGCGCCGGACCACATGAGGGAGAACGTCCGGCTCAGGTCCACGACACGGTGCCCCGCGCGGGTCACCGTGTACGCGTGCTCGGGCAGCGATCTGCCTCCGGTGCACAGCTTCAGCTCCGCGGGCTCCACCCGGCCCCGGGAGAGGATCTCGTTCAGGTCGCGCCAGGAGAAGTGCTCCCGGAGCAGCTCAGGATCGAGATGCCGGAGCACCACCTCGGTGCTGAGGTGGTGCACCACGAAGTCCGGGCCGAAAGCGGCCTCCAGTGCGCGGCCGAGTGCTGAGGCGGGTGCCGTCATGATCCCGATGTCTCCCTAAGGGCTGTCCCGTTGTCGCTGCTGGAGCGGCGCGCGGCGTCGGACGCGGTGCAGCGCGAGGCGGAGGGGCGTCGTGAGGCGGGGGCGTCGCGAGGCGGGGGCGTCGCGAGGCGGAGGGATGCCGCGCCGCTGATCGTCTCGGCGGCGTACGGCGTGAAGCGGCTGCGGGGACGGGTTCCGCGTGGGCCGGGACCTGGCGGGCCGGCGCACGCGGAACCCTCGGGCGTCCCTACTTCGCCGAGTCGCCGAACATCTGGGTGAAGTCCGGGACACCCGCACGGTTGTGCGTCTTGGCGAAGGTCGCCCGCGCCCTCTCGGCCACGGGTGAGACCTGGATCTCGACCTCCGGGAATTCCTGCTCCGGGTTATTGCGTGCGGAGTTGTCAGCCATGTTCGCCTCCAAAGCGACGTTGCCGGCAGTTCTCAGCGAGCGTACGACAGCAATTCCCGGGCGAACAAGAGGCGATATTCCGAGCACGAAGGGAGACGAATGCATTCGCCATTCTGTAGCAGGAATGCGCGTTCTATTCGGCGGGCTCGTCGTCCCACTGAGGGGTGGTCACCGTCCCCGACAGCCAGTCCCTGCGCAGAACCGCGTATCCCACCGCGTCGTGGATCCCGCCATCCGCGGACGGCCACGCGTCCCGGTAGTGCGCCTCCTTGACGTAGCCGCAGCGCACGAAGACCCGGCGCATGGGGCGATTGTCCTGCCGGGTGGTGCCCTCGATGCGGTGCACACCGGGGAACTCCTCGAAGAGATACCTGGTCAGCCAGGTGACCGTCGCGGTACCGATCCCCCGGCCCCGGTCGGCCGCGCGCAGCCGCAGGTCGAACAGCGGGGTCCTGTCGCCCAGGTCCATGAGGCGGACCAGACCGGCGGTCGCCCCGTCGGCACGCACCCAGAAACTCCTGCTCTCCTCGCTCGCGAAGCGACCCTCGGCGACCCATTGGCCCGCGGTCTCCCGGTCCACCTCGGGAAGGGCGTGGAACGGCCAGTTGTCGCTGGTCAGAAAGCTGATCAGCGGAAGAGAATCGGAGGCGGAGACGCGCTCGAAGGACATATTCATGATCGCCACCGTACGGCGTGCGATCCCCCGGTGAAAACCCTCGGGCAATAAGTCCTGGGCCAAGGAGTGGCAGAGAGTCAGAGGCCGGATATGAACGCTGGAAAACTTTCCGTGCGGGGAATAATGCGCGCACCGCCGACGGAAGCGGCGGGAGTGAATTCAACTACTTCTTCCGGGCGGCGGATTCCGGGTTTTCGGCGCCCCGGAAAGGACGCCGTCGCACGTGCCCGCCTTTTTCGGCCCGCCCGGTGGCTCCGACGGAGGCGAAGGCCCCGCCGCCCGCCACGACCGGACACTCCGGATGATGCGGGCCGGCCTCACCCGGGAAAGGGTCTCACCGAGCCGGAACCGGCCATTTCACGGCACGAAGGAGAATCGGGCGGCGGGAGAAGGACGCGCTCCGGCGCACGGGCCGTGCATTCGCCGTGCGCACCGGTTCGGGCGGAACCCGGGATCCGGAACGCGGACAGGGGCAACGCCCTGCGGCCCCGGGCTCGTCCCGCCCCGGGTCGGGGGACGCGCGAGCTGCCCCGAACCGAAGGCGCCCCGACCGAGAACAGCCCGGGGCGGCCCGGGCCGAGGACAGCCGGGACCGAGGGCGGCCCGGACTCCGAGGCCGTACCGGGCGGACCGGACCGGCGGCAGACCGAGGCGCCCCGCCCCCAGGAGGTCCGGGCGGTCCTGCCCGAGGGGCGGCACGTACCGCCGCCCCTCGGGCCGGACGAACGCCCGGCCGTCGCCTACTTGCTGATCGCGAAGCGCATCAGGGCGTGCTCGTCACCCTGCTTGATCTTCCCCGTCACGTTGATCACTTCGAGCTTCCACGAGGCGCCGACCCGTACGGCCTTGGCCACGGCGCAGCCGTTGTCCTGGGTCAGGAGGCTGGGCCAGATGTCGGCCACCTGCTGAGTGGTGCCGCCGGTCGCGTCGTAGACCTTGAAGCTGATGTTGCGTGCCTTCTGGAAGGAGCTGGCCTTCTTGAAGGCGGCGGCGACGAACACGATCGAGGTGATGTTGGCGGGGATGCGGGCGAACTCCACCGTGACCGTCTCGTCGTCGCCGTCGCCGCGGCCGGTCTGGTTGTCGCCGCTGTGCACCAGTGAGCCGTTGCCCATGGGGTCCAGCGAGTCCAGGCCCGCGAGGCGCACCGGGTCGGCGCCCTGCATGGCGATCGCGATGAGGTCGAGGTCGGTACCGGTCTTGCGGCGGAGCATGCCCATGACCCCTCCGCTGGTCCCGGCCGTCGGGTCCCAGGACACGCCTATGGACAGGTGGGTGACGCCGTCCAGGTCCGCAGGCCCGTCTTCCTTGCTGAGCGTAATCATGCGTGGATCATCCTCTGGTGGTCGAACTGCGATACACCGAGTCTGCCTGGCGCCCGGGCGGTTGCCCGCGCCGGGCCCCCACATCCTCCGCCCCGGGCCGGCCGCGCTCAGGACGGCGGGCCCGGGTGGAGGACGGGTCAGCGGCGCTCGGGGACCGGCCGACGGGCCGTGCGGTCCGGTCGCACGGCGCGGACCGGGCCCCTCCGGCCGGACAGGACGGCGTCGCCGTACGGGAGTCGGGCGAGGACGGGGCCCGGCTCACCGCTCCGCGGGACGGGCGGAGGACCGGCCGGTCAGCCTGCGGAGGACGACGCGTCCACCAGGGTCCGGCCGTCCGCGGGGACGAGCCGGGCGAGGCCGTTGGCGTAGGCGGAGTCGACGCGGGACCGCTCGGTCGCGTTCGGGACGGCGTTCCGGCACGAGGTGCCCGCACTGGAACCCGACATCAGCTGGGAGCACGGGCCGGGCTTGGTGTCGGGCAGACCGAGGCTGTGCCCCATCTCGTGGGCGGCGATACGGGTCTTGTCGTGCCCCTCGGACACCGCCTGGCTGCCGAGTTCGACGCGCACCTGACCACCCGGACGCACCGGGCCGAGCGTCGCCTGCGGCCAGCCCGTGGTCGCGACGATCTGGATCTCGGCGCGGGTGCCGGCGGCGGCTTCGACCAGTTTGACGTTGGCGACGTTCTGGTTCCACGAGGCGACCCCGGCGGCGATCGCCGCCTCCCATCCGCCCGCCCGGCTGTCGTCGTAATGGAGCGTCACCACCGCTGCCGCCTGCTTCGCCGCGGCGGGTTCCGGTACGGGCGCGGCGTGCGCCGCCGTCGCGGTGACCGCGGACAGGGTGACCGCGGCAGCCGTGCCGGCTGTCTTCAGCCAAAAGGAGTACGGCATGTGCCGTCCCTTCACTCGTGGGGGACCCGGCCCGCCAGAGGCCGGGAGCGGAGGGAGACCGCGTCGGCGAAGGGGCCGGCTGCGGACTCCCGGGGCCACAGAACCCTTCCCACCCTTCCGCACTTATCATGCACCTGTCACTACGAAGGGCCGAAAAGGAGCGCCGGACCGGCCACGTCCACTCCCCCGGGCGTCCGTTCGGACCCGCGACGGGCCGCCCGGGACCGCACGTCGGCCCGTCCGCAAGGAGCGGCCGGCCGGGGTCACGGCGCGGACCGGGGCTCTCCCCCGCTCCGGCCGTGGCCCCCGCGGTCTCAGACCAGGCCGAGCGAGGCCAGGACCCGGCGCTGACCCGCGCTCGGATCGGACGGCCAGTAGACGTAACAGACCCCGCCCGTGCCGCTCCTGACCGCACCGTTCGCGTCGTGGCGCTTGGTGCGGAGCCAGATGTTCTCCCACTCGCGCCGCCGGTAGACCCGGCGCACCGCGTCGTTGGACGGCGAGGCGGGGTCGTTGGCGACCACGTCGCCGTCGGGCGTGAAGCCGATGACCGTCATCAGGTGTCCGGACGTGCCGTAACCCGCGCCCGTCAGCTCGCCCTTGAGGAACGACTGCGAGGTGATGACCGGGATGCCGGCGGCGACCAGCCGTTCGACGTCGGTCAGCGAGCCGAGCCGGGTGACCACGGCGTTCATGTCCTCGTACGTCGCGGCGTAGGCGGCGTTGAAGGGCCAGTTGCCGCAGCCTTCGTACTGGTAGTCGAAGGTGTAGCGGGCGGCGTGGCAGATCTGCGGGTCGGCGAGGCCCGGCTTGACCCAGGCCAGGTCCTCGGCGGTGGGCCGGCGCCCCCAGTACTCGATGATCATCTGCGAGGAGGTGGGGCTGCACCAGGCCTCGCCCCCGTTGTCGTACTCCGGGTACTCCCCGACATGGACGTTCTGCGAGTAGCGGGGCACCACGAGCTCGTGGGCGGCACCGGGCGTACTGGCCGGGACGGTGAAGCGGTCCGGGACGTCCGAGGCCATGGCGCCGGCCCGGTGGACGGTGGGGGTGAGACGGGTGCCGGGGGTCCGGTACAGGGTGAGCCGCAGCCGGTACGACACCAGGCGCAGCCCGCTCGTCGCGTCGTCGAGCGCGAGGGTGTCGGTCCAGACGGTGCTCTTCCCGTCCGTCTGGTCGTCGACGGAGGTGCGCCGGATGTCCGTGTCGGCGGAGGCCCAGCGGCCCATGACGTACCAGGGGGTCTCGGTGCCGTCCGAGTAGCCGCCGCGCAGCTCGACGCGGATCCAGGTGCCCTGCGGGGTGTCGGCGTTCCAGGAGGCGATCACCTCGGTGGCCGGGACGGAGGAGCGGTGGACCGGGGAGGTCCAGGTCGCGTAGTCCCAGCCTGAGGTTCTGCCGGTGTGCGGGTCGGTGTAGTCGGCGCTTCCGGCGGGCGTGGAGATCACCAGGCCGGGACGCCGGCCGGCGACGGCGCGGGTCCCCTCCGCGGAGCCGAGGCGCCAGTCGGCGCAGGTGGTCCAGAAACGGTTGTCCACGAGCGAGGCCCCCACCGGGGACGAGGAGGGACGGGGAGGGGCCGCGCCCGCCGGGCCGGCGGAGGCGACGACGCCCGCCCCGGCCGCGAGCGCGGCGGTGAGCACGGTCCTGCGTGAAGTCGGTCTGGTCATGGGCGAGACCCCCGGTCGTGGGACGGATGGGCGCTGCGGGTGCCGATCGGTGCGCCAACTATCGCGGTTCCCGGCCGCTCCCGGCCAGTGATTCGGCCCGCGCCGCCGCAGCAATATTGGTCTCGTCCACTGATGTGACCTGCGCCGGGGGATGCGCCCGTCGAAAGCCGGAGCGGGCCCGGGGCGGCCCGCGGGGTCTCGTAGGGTGGGGGACATGAACGACCTGGCGGTCCGCGCGCGCCGGCTGCGCACCCTGGCCCCCTCCTGCGGGCCGGTGCGGCTGATCGCGGTCGACGGTCACGCGGGATCGGGCAAGAGCACGTTCGCCGGCCGCCTGGCCGCGGCGCTCGGCGGCGCACCGGTGCTGCACCTGGACGACCTGGCCACGCACGAGGAGCTCTTCGGCTGGACGGACCGGCTCCGGGACCAGGTCCTGACCCCCCTCTCCCGGGCGCAGCGGGCCCGGTACCTCCCGTACGACTGGACGGAGCGGCGCTTCGGGCCGCCCCGGACGCTGGATCCGGCTCCCGTGGTGCTGGTCGAGGGGGTGGGCGCGGGCCGCGCCGCGGTGCGGCCGTTCCTCGCGGGGCTGCTGTGGATGGAGGGGGCCGATGCGGAGTCCTGGGAGCGCGGCCGGCTGCGCGACGGGCCGGAGCTCGCGGAGTTCTGGGACGGCTGGACCGTCGCGGAGCAGCGCCATTTCGCCGGTGATCCCTCACTCCCGTTCGCGGACGCGGTGATACGGCGGGGACCCATGGGATACGAGTGGCTGGAAGGGCCTCACCCGGCAGCGGGGACGAGTCGTCCCGTCACGGACGGTGAGGCCTGAGGGCCGTCTCGGCGGTCTGCCGGACCCGGCCGCCCCCCTGCCCCAACTCGGCTTGACCGAGGGGCCGTAGAGGTTCTACGTTCTCAATGTACGGCTTTTCGGAGCCCTCGTGATCGCGAAGCCCCCGGTTGTTCCCCCGTGACCGGGGGCTTCGTTCTGCCCTGCCGCAGCCGCCCTGACGGCCCTCCGCTCACCCTCGGTCACCGCCCCCGAAGCGCCGGTTACGTACTTAACCGCTCACTCCCCGTACAGGTACGATGCCTCTCGGATGTGGTCAATTCCCGTTCCCGTTGCGGTGATAGGGGCGCCGCGCCGGGCATGCTGTGCGAGCGGGACATTCTGGGGGCTCGGTTTGTGGGGGACCTGATGGACATCGGCACGCCGGGCGCACAGGCCCCGGCCGACCTTGCCTGGCTGCGCGGGGTGGACGCCTACACGATGGGCGCGTACCCGCAGGCCGAGGAGGAGTTCAGAGCGGCGGTACGCCTCGATCCCGGCATGGCGGACGGCTGGCTGGGTCTGCACGCCCTGCGGATCGACACCGGCACGGCGCTGTTACGCATGTTCCGCCACCGCGACCGCTTCGGCGAGCAGCGCACCCGCCACCGCCGCACGCTCAACTCCTGGTACTGGCTGGGCTGGTGGGTGCAGCCGGTGCTGGAGAGCCCGCGCGACCTGCTCCTCGCGCACGCCTCGCACTGGCTGGACGGCCGCCATGTCGCGGAGCTGGACCGGGCGTTGGTGGGGCTGCCGCCGGTCGACGCCGATCCCCAGGTGCGCTTCCTGCACGCCTGCCGCTCCTATCTGGTCAAGGACTGGGAGCAGCTCGTACGCACCACGGAGCAGCTCGTGGACGATCCGCTGCTCGGTATCGAGGCGGGCCTCTTCGGCGGCATGGCGCGGGTCCGGCTGGAGATGTACGGGCAGGCGGAGCCGCTCCTGTCGGCCGCGCTGATGCGCTGCCGCAGCGAGCAGCCGCAGCGCAAGGAGCTGCGCTACTGGCTGGCGCGGGCCCACGAGGGCACCGGCCGCAGCGCGGCGGCCCTCCCGCTCTACCGGGCGGTGCACCGGGTGGACCCGGCCTTCATGGACACCTCGGCGAGACTCGCCGCGATCTCCGAGGGGGACGGCTACGACGAGGCGGTCGACCTCGCCTCGGTCTCGCCGGCCGGCTTCGGCGCGGACGGCACGGGGGTGGAGGCGCGGACGGACGGGGACACCGCGCTCGACACCGGGCTGGTGGACGGCCGCGAGCCCCGGCTCGCCGGGGACCCGCTGGTCCTCCCCGGTGCGGTGGTGCCCTCGTCCGTGCCGGACGGCGGGGCGCGGGCCGCGCGGGGCGCGCCGCGGGGCGCGGTGTTCCCCGCGGGGCCGAGCGATCCGGCGCTGCTGGCCGAGGCGTTGGCGGAGCTCGAGCGGATGGTCGGGCTCGAACCGGTGAAACGCCAGGTCAAAGCTCTTTCCGCGCAGCTGAACATGGCACGGCTGCGGGCGGAGCAGGGGCTGCCGGTGCAGCCGCCGAAGCGTCACTTCGTCTTCTCCGGGCCGTCCGGGACGGGCAAGACCACGGTCGCCCGCATCCTGGGCCGGGTGTTCTACGCGCTGGGCCTCCTCGGCGGTGACCATCTGGTGGAGGCCCAACGCTCGGATCTGGTCGGCGAGTTCCTCGGGCAGACCGCGGTGAAGGCCAATGAGCTGATCGACTCGGCACTCGGCGGGGTGCTGTTCGTCGACGAGGCGTACAGCCTCTCCAACTCCGGTTACACCAAGGGCGACGCGTACGGCGACGAGGCGCTGCAGGTCCTCCTGAAGCGGGCGGAGGACAACCGGGACCATCTCGTCGTCATCCTGGCGGGCTATCCGGAGGGCATGGACCGGCTGCTGTCCACCAACCCGGGGCTCTCCTCGCGGTTCACCACCCGGGTCGACTTCCCGAGCTACCGCCCCCTCGAACTCACCGCGATCGGCGGGGTGCTGGCCGCCGACAACGACGACGTGTGGGACGAGGAGTCCCTGGACGAACTGCGCAGCATCAGCGGCCACGTGGTCGACCAGGGGTGGATCGACGAGCTGGGCAACGGCCGTTTCCTGCGCACCCTGTACGAGAAGAGCTGCGCCTACCGTGATCTGCGGCTCTCCGGATACACCGCGGCGCCGACCCGGGACGACCTGGCCACGCTGCGGCTGCCGGATCTGATGCAGGCGTACGGCGAGGTGCTGTCCGGGCGGGGTCCCGCGGGCCGGGGGACCCCGGAACCCGGAGCGCTGTGAGAAGCCGCCGGGCGGTCCCCGAGGGGACCGCCCGGCGGCGGGGACGACCGGCCCGCGGCGGTCAGCCCAGCGGGGCCATGGCCTTCGGCGCGTCCGGCCTGCGGCGGGGCACCGCGACGCGGTGGGCCGGGTCGCGCACCTCGCCCACCAGCTTCTCCAGGACGTCCTCCATGGCGACCAGGCCGAGCACCTTGCCCGACGCGTCGGCGACCTGGGCGAGATGCGTGGCCGCGCGGCGCATCACCGTCAGGGCGTCGTCCAGGGGGAGTTCGGACCGGAGGGTGGCCATCGGACGCCAGATCCGCTGCGGCACGGCACGTTCGCCGTCCTCCAGCTCCAGGACGTCCTTCACGTGCAGATAGCCCATGAACCCGCCGCCCTCGGCGCAGACCGGGAAGCGCGAGTAGCCGGTGCGCACGGTCAGCTCCTCGATGCCGCGCGGGGTGACGGAGGGATCCACCGTGACCAGGGACGCCCGGTCGAGCAGCACCTCGGTGACGGGCCTGCTGCCGAGCTCCAGGGCGTCCCCGAGGCGCTCGCGCGCCTCCGGTTCCAGGAGGCCGGCCATCCCCGCGTCCTCGACCAGCCGGTTGAGCTGCTCGCTGGTGAAGACGGCCTCGACCTCGTCCTTCGGCTCCACCTTGAAGAGCCTCAGCACGAGCGTGGCGCAGGCCCCGAGCGCGGAGGTCACGGGCCGGCACAGCCGGGCGAACCCGACCAGGCCGGGGCTGAGCCACATCGCGGTCCGCTCGGGCGCGGCCATCGCCAGGTTCTTCGGGACCATCTCGCCGATGACGAGGTGGAGGAAGACCACGGCCACCAGGGCGACCGCGAAGCCCAGCGGGTGCACGAGCCCGTCGGGCACGTGCACCGCGTGGAACACCGGCTCCAGCAGGTGCGCCACGGTCGGCTCGGCGACGGCGCCGAGGGTGAGCGAGCAGACGGTGATGCCGAACTGCGCGGCGGCCATCATCTGCGGCAGGTTCTCCAGGCCGTACAGCACCTGCCTGGCCCGGCTCGAACCGCCCGCGGCGAGGGGTTCGACCTGGCTGCGCCGGACGGACACGAGAGCGAACTCGGCCCCGACGAAGAAGCCGTTCGCCAGCACGAGGAGGCCGGCGAGGATCAGCTGGACGAGGCTCATCGCACGGCCTCCAGGAGGTCCTGGGTGAGCGGCTCGGAGCCCTCCGGCTGGTCCGGACGCCCCGCGGGGGGCAGCGGGAGGTCCGCCGGTCCGACGAAGCGGACCCGTTCGGCCCGGTAGTGGCCGACCTGGCGGACCGAGATCCGCCAGCCGGGCAGCTCGGTGCGGTCGCCGGGTGCGGGGATGCGTCCCAGCAGGTCGGCAACCAGCCCCGCCACGGTCTCGTACGGACCCTCGGGGACGTCGAGGCCGATCCGCCGCAGGGTCAGCACCCGGGTGCTGCCCTCGACGTCCCAGCCGGCCCGGCCGTCCTCGGCGACGACGGACGTCAGCTCGGGACGGTCGGCGCCCTCGGCGTCGTGCTCGTCCCTGACCTCGCCGACGAGCTCCTCGACGATGTCCTCCAGGGTGACGACACCGGCGGTGCCGCCGTACTCGTCGACCACCACGGCGATCGGCTGCTCGCTGCGCAGCCGCTGGAGCAGCTGCTCGACGGGCAGGGTCTCCGGCACCAGGAGCGGTGCCACGGCGATCCGGCCGACCGGGACGCGCAGCCGGTCCTGGGCGGGGACGGCCAGGGCGTTCTTGAGGTGGACCATGCCGACGACCTCGTCGATGCGCTCCCGGTAGACCGGGAAGCGGGACAGGCCGGTGGCCCGTGTGAGGTTGAGGACGTCCGCGGCGGTCGCCGAGACCTGCAGCGCGCTGACCTTCACCCGCGGGGTCATGACGTGCTGCGCGGTGAGACCGGCGAGGGACAGGGTCCGCACGAACAGATCGGCGGTGTCCTGCTCCAGGGTGCCGGCCTCGGCGGAGTGCCGGGCGAGCGAGACGAGCTCGCCCGGGGTCCTCGCCGAGGCGAGTTCCTCGGCGGGTTCGACGCCCAGCAGCCGGACGAGCCGGTTGGCGACGGCGTTCAGGGCGGTGATCACCGGCCGCAGGAGGGTGGAGAAGCGGTGCTGGGGCCCGGCGACGAACCGGGCGACCTGGAGCGGCCTGGAGACCGCCCAGTTCTTCGGCACCAGCTCGCCGATCACCATCTGGACGGCGGAGGCGAGCAGCATGCCGATCACGACGCTCACACCGGGGACGGCCCCGTCGGGCAGTCCGGTGGCGGTGAGCGGTCCCGCGAGCAGCTGGGCGAGCGCGGGTTCGGCGAGCATGCCGACGACCAGTGAGGTGATGGTGATGCCCAGCTGGGTGCCGGAGAGCTGGAAGGAGAGTTCGCGCAGGGCGGCGACGACGGTGCGGGCCCGGCGGTCGCCTTCGGCGGCGGCGCGTTCGGCGTCCGGCCGTTCCACCGTGACGAGCCCGAATTCGGCTGCCACGAAGAACCCGTTGGCGAGGATGAGGAGGAATGCCGCGAGAAGCAGCAGCAGGGGGGTGGTCATGCCGCCGCCTCCGGGGAGAGGGCGGCGCAGGTACTACCGGACGATCCGTCCATTGCTGGAGGGAGTCACTCCTTGGGTCGCAGGAAGGTGCCCCGCGGCCTCGGGGGCCTTCTGGCGGGGCGGGGCGCACCCGGTGCGCCGCCGGTCCCAGAATAATCGGGATCCGGCCGTACGGGACAGAGTGCTCAGCCGTTCTCCGTGGCGTTGTTCACTCCGCTGCCGTGCAGTTCGACGAGCGCGCGCAGGGCGCGGGCGTCGGTGACGGCCCGCTCCCGGGCGATCCCGGGCTGGATCCCGAGAGCGGGCATGCTGGTGCCGTCGCTGAGGTCGAGGAAGACCCACGGGTCCCCGGCGCGCAGGTTGACGCGGAGGATCTCCGCCCAGTCCAGGCGGCGGGTACGCGTGATGTTGACGACGGTCACCCCCGCCTCGTCGGCCGTCACGTGGGGCCTGCTCAGCAGGGCGAGGACCCCGAGGAAGAGCAGGGCGACGAAGACGAAGCTGATCCGCTCCCCCGGACCCAGGTTCTCCAGGATCAGCGCGACGGCGGTGATGACGACGAACATCGCCGCCCCCACGGCCAGCAGGACCACCCGGGTGAGGGTGGGCCGGAAGGTGACCGGAAGGGCGGGGGGTTCGGGAGCCCGGGGAGCGGGAGCGGACATGGCGGCGCTGTCGTCCTTAGCTGTGCGGGGGTCCGGCCGTCGGAGGCGGTCGGCAGGGAGGGCCGTCGGAGCCGGCGGCCCGGGCGGCCGTCAGAGGCGGCAGGCGTGGATCGCCGTCGTGAGGATGGCGCGCGCCCCCAGCTCGTACAGGTCGTCCATGATCCGCTGGGCCTCCTTCGAGGCGACCATGGAGCGCACGGCCACCCAGCCCTCGTGGTGCAGCGGCGAGATGGTCGGCGACTCCAGCCCGGGGGTGAGGGCGACGGCCCGCTCCAGGTGCTCGACCCGGCAGTCGTAGTCCATCATCACGTAGCTGCGGGCCACCAGGACGCCCTGGAGGCGGCGCAGGAACTGCTGCACCTTCGGGTCGTCGACGGGGGCGCCCTTGCGGCGGATCACCACCGCCTCGGACTTCATGATCGGCTCGCCGATGATCTCCAGGCCCGCGTTGCGCATGCTGGTGCCGGTCTCGACGACGTCGGCGATGACCTGCGCGACGCCCAGCTCGATGGCGGTCTCGACGGCGCCGTCGAGGTGGACGACGGAGGCGTCGACCCCCTCGTCGGCGAGGTGCTTCGCCACGATGCCCTCGTAGGACGTGGCGACCGTCATGCCGGCGAAGTCCTGGGGACCGGTGGCCGTGCCGGGCTTCGTGGCGTAGCGGAAGGTGGAGCGCGCGAAGCCGAGCTGGAGGATCTCCTCGGCCTCGGCCCCGGAGTCCAGCAGCAGGTCACGGCCGGTGATGCCGATGTCGAGCCGGCCGGAGCTGACGTAGATCGCGATGTCGCGCGGCCTCAGGTAGAAGAACTCGACCTCGTTGGCCGGGTCGACGAGGACCAGTTCCTTCGACTCCTTGCGCTGCCGGTACCCCGCCTCATGGAGCATCGCCATCGCAGGCCCGGAGATTGCACCCTTGTTGGGGACGGCGATGCGCAGCATGAGGTCAGGTTTCCTTTGTGCGGAGGGAGTTCCGGGACGTGCGGGGTGTGCTCAGAGGTGGGCGTAGACGTCGTCGAGGGAGATCCCGCGGGCGACCATCATCACCTGGACGTGGTAGAGCAGCTGGGAGATCTCCTCGGCCGCGGCTTCCTTGCCCTCGTGTTCGGCGGCCATCCAGACCTCGGCGGCCTCCTCGACGACCTTCTTGCCGATGGCATGCACGCCCTTGCCCACCAGCTCGGCGGTGCGGGAGGTGGAGGGGTCGCCTTCGGCGGCCTTGAGCTGGAGCTCGGCGAAGAGCTCTTCGAAGGTTTTGTTGGCCATGATGGTCCTTAGAATACGGGGTCCCGGAGCGCCGCTCAGCGCCAGGGTTCGCTGACGGTGCGCAGGGTGGCGGCGGTGGCCACGGCGGCGGTGACGGCCTCGTGCCCCTTGTCCTCGGTGGAGCCTTCGAGCCCGGCGCGGTCCAGTGCCTGCTCCTCGTCGTCACAGGTGAGGACGCCGAAGCCGACGGGGACCCCGGTGTCGACCGTGACCTGGGTGAGGCCGCTGGTCACGCCCTGGGACACGTATTCGAAGTGCGGGGTGCCGCCGCGGATGATCACTCCGAGGGCGACGATCGCGTCGTAGCCGCGGCCGGCGAGCACCTTGGCCACGACCGGCAGCTCGAAGCTGCCGGGGACCCGGAGCAGCGTCGGCTCGTCGATGCCGAGGTCGTGCAGGGCGCGCAGGGCCCCGTCGACGAGTCCGTCCATCACCTTCTCGTGCCACTGGGCCGCGATCACCGCGACCCGCAGGTCCCCGCAGTTGCGTACGGACAGTTCGGGTGCGCCCTTGCCGCTCATGTCTCTCCTGTGTGTTCGTCGGTGCTCACTGGGTGCCGCGGGCCGGCCGGTTCACTGGTTGCCGCAGGCCGACGCCGCGGCGTCGAGCCAGGGCAGGTCGTGCCCCATCCGGTCCCGCTTGGTGCGCAGGTACCGCAGGTTGTGCTCGCCGGCCTGGACGGGCATCGGCTCGCGCCCGGTGATCTCCAGACCGTGGCGCACGAGTGCGGCGGTCTTGTCCGGGTTGTTGGTCATCAGACGCAGGCTCCGCACGCCGAGGTCGCTCAGGATCCGGGCGCCCGCCGCGTAGTCCCGGGCGTCGGCCGGCAGGCCGAGTTCCAGATTGGCGTCGAGGGTGTCCGAGCCGCGTTCCTGGAGTTCGTAGGCGCGCAGCTTGGAGAGCAGCCCGATCCCCCGGCCCTCGTGTCCGCGCAGGTAGACGACGACTCCGCGGCCCTCGGCCGCGATGCGTTCCATGGAGGCGTGCAGCTGCGGGCCGCAGTCGCAGCGCTGGGACTGGAAGATGTCGCCGGTCAGGCACTCGGAGTGGACCCGGACGAGGACGTCCCGGCCGTCCCCGAGGTCTCCGTGGACGAGGGCGACGTGCTCGACCCCGTCGACGACGGAGCGGTAGCCGTACGCGGTGAACGCGCCGAAGCTCGTGGGCAGCCGGACCTCGGCCTCGCGGCGCACGGTGGGTTCGGCGCTGCGGCGGTAGGCGATCAGGTCCTCGATGGAGATGATCGTGAGGCCGTGCTTGCGGGCGAAGGGGACGAGTTCGGGCAGCCGCAGCATCACCCCGTCCTCGCCGGCGATCTCGACGATGGCCCCGGCGGGACGCAGCCCGGCGAGCCGGGCCAGGTCGACGGCGGCCTCGGTGTGGCCGTTGCGGACGAGGACGCCGCCGGTGCGGGCCCGGAGCGGGAAGACGTGGCCGGGGCGTACGAAGTCGCCGGGGCCCGCCCTGCCGCCCGCCAGCATCCTGAGCGTGGTCGCCCGGTCGGCCGCGGAGATCCCCGTGCTCACCCCGTGCGCGGCGGAGGCGTCCACGGAGACGGTGAAGGCGGTCTTCATCGACTCGGTGTTGTCCGTGACCATCTGCGGGAGTGCGAGGCGTTCGAGCTCCTCGTCCTCCATGGGCGCGCAGATCAGTCCGCGGCACTCGCTCATCATGAAGGCGATGATCTCGGGGGTCGCCTTCTCCGCGGCGATGACGAGGTCGCCCTCGTTCTCGCGGTCCTCGTCGTCGACGACCACGACGGGCCGGCCCGCGGCGATGTCGCGGACGGCCTGTTCGACGGGGTCGAGCGAGAGGTCGTCGAGGGGCAGGTCGTGCGACCGGGCGGGCTGGGCGGTCATGCCGTGGCTCCTTCCAGAGCGGGTGTGCGGGTACGCAGCCACCAGTCGCGCATGCCCCACAGCACGAGGGCTCCGTAGACGACGTAGATGAGGCCGGAGAAGGCGAGTCCGCTGTGGAAGTTGAGCGGTACGCCGACGAGGTCGACGAGCAGCCAGGCGAACCAGAACTCGACCATGCCGCGGGCCTGGGCGATCATCGCGACGAGGGTGCCGGCGAAGATGTAGGCGTCCGCCCACGGGCTCCAGGAGAGCGACGGGAAGGCCGTGAACAGCCCGCCGACCGCGAGCGTGCCGAGCACCGCGCCGCCCACCAGGTACCCGCGCTCGCGCCAGGTGGCGAAGCGCACGGCGATGGAGCCGTCCTGCGCCCGCTGCCTGCCGCGGGTCCACTGCTGCCAGCCCCAGACGGCGACGGCGACGACGATCAGCTGTTTGCCGACGCTGCCGGCCTGCTGCACGGAGACGTTGGCGGCGACCAGGACGGCGCCGGACAGGAGCTGGGCGGGCCAGGTCCACACCGAGCGCAGCCAGCCGAGGGCCAGGGCGATCAGACCGACCGTGTTGCCGATCATGTCCGACCAGATGATGTGCTGCCCGAGGACGGCGAAGGCCTCCGAGTTCAGCCAGTCCAGGGCGCTCATGCCGGCTCCCCGGCGTCCGGGGCGGAACCGTGGGCGAGCAGCCGCTCGACGTACTTCGCGAGGACGTCCACCTCCAGGTTGACCGGGTCGCCGGCCCCCTTGAGGCCGAGCGTGGTCAGGGCGAGCGTGGTGGGGATGAGGCTGACCGTGAAGTGGTCGGTGCCGGCGTCGACCACGGTCAGGCTCACACCGTCGACGGTGATCGAGCCCTTCTCCACCACGTAGCGGCTCAGGCCGGCGGGCAGCGAGATCGTGACGATCTCCCAGTGCTCCGAGACCTCGCGGCCGGTGATGCGGCCGGTGCCGTCCACGTGGCCCTGGACGAGGTGGCCGCCGAGGCGTCCGCCGAGGGCCATGGGGCGCTCCAGGTTGACCCGGGAGCCGGGCACCAGCGCGCCGAGGCTGGACCGGTCCAGGGTCTCGGCCATGACGTCGGCGGTGAACTCGCCCTCCCCGAGGTCCACGACGGTGAGGCAGACGCCGTTGACGGCGATGGAGTCGCCGTGTCCGGCGCCCTCGGTCACGACGGGGCCGCGCAGTCGGAAGCGGGAGGCGTCGTCGAGCTTCTCGACGGCGGTGACCTCACCCAGTTCTTCGACAATTCCGGTGAACACTCAGTTTCCCTTCCGAGCAGGGACGGGGACGGCGGTGATGCGCAGATCGGGGCCGATACGGACGGTCTCGGTCACGTCGAGGCGCAACGCCTGCGAGAGGGTGGAGATTCCGGCGTCGGCGAGGGCGGCGGGGCCCGCGCCGAGGAGGACGGGTGCGAGGTAGCCGACGACGGTGTCGACCGCCCCCGCGGCGACGAAGGAGCCGGCCAGGACCGGGCCGCCTTCGAGGAGTACGGAGCGGACCCCGCGGGCGTGGAGGGCGGCGAGCAGGGCGTCGACGTCCAGACCGGGGCCGCCGGCGGCGCGCGGCAGGCGCAGCACGACGTCGTCGGGGAGGTGGCCCGCCCCGGCGTCGGCGGCGACCGCGACCAGGGTGGGCGCCGACCCGTCGAGGACCCGGGCCCCGGGCCGCACGGCGGTGGCGCCGGTGTCGACGACCACCCGGAGCGGCTGGGTGGCGCCCTCGACGCCGCGGACGGCCAGCTGCGGGTCGTCGGCCCGGGCGGTACCGGAGCCGACCAGCACCGCGTCGGCCTCGGCCCGCAGGCGGTGGACGTCGGCGCGGGCCTCGGGAGAGGTGATCCAGCGGCTGGTGGCGTCGGCGGCGGCGATCCGGCCGTCGAGGGTGGCCGCGTACTTCCAGAGGACGTACGGGCGGCCGAGGCGGACCGAGGTGAGCCACGCGGTGTTGCCGGCCTCGGCCTCGTCGGCGAGGAGGCCCTGTTCCACCTCGACCCCGGCGCCGCGCAGGGTCTCCGCACCGCCGGTGGCCTGCGGGTTCGGGTCGGCCACCGCGTGGACGACCCGGCGCACGCCCGCCTCGACGAGCGCCCGGGCGCAGGGGCCGGTGCGCCCGGTGTGGTTGCAGGGTTCGAGGGTGACGCAGGCGGTACCGCCACGGGCCCGCTCGCCGGCCGCGCGCAGGGCGTGGATCTCGGCGTGCGGCCCTCCGGCGCGCTGGTGATACCCCTCGCCGACCGGGTCCCCGGCGGCGTCGAGGATGACGCATCCGACGACCGGGTTCGGGCTGGTGGCGCCGAGTCCGCGGGCGGCGAGCGCGATCGCACGCCGCATGGCGGTCTCTTCGGCTGCGGTGGCCACCGGGTCCTCCTGCCTCTTCGGGCACGGACTCCGGGGCCTGTCGATGACGACAGAGATAGCGGAACGCAACAGGGAACGCCGGAAACCGACGGCGAGGATGTGGTCGTCCCGGGAATCCCGGAACACATCCGCCTACGGCGGCGTACCTGTGACGGCCCGCCGCGCACTGCCTCCCATCCGGACTTTCACCGTCGGTCCAGGAATCTCACCTGGTCAACCGGCCGCTGGATGCGGTCGGGTCGCGGACTATAACCGCCGGTTCGGAATTACACCGACCCCGGAGTGCGCTGCTGCTGGTACAGGGTCATTGTGCCACGGCGGGCAGTGATCCGAACGGGTGGTCACTGTGGGACGACTCACAGTCGTGGCCGAGGCCGAGGCCGAGGCCGCGGAGGCCGGTCCGTGCCGGGCGCGGACGCGTGGGTCCCGCGTACGGGTAGGGGCCCGGCACGCTGCGCCGGTGTACGGAGTCCTTCGTGCGGGGCCCGGCCTGCGGGCAGGCCCGGGTGTCCCGCCCCCCACCCGGACCCCGAGGGCCGGCACGGGCCGTCACGATGGTCCTGCGGTCGCCCCCGAGGGAGGGGCCCTCGACGACAGAACCGGCCGTGCGTCTCCGCACGGCCGGTTCTTCCACTGCTGACAGCGGTTCAGTACCGACCGCTCCCGTAGCCGTAGTCGTCGTCGTACGTCGGGTAGGGCCGGCTGAACGGCATGTCGCTGGGCTGGCTCAGCAGGAAATCGTCCTCCGGAGGGGCGTCGTACCGACTGCTGCCGGCATAGGCGTCCCGATCGGACAGGCCGCGTCCGCTGCTCTTGCTGCGCCTGCTCGGCCGGTCGTCGTAGTAGTCCCGGTCCGACAGACCCCGCCCGCTGCTCTTGTCCCGCCTGCTCGGCCGGTCGTCGTAGTAGTCCAGGTCCGACAGACCCCGCCCGCTGCTCTTGTCCCGCCTGCTCGGCCGGTCGTCGCCGTAGTCCCGGTCGGACAGGCCGCGCCCGCTGCTCTTGGCGCGCGGCCGGTCGTAGTCGCGGTCGGAGATGTACGGGCTCCGGCTCCGCCCTCGGTCATGGTCATCGAGATCGAAGTCGCGGCCTCCCGTGTACGGAGTCTTGGCGAGCTTCTTGAGCGCCCTGCGCTGCGAACTGCTCTTCTCCCGCGGCGCGTCGAAGAAGTCGGTCAGCTCGTCCCCGTCGGCCGGGCCACGTGACCGTGTGGGGTACTCGTCGAACCGTGATCCGCCGTACTCGTCACGCAGCACGCGCACGCGCTCCGCGTGGGGGACCTCTCTGCGTTCACGCATCGAGGTACGCCCGATGTCGAGCTGTGCCTGCTCACCGGGACGCAGCGAGCGGGTGTGGCGGCGGCTGCCGCCAGTGTCGTAGATCGGGGTGCGCGGATTGGCCTTGATGGAGCGCCGGAAGCTGGCGTCCGCCGCCTCGGCCTGACGCGACCCGCTCGCCGCGTGGAAGGACGGCAGCGTGTTGTACTCGAGCTGATTGATCTCCAGCGAGCTGTACGGGTCGTCGTTGAGCAGGTACTCCTCCTGCCGCTCGCGATAGTCCCTGCTGTTGAGGCCGGTGGTGCGGCGCTTGAGACCGGAGCCGGTGCCCGGATGATCGCGGTGGGCGTCCAGCGTCTCGTGGTACGCCAGGATCTCGCCCTCGTGCCGCGTGTTGTGCTTGCGCGCTCGAGGGGCGCGGCGAGCGGTGGATGCGTACCCGTGTGCGTGTTCGACCTGGAAGGCCGAACCACCCATGTCCAGGTCGTACTCGTCCTCCAGGTACCTCCTCTCCTTGGCCCGCTTTCCGTAGGTCCCTTCCGGATACTCGTCGTCCCGCACCCGCTGCACGGGCGCACCGGCCACACGCTGCACCGGCAGGCCGGCCGACTGTCCTGACAGCGCCCGGGTGACGGCGGCATTGCCCGCTGACTGCTGAAGTCCGAGGATCGATGCGGGCGAAGCGGGAAGGTCCGCGGCAGCAGACCGGGCGACCGCCCGGGACGACGGACGCTGCAGCGGTGTCCGTCGCACCACTGGCTGTCGTTCTTCATGTACGTGCAAGGCGACGGGCTCCTCTGCGCCTTCGTAAGTGAGTCCTTCAGCATCTCTTTTCTGTACGAGCGTGGTCCAGAGCCTCCAGGGCATTCGCCCGTGCCCGTGAGGGCAGCCTCGTGGGACGCCTGACGGGTGGGCAGTCGCCGAACCGGTCGGTCGGCATGACCGTCACTGAGCAGGTCCGTCCCCCGTGGGCCGAAGGTTCCGCCGTCGGCCTGGACGGTAACCGTCGAGAGCGCCGGCTGCGCGCCCGGCCGAGGGCACGCACCGACCCCTACGGCCCCTCGGCCTGCGCGACTTGCCCCGCGTCGGCCTGCCCTCAAGTCTGCCCCTGAAGCCTTGCACCGGGCGAGCGCTCCGGGTAGACCTGCGAGGGTCCCCTGACGATGTGCCGACTCGTCATTCACGAAGGAGTGCTGTGCACGCACGCGAAACCAAGGCTGCCCAGCAGGCACCAGGCAGAATTCCCGCACGCCGCGTCAGCTCGCCGGGAAGCGTGGCAGACCGCGTGCTGGCCCTGCAGCGGCAGGTCGGTAACGCGGCGGTGAGCCGCATGATCCAGCGTCGCGCGGAAACGGATCAGCACCAGCACGGCGCCGGCTGCGGGCACGGCGGCATCGACGACCGGAGCCCGGAGGGGCAGAGCCAGCTTCTCGCAGCCGCCCAGAAGACACCCGGCTCCCCGCTGCCCAGCGCATTCCTCGCCAAGGCGCAGGAGTTCTACCAGAACCCGAACATCGCCGCCGGGCGCGTCCATGCGGACCCGGTCGCTCAGCGTGCGACCGCGGCCATGGGCGCCGAAGCCATGACCGTCGGCATGGACGTCTTCCTCGGCCCCTCCGCCGTCGGCAACACGAAGATCCTCGCCCATGAAGCCAGCCACCTCGACAAGAACAGCAGGGGCGTCAAGGAGACCGGCAACGGCAACGGGGCCGGCGTCACCATCACCAGCCCGGCACAGGACTCCGAGGTCGCCGCAGTGTCCGACAGCGACGCTTTCATGTCCGGCGTCGACACAGCCCCCTCCGTGGCCGTGCAGCGCTCCGAAGAGGATCACGCGGACGAAAAGAAGTAGCTTCCGGCCGACGGCAGAAGCCGCCGGGAGCGGGCACCACAGGAAGGGCCCTGCTCGGCAGCCGGTCCTTGCGGCTCCTACGCGGTGAGCCGGTTGATCGCACGCCGATGGCACCACCGACGTCCGCCGTTCCCCACGTTCGCGGGCGGACCTGATTCGGGTCGAGCCCGCTCGCCTCCGGAAAGACGAGCTCGCCGCGCTCCGGACAGACGATCGTCCGGCAGGCGGGTCACCGCTGATCCGTCGGACAGGCCTCAGACCCTTCCGACGAACACCGGACCCGCATGGGCTGAAGAGCCCGCCCCGGCCCCGCGTCGGACCGGCCCCGGCACGCTGGTGCGGGATCTCGGTGTCGACTGCCGTGCCGCGCCGGCGGTTCCCTCTACCCTCCGGTGCCGAACACCGCGTCCTGGGCGGCGTCCCGGGCGGCGAACAGGGCGCCGTGCAGGACCGCGCCGCCGCCCAGCGTCCCCGCCCTGACCTCCGTGCGCAGCGGTGACATCCGGGCCAGCCGTTCCGCGACCCGTGCGGCGAGGATCTCCCCGCCCGCACGGCCGACCTCTCCGGCGAGGACGAGGCAGCCGGGGTCGAGCACGGACACGACGGCGGCGGCTCCGAGCGCGAGGCGGCCGGCCAGCTCGTCCAGGAAGGCCTCGCCGTCCGCACCGGCGTGCAGCGCGGCCCGCACGGCGAACGCGGCGGCCGGGTCCTGTTCCCGCAGCCCGTCCCGGGCCGGGGGGTCGCCCGCCCCGATGCCGTGTTCCGCGGCCAGCGCGCAGACCGCGGCCGAGCCGGCCAGGGAGTGGAATCCGCCCTCGCAGTTGACCGACGAGGGGACCCCGGAGGTGCCGGGCACCGGCAGGAAACCGATCTCTCCCGCACCGCCCGACGCCCCGCGCCGCAGCCTGCCGTCGAGCATGACGGCGGCGCCGACGCCGTGGCCCAGCCAGAGGAGCACGAAGGTGTCGCGGTCCCGGGCGGCGCCGCTGCGGTGTTCGGCGACGGCGGCGAGGTTGGTCTCGTTCTCGACGAGGACGGTGGCGGACAGCCGTCGTTGGAGTTCCCTGACCAGGCCCCTGTGCCAGGCGGGGAGGCCCGCGGTGTCCCTCAGCTCTCCGGTGACCGGGTCGATCAGGCCGGGGGCGCCGATGCCGACGCTGTGCAGCGGGGCGCTGCCCGCCGTACGGGCGGTGCGCTCCAGCAGGGCCACGGCCCGCTCGACGGCGAACCGGGTGCCGGTGTGGCTGCCGATCGGCAGGGTCGCCTCGGCCCGCGTGACGCCGAGCAGGTCCGCGACGGTCACGGCGACGCTGTCCGTCCGTACGTCGAGGGCGGCGAGGTGGGCGCGGTCGGCGACGATGCCGTACAGCCGGGCGTTGGGGCCCCGGCGGTCCGAGCCGCTCTCCCCGACGACCTCGACCAGACCGGCGTCCTGCAGGCGGTCCACCAGATCGGCGACCGTGGGACGGGACAGGCCGGTCAGGGTCTTCAGCTGAGCGGCCGTCAGGGGACCGTCCTGCTCGAGGAGTCGCAGGGCGAGCCGGTCGTTGATGGCCCGGGCGGTGCTCGGGGATGCGGGCATGCCGGGATCCTTCCAGATCTCTGACGGTCCGCCGCCATGGGGTTATTTATCAGGCAGGGTTCCTGATAGTTTACGGCCCGCATCGCACGACAGGCGCCGGGGAACCGGACGGCCGCAGTACTCCAGGGGAGGGCACGGCGTATGACGGAGGACTCGAAGCTCCCGGTCTTCGGTACGGAGCAGGTCAGGCGGGCCAGGTACGCGGTCGCCGCGGTCTTCGCCGTGCACGGGGCGGTGACCGGCAGCTTCGCGACCCGGGTGCCGTGGATCCAGGACCACGCGTCGGTGAGCGCGGGCCAGCTCGGTCTGGCCCTCGCCTTCCCGGCGATCGGGGCCTCGCTGGCCATGCCGCTGGCCGGCAGCGTCAGCCACCGCTTCGGCGCCAGGACCGCTCTGCGCGGTCTGCTGTCGCTCTGGACGCTGGCACTGGTGCTGCCCGCCCTGGCCCCGAACCTGCTCACGCTCTGCCTGGCGCTGTTCGTGTACGGGGCGACCGCGGGCATGTCGGACGTGGCGATGAACGCACTCGGCGTCGAGGTGGAGAACCGGCTCGACAGGTCGATCATGTCCGGGCTGCACGGGATGTGGAGCGTGGGCGCCCTGGCCGGTTCGGCGGCCGGCACGGTCGCCGCGCATCTCGGCTCCGACGCGCGGCTGCACCACGCCCTGGCCGCAGTGGTGCTGACGGCGCTCGGCCTGGCCGCCTGCCAGAGCGTGCTGGACCTGCGCAGCGAACCCGACGAGGAACCGCCGCCGCGTTTCACCCTGCCGCCGAAGTCCGCGCTGGTCATCGGCGCGGTGGGCTTCTGCGCGGTGTTCGCCGAGGGGGCCAGCATGGACTGGTCGGCGGTCTACCTCCGCGACGTCATGGGCAGTTCGGCCGGGCTGGCCGCCGCCTCCACCACGGCGTTCGCCCTCATGATGGCCATCGCCCGGATCGCCGGCGACCGGGTCGTCGACCGGTTCGGCGCGGTGCGCACCGTCCGGGTCAGCGGTGTCCTCGCCACCGTGGGCGGGCTGCTCGTGGTCCTGTCGTCCGGTCCGGCCCTGGCGCTCTGCGGCTTCGGGCTGCTGGGTCTCGGCGTGGCGGTGGTCGTCCCGCTGGCGTTCGCCGCGGCCGGCCGCAGCGGGACGAACCCGAGCCGGGCCATCGCGGGCGTCGCCACCATCACGTACACCTCCGGGCTCATCGCGCCGTCCGCGATCGGTTCGCTGGCCGAGGCGACCTCGCTGCTCGTGTCGTTCGGCCTGGTGTCGGTGCTGGCGTTCGGGCTGGTCCTCGGCGCGGGCGTGCTGCGGGCGGGCGACCGCAAGGTCGCGGCGGGCACCACTGCGCGGCCGGCGCCGACCAGGAGCGCCACGGACGGCTGACGGCGGGAGGCGGCCGGGACGGCGCCCGGCCCGACGGGCTGCGGGCTGCGGGCTGCGGACCGTCCTCGGCCCGGCGGGCTGCGTTCAGCGGCGGAGGTCGGCACCCGGCATCCGGTAGCAGCCTCAGGCAGTCGGCCGGGGGCGGCAGCCGCAGACGGAACGGGCGGCTCCGCTCGTGGCGGGGCCGGGCGCGGGGCCACCGCGCGGCGGCACTACCATGGCTCTGATCTTTTTCCGCGGATGGACCCCCAGGGCGCACCGCACACACCAATCAGGGAGCGACCATGGGCCTCGGCGTGCGCTGGACCTTGCACGGCGACGGGAAGACGCCCGCACCGGGGGCCGTGGTGCGCCCCGACGAGCGGCTCTCCTGGCCCCGGACGTTCGGGCTCGGCGCCCAGCACGTGGTGGCCATGTTCGGCGCGTCCTTCGTGGCGCCGGTGCTGATGGGCCTCGACCCGAATCTCGCGATCATGATGTCCGGCGTCGCCACCGCCATCTTCCTGCTGGCGACGAAGGGCCGGGTCCCGAGCTACCTGGGGTGCTCGCTCTCCTTCGTGGGTGTGGCCGCCACGATCCGGGCCACCGGCGGCACGAGCGCCACCGTCACGGGCGCGGTCCTGGTGGTCGGCGCCGTGCTGTTCCTGGTGGGGCTGCTGGTGCAGCGGTTCGGCGCGCGCATCATCCACGCGGCGATGCCGCCCGTGGTGACCGGTGCCGTGGTGATGCTGATCGGCTTCAATCTGGCGCCCGTCACCGCCTCGACGTACTGGCCGCAGGACCAGTGGACGGCCCTGCTCGTGATGCTGTTCACCGGTCTGGCCGTGGTCTGCCTGCGCGGGTTCTTCTCCCGTATCGCCATCTTCCTCGGGCTCGTCTTCGGCTACGTGCTGTCCTGGGTGCTCGACCTGGTCCTCGGGAAGATCCACTCCCCGGCCGGCGGTGCCGAGGCGGTCGACCACTGGCGGCTGGACCTGTCGGCGGTGGCCCACGCGGACTGGATCGGGCTGCCGTCCTTCCACGCGCCGAGCTTCGAGTGGTCGGCGATCCTCGTCGCACTGCCCGTCGTCATCGCGCTGATCGCCGAGAACGCCGGGCACGTGAAGGCCGTCGGGGAGATGACCGGCGACTCGCTCGACGACAAGCTGGGCACCGCCATCGCCGCGGACGGCGCGGCCTCGATGCTGTCCACGGCCGTGGGCGGTCCGCCGAACACCACCTACTCCGAGAACATCGGGGTGATGGCCGCGACCCGTGTCTACTCCACCGCCGCCTACTGGGCCGCCGCCTGCTTCGCGCTGCTCTTCGGCCTCTGCCCCAAGTTCGGTGCGGTGGTCGCCGCGATTCCCGGCGGGGTGCTCGGCGGGATCACCGTCATCCTGTACGGCATGATCGGCCTGCTGGGTGCCCAGATCTGGCTGAACGCCAAGGTCGACCTGCGCAATCCCCTCAACCTCGTACCGGCCGCCGCGGGCATCATCATCGGTGTCGGCGGGGTCAGCCTCAAGATCACCGACAACTTCGAGCTGAGCGGCATCGCCCTCGGCACGCTCGTCGTGATCACCGGCTACCACGCGCTGCGGGCCTTCGCCCCGGCACACCTGAAGACCCAGGAACCGCTGCTGGACTCCGGCACCTCGCAGTACGACGAGAAGCCGCCGGCCGGGACCTCCTGAGCCCGGGGCGCGGCGAGGCAGCCGCGTCCGGCACCGCCCCGTACGCCTACACCCGGCGGCCTCCCCCCGCTCCCCCGGCGCCCGGTGTTCGCCCGTTCCGATGAAGTCCCTCGGCGGTCGCCACCGTGGCGTGCCCATGCCTGGGACGCTGCCCGCATGGACAGGATCGAGCAGTTCGCCCCGCCGACCGGCGCCCCCGGCCCGCCGGCCGGCGCCGGAGCAGCGACCGGGAGCGCCACGGTGCCCGGCGCGTGCACAGTGGCCGATGACCTCACGGTGACGGGCGCCCGCACGGTGAGGGAAGCCGACGCCATGGCCCGCGCCCGCGCCGTGGCCGATGACCCCACGGTGACCGGCGCCCGCACGGTGATCGAGCGGATGCGGGGCCTCCGCTCGGGATGGCCGCCCGGAGACGGGGTGGCGGTATTCAACGAGGCCTATCTGGCGGTCATGGAGACACGCGGCCGTCGCTTCACGGACGGCGCGATACGGGGCGAGGCTCCGGGACCGGCCGGCGGGCAGGGCGCTCCGGCCGGCGGGGAGTCCGGGTCCGCACTGGACGTGCGGCTCGCCGAGCGTTATCTGACGGCGGTCGGCACGGCCGTCTCCGGCGGCCTTCCGCCGGAGTGCTGGCGCCCCCTGTTCCAGTTCCGGCGCCATCCGGACGTACGTCCGCTGCAGTTCGCCCTCGCCGGTATCCACGCGCTCGTCGGGCACGACCTCGCGCTGGCCGTGGTGGACGCCTGTCATGCGCGCGGCTGCGCCCCGGCGGATCTGGAGGAGGAGTTCGAACGGGTGGTCGATCTCCTCGTGCTGCTGGAGGAGCGGATCCGCGAGGACCTGACGCCGGGTCCCGAGCTGCTGGAGGTCGCCGATCCGCTCACCCACCTCGCGGGGGCCTGGAACCTGGATCGGGCCCGCGAGGCCTCCTGGTCGTCGGCCCGGATCCTGTGGCGGCTGCGCGGCGTACCGGCGCTGGCCGGGGAGTTCGGGGCGCGGACGGCCGCCGACGCCGGGCTGGTGGGGCGCATCCTGCTCACCCCGTGCCGCCGGGGCGGTACGGCTGCGCCCCGCTGCTGAGGCTCCCGGGCCTCTCCCCCGCACCGCTCCGCGGCGCGCCTCTCGTCCCCCGCCGTGTGTCCTCGTCAGCCCTCCGGGAGCTCGACGGGCGCGATCGCGTCGAAGACGTCTCCCGGGCCGGGGTTCGTCGGGTCGGTGGCCCCGCCGAACTGCGCCATCACTCCCCAGACGGCGTTCAGCGCGGTCTGCACGGCCCCCTCGGCCCAGCCGGCCGTCCACGAGATGTCGTCGCCCGCGAGGAACAGGCCGCGCTTGTCGGCGGGCAGCCGGTCCTGCATGAAGTGGGTGAACAGCCGTCGCTGGTAACGGTAGTGGCCGGGCAGGTTGGCCTTGAACGCACCCATGAACCAGGGCTCGTTCTCCCAGGAGACGGTGACCGGGTTGCCGATGACGTGCTTGCGGATGTCGACGCCCGGATAGATCTCGCCGAGCGACTTCAGCATGACGTCCATGCGCTCCTCCGGGGAGAGCGGCAGCCACTTCAGGCTGTCGTCGCACCACGTGTAGGAGAGGCAGATGACCGCCGGCCGGTCCGGACCGTCGTCCAGGAGGTACGTCCCCCGGGTCATCCGGTCCGTGAGCGTCATGGACATGGTGTCGCGGCCGGTGGTGGCGTCCTTGTCCAGCCAGAACGGCCGGTCGACCGGCACGAACAGCTTGGACGACTCCATGTAGTGGGTGCGCTCCATCGCCGTCCAGTGGTCGATCGGGAAGAGCGCGTCGTCGCAGGCGATCTTGGAGAGCAGCAGCCAGGACTGCCCGGTGAAGACGGCGGCCGGGTAGGTCCGGATGTCACCGGTGGAGTCGGTGACGGTGATCCGGTTCCCGGCGGTGCGGTCGAGCCGGGTCACCGCGGTGCGCGGCTGCCCGTCGTGCAGCGAGGCCAGGGAGGTGCCGAGCGGCCAGTGCACGATCTTCTGCGGCTCGCGGTCCCAGAGGCGCAGCGGCAGTTGCTGGCTGCCCCCGACGATGCCCCGGTGGTGGTCGTCGGCCTCGGTGTAGACGACGCGGAGGATCTCCAGGATCGAGTTGGGGAAGTCGGTGTCCCAGCCGCCCGTGCCGAAGCCGACCTGGCCGAAGATCTCGCGGTGCCGGAAGGAGGAGAAGGAGTCGGAGCCGCAGAGGAAGCCGTAGAAGGTCTGGTCGTCGAGCTTCTCGACGAGCTTCGACCAGATCTCCCGGATGCGCGGTACGTCGCGCTCGCGCATCGCCCGGTTCATGTCGGAGAAGTCGGCGCCCTCCTCCAGGCAGGTGTTCCAGGCGTCCATCACCTCGCGGTACACCGGGGGCAGGTCGTCGATGGTCCGCGCGTAGTGGGACTCGCCCTTGAGGTCGACGACGGTCGACGGGGCGGCCGCGGAGAGGGGGTTGGGGAACGGCCTGGTCTCCAGACCCACCAGGTCGATGTAGTGCTGGAGCGCCGTGGACGAGGGCGGGAAGCGCATCGCGCCCATCTCGGCGGTCAGCGAGGGGTCGCAGCCCTGGAAGCCTACGGTCCGCAGACGCCCGCCGATCCGGTCCGCCTCGTAGACGACGGGCTTCAGCCCCATCTTCATCAGTTCGTACGCGGCGACGATGCCCGAGAGCCCGCCGCCGATGACGGCGACCTCGGTGCCGTGCTCGGTCGCCGGAATCTGCCCGATGCCCGCCGGGTGGGCGAGGAAGTCGTCGTAGGCGTAGGGGAAGTCCGGCCCGAACATGGTGATCGGCGGCTGCGCGTCGGTGTGCTGGACGGCGTTGGGCACGGTGGACGTCATGGGCGGGGACTCCTGGCGGGGGAACGTGCGACGGGGATCGGGCGGCGGTGCGGGGCGGGCCGGGTGCGGGGTCCGGCGGAGGGCCGAGGGCAGGGCGGAGCGGGCGGGCGGCGTCAGACGGAGGTGCGGGGGTGGACGAGGGAGCCGTACAGGCCGGGAACGCGGTCCCGGAGGTACGGGTTGGCGGCACGGGACGCGGCGAGGAGACCGGGGTCCACCTCGCCGACGACGAGCTCCTCGCCGCGTCCCGCGCGGGCCCGGACCGTGCCGTCGGGGCCGGCCAGGCAGCTCAGCCCGGTGAAGTCGAACTCGCCCTCCCGGCCCGCCCGGTTGACGTAGGCGATGTACAGCTGGCTCTCGAAGGCGCGGACCGGCACGACGGACTCGGCGACGAACGGGAAGGGGTGCATCAGTGCGGTCGGGACGAGCAGCAGCTCCGTCCCGGCCAGGGCGTGGGCGCGCACGTTCTCCGGGAACTCGACGTCGTAGCAGATCAGCAGCCCCAGCCGTACGCCGTCCAGCTCGGCCTGCACCACCGGCCGCTCACCGGGGGTGAACCACTCCTCCTCGAAACGGCCGAAGAGGTGGGTCTTGCGGTAGTGGGCGAGCGGCGCGCCGTCGGGGCCGATGAGCTGCGCCGCGTTGAAGACGGCGCCGCCCGACCGCTCCGGGTAGCCGTAGTGGACGGCGAGGCCGTGGCGCGCGCAGATGCCGGCGATCGTCTCCGCGGAGGGCCCGTCCGCCGGCTCGGCCAGCTCGGGGACGGCCGCGCCGATGGCGTATCCGGTGAGGAACAGCTCCGGGCAGACGAGCAGCCGGGCACCCGCGTCGGCGGCGCGCGCGGCGGCCTCGTCCAGCGCGGCCAGGTTGGCGTCCACGGAACCGGTCCGTCCGGAGCTCTGGAGCAGGGCGGTGCGCAACGGCGGCATGGCTGACCTCGGGCGGGGCGGGCGGTGTGGGGAGACGTATCGAAGGTACGGCGCGGGGATCACGGCGGACAAGGCGCGTTCGTTGCGCGTTCACCGTCGATCCGTTGCGCGGCCGGGGCGCATCCCGGCGATTCGTTGCGTCACACGTTTCCGCAGGTCGGACACGTGATCTCGGTCTCGCCCGGTGGCCGGGCGCCGGTGACCGGCGGCCGGGAACCGGGCGGGCGGAAGCCGGGAGCCGGGGAGTCCGAAGCCGGTCCTGCCGGGCCGCGCGGGTCGCCCGGGCCGGCCCGGCCGGAGGCGGGCAGGGCGGGCGGCCCGGCCCGGCAGAAGCACGGCCGGGCGCCCGGGAGCCGGATCAGCCGGGCGGGCCCGAGGAGAAGCGCCGCCGCAGCAGTGGGGAGAGCACCAGAACCGACTTGGTGCGCTCGACGTACGGCTCGCCCGCGATGCGTTCCAGCACCTGTTCGAAGTGGCGCATGTCGGCGGCGAAGACCTGCACGATCGCGTCGGCGTCGCCCGTCACCGTGGAGGCGGCGGCGATCTCCGGATACGTGGACAGCCCGCGCCTGATCGCCTCGGGGGCGGTGTTGCGGCTGCAGTAGATCTCGATGAAACCCTCGGTCTCCCAGCCGAGTGCCGCGGGGTCCACCCGCACGGTGAAGCCCGTGATGGCGCCTTCGGCGCGCAGGCGGTCCACCCGGCGCTTGACCGCGGGGGCGGAGAGGCCGATCAGGGCGCCGATGTCCGCGTAGGAGCGGCGGGCGTCTTCGGCGAGGGCGTGGACGATGCGTTCGTCGAGGTCGTTGAGGCGCACTGCGGACGGATCACTTCTCTGCGGCGGAGGGCTTCGGGGCGGCGCGTGCCCCCTCCGAAGTAGACCACGGGCGCCCCGCAGGGGCGCGCCTCGCCGCAGGCGGCGGCCGGTCAGAAGGGGAACGGCGAGCGGCCGTGCTGGACCGAGATCCACTTCTGGGTGGTGAACGCCTCCAGCATCGAGGCGCCGTTCAGCCGGCCGAGGCCGGAGTTCTTCTCGCCGCCGAAGGGGACCAGGGGCTCGTCGTGGACGGTGCCGTCGTTGACGTGGATCATGCCGGTGCGGATCCGGTGCCCCACCCTGATCCCGCGCTCGATGCTCCCGGTGTGGACCGCGCCGCTCAGCCCGTAGGGGGTGTCGTTGGCGATCCGGACGGCCTCGTCCTCGCCCTCGAAGGGGACGAGCAGGGCCACCGGCCCGAATATCTCCTGCCGGAGGACGGGGGAATCGGCGGCGAGACCTGTCAGGACGGACGGGCCGACCAGATTGCCCTCGGCCCGGCCGTGGAGCAGTGCCGTGGCACCCGCCGCCACCGTCTCGTCGACGAGCCTGGACACCGCGTCGGCCTGCGAGGAGCTGATCAGCGGACCGATGTGGGTCGCGGGGTCGGCCGGGTCGCCGACCCGCAGCGCGGCGACCCGGGCGACGAACTTCTCGGTGAACTCCCGCTCGACGGCGCGGTCCACCAGGATGCGGTTGGCCGCCATGCAGACCTGGCCCTGGTGGATGTAGCGGCTGAAGACGGCGGCGTCGACGGCGTAGTCCACATCGGCGTCGTCCAGGACGATCAGTGCGCTGTTCCCGCCGAGTTCGAGCACCGCGCGCTTGAGGTGGGCCGCGCAGACCCGTGCGACGTGGCGGCCGGTCCGGTCCGAACCGGTGAAGGAGATGACCCGGGGGACGGGGTGCTCCAGCAGGCTGTCGCCGATCTCCGCGACGTCGGTGACCACGACGTTCAGCAGCCCGGCGGGCAGACCCGCCTCCTCGAAGACCTTGGCGATCAGGGTGCCCCCGCAGACCGGGGTGCTCTGGTGCGGCTTGAGGACCACGGCGTTGCCGAGGGCCAGCGCGGGAGCGACCGACTTCAGCGACAGCAGGAAGGGGAAGTTGAAGGGGCTGACGACGCCCACGACACCGACGGGCAGCCGGTAGACGCGGTTCTCCTTGCCCTCGGTCGGCGACGGGAGGATCTGCCCGGTGGGCGTCAGCGTCAGCATGGCCGCCTCGCGCAGGAACTCCTTGGCCAGGTGCAGCTCGAAGCCCGCCTTCAGCCGGGTGCCGCCGAGCTCCGCGACGATCGCCTCGCCGATCTCCTGCTCGCGCTCCTCGACGACGCGCAGCGCCTTCTCCAGCACGGTCCGCCGGTCGTACGGGTTCGTGTCCGCCCACTGCGGCTGGGCTCGCTCGGCGGCCCGGTAGGCCTGGTCGACCTCCTCGGCCGTCGCGACGGTGATCGAGGCGAGCTTCTCCCCGCTGTACGGGTTGAAGTCGATGATGTCCCAGGATCCCTTGCCCGTCCGCCACTCGCCGTCGACGTACTGCTGGGCCAGGTCGGTGAAGAAGGAAGCCATGGAATCCCTTACCGCAGAGGGGCGGGCGGACTGATCCCGGCTCATATTACTTACGTTTCAACCATGTTGGAGGGGTTACGGACGGGACCACCGGTGCGTGGGGACCGGGGGCGGCGGCACTCAGGGACCCATGCGAAAGGTGCCCCTCCCGGCGCGAACGCCGATGAGGGGCACCTCGGTACCGCGGGTCGTCGTGGCCCGCCGCCGTCAGCTCCAGCTGGCGTGGAGCGGCTTGCCCTCCGCGTAGCCGGCGGCGCCCTGCACACCGACGACCGCCTTCTCGGCGAACTCCTCCAGCGAGGACGCTCCCGCGTAGGTGCAGGAGGAGCGGACACCGGCGATGATCGAGTCGACCAGGTCCTCCACACCGGGGCGGGCGGGGTCGAGGAACATCCGCGAGGTGGAGATGCCCTCCTCGAACAGTGCCTTGCGGGCGCGGTCGTAGGCGGACTCCTCCGAGGTGCGGTTCCTGACCGCACGCGCCGAGGCCATCCCGAACGACTCCTTGTAGTACCGCCCGTCGGCGGCCTGCTGGAGGTCGCCGGGCGACTCGTACGTGCCGGCGAACCAGGAACCGATCATCACGTTGGACGCACCGGCGGCGAGCGCCATCGCCACGTCGCGCGGGTGCCGGACGCCCCCGTCGGCCCAGACGTGCTTGCCGTGCTTCCTCGCCTCGGCGGCGCACTCCAGCACGGCGGAGAACTGGGGCCGGCCCACGCCGGTCATCATGCGCGTGGTGCACATCGCGCCCGGGCCCACACCGACCTTGACGATGTCGGCGCCGGCCTCGATCAGGTCCCGCACGCCCTCGGCCGCCACGACGTTGCCCGCGACGACCGGCACGCCCGGGTCGAGCGCCCGTACGGCGGCGACCGCGCTGATCATGGATTCCTGGTGGCCGTGCGCGGTGTCCACGACGAGGGTGTCGACGCCCGCGGCGAGGAGCTGCCCGGCCTTGCCCGCCACGTCGCCGTTGATGCCGACGGCCGCCGCGATCCGCAGCCTGCCGTCCGCGTCCGTCGCGGGGGTGTAGAGCGTCGCCCGCAGCGCGGCCTTCCGGGTGAGGATGCCGACGAGCCGGCCGTCCGCGTCGACCGCCGGGGCGAGCTTGCGGTTGGCGCCGTCGAGCGTGGTGAAGGCCTCCCGCGGATCGATGTCCGCGGGGAGCACCACCAGGTCCTTGGACATCACCTCGGACAGCTGTGTGAACCGGTCCACACCGGTGAGGTCGTGGTCGGTGACGATGCCGACCGGCCGGTGTCCGGCGTCGACGACGACACCGGCCCCGTGGGCCCGCTTGTGCAGGAGGGACAGCGCGTCGGCGACGGTCTGCCCCGGGGCCAGCACGATCGGGGTGTCGAGCACGAGGTGGCGCTTCTTGACCCAGCCGATGACCTCGGTGACGACCTCGATCGGGATGTCCTGGGGGATCACGACGAGGCCGCCGCGACGGGCGATGGTTTCGGCCATCCGGCGGCCCGCGATGGCGGTCATGTTCGCGACGACGAGCGGGATGGTGGTGCCGCTGCCGTCCGGCGAGGAGAGATCCACGGCCTGCCGGGAGCCGACCGCGGAACGGCCGGGGACCATGAAGACATCGTCGTACGTGAGGTCGTAGGGGACCGAGGGGGAGGCCGTGTAACGACCGGTACCGGGTTCGAGAAAACGCATAACGCCCATTTTTTCATAGGAAACGGTGCAGGTCGTCTCCACGAAGACACAGCGATGGGCCCCCGCGTTCGTCGGTTCCTCCAAGGAGGCCGCCCGGGGGCCGGGCAAGTGGAACCCGCCTTACCGGGGGACCCTACCCGAACACGATTCGCTCCTCCGTGATCTCTATCCCTGGACCGGGTGACGAGGGGTCAGGTAGCTTCAAATCCGCAGGTCCCGCGGTGGGCGCGACGCCGTCCACGAGCCCGGAACACCTGTCACGCGTTCGGCCGGAGAGGATGGGTACCGCCCGTGGAGAGCGAACTGCCCGATATCTACTGCCCGTTCCCCCAGCAGAGCAATGCGCACGTGGACCGCACCCGTGAGCACCTCGACGACTGGACACGGCGCACCGGTCTGGTGCACCGGGATTCGGCCAGACGCCGCTTCGAGCAGGCGGACTTCGGCGCCTTCGTGGGCATGGTCTATCCGACGGCGAGCAGCGAGCACCTGGACCTGGTCGCCGACTGGTTCGTCTGGCTGTTCCTCGTCGACGACCAGCTCGACGACGGACACCTGGGGCGCACCCCCGAGCGGGTGCGCGACGTGGTGGAGCGGATGCGCGCCGTGGTCGAGGGCGGGTCGCCCGGCCCGGGTCCGGACGAGGAGGCGCCTGCCGCGCTGGTCGCCCTGGTCGACCTGTGGGAACGCACGGTGCACCGCGCCGCTCCGCACTGGCGCACCCGCTTCACCTGGCACCTCATGATGTACCTGACGACGGCCACCACCTGGGAGGCGGGGAACCGCGCCGACGGGGTGGTGCCGTCCGAGGCCGCGTACATCACCCACCGCCGGCACACCGGTGCGATCCATGTGTGCATGGACCTGATCGAGATCGTGACCGGCGCCGAGGCGCCCGAGTCGATCCACAACGACGCCCGGTTCATCACGGCCCTGGAAGCCTCCTGCAACGTCGTGTGCTGGGCCAACGACGTGTATTCCTACGAGAAGGAACAGGTGCTGGGCGAGATCCACAACCTGGTCCACCTGGTCCGTCACCACCGCGGCTACGGCAAGGACGAGGCGCTGGAGCACGTGTGCGAGGAGATCGCCGCGGAGACCAGGCGGTTCCTCGCGGCCGAGAGCGAGCTGCTGGGCCTGTACCCGGAGCTCGCCGGCATGCTCGTGCCCTACCTCGACGGGATGCGGAGCTGGATGCGCGGGAACCTGGACTGGTCTCGCCAGACCCCCCGCTACAACCCCGCGGACGTCAGCCAGTACGCGGAGCCGGGCGCCTATCTGGAGGAGTCCGTCCTCGGCGTGCGCGAGGACCACGCACGCCTGGGCGCGTGCAAGGGCCTCTGACCGGGCACGGGTGAGGCCGGGCGGGAGTCGCGGCGGCCGGGAGTCGGGAGCCGCACGGCAGGGCGGCCCGGTTCATGACGGCGGCCGGTGGCGCTGGGGGCCGGGCACCTGCTGCGGGTGTCCGGCCCCCGCCACCATCGGCCGTCCCCGTGCCTCCGTCTCCCCCGGCGGCCCCGGGGTCCCGCCCCGAGGGCCCCCGCGGCCGGTCCGGCGGTCCCGGTCAGTCGTCGGGGTCGGCCCGCTCCAGCGCCGGACGCTGCCCGGCGGCGGACTCCGTCAGGAGGTAGTCGGCCGCCGCGGTGTCGGTGACCAGGCTGGTGACCAGCCCGGAGCGGAGCACCGCGCCGATCGCCGCGGCCTTGCGCTGTCCCCCGGCGATGGCCACCACTTCGGGGATCCGGCGCAGCCGGTCCGCCTCCACCGTGATGCACCGCTCGCCGAGGTCCCGGCCGACCCGGCGGCCGTTCGTGTCGAAGAGGTGCGCGGACATCTCCGCCGCCACTCCCAGCGAGGCGTAGTGGGCCCGCTCCTCGTCCGAGAGCATGTCGTGGACGGTGGAGATGCCGGGCTCCCAGGAACCGATGGAGACCGCGGCGACCGTGACCTTGTCGAAGTACTCGAAGGCGCGGGCGATCCCCGTCTGGTGGCGCAGCGCGGCGGCCGTCGCCGGGTCGGGCAGCAGCATCGGGGCGTAGATCGGGTGCGCCTCGCCGCCGGAGACCTGCGCGGCGCGGCGGACCGCCTCGACCGAGCCGCGCTCGGCCGTGCCCGCGTCGTAGACGCCGGTCAGCTGCACGACGGTGCACGGGGGCAGCCGGTCGAGGGCCGCCGCCGTGTGGATGGTGGAGCGGCCCCAGGCCAGGCCCAGCACGTCGCCCTCGTTGACCAGCTCGCCGAGGAGGTCGGCCGCCACCTCGCCCAGGTTCTCCGGGTCGGCGGCGTCGTCCTGTTCCTCCGCCGGGGACTCGACCACGACAGCGTGCCGCAGGCCGTAGCGCGCCCGGAGCGCGTCCGAGCGCTCCGCGTCCAGCTCCGCCGGTACCCGGATCTCGATCCGTACGAGATCGCGCTCGAGGGCCGTCTCCAGGACCCGCGCCACCTTGAAGCGGCTGACGCCGAACTCCTCGGCGATCTGGATCTTCGACTTTCCCTCGAGGTAGAACCGGCGGGCCATGGCCGCCGCCTGCACCAGCTCCGCGGGTCCCATCCGCATGGCTGACCGACCCGCCGAGATGCCAGACACCGCGATCTCCTCACTGCTGTTCACACGCTCGATACGCCGTTCATCCTGTCAGATCCGGCGGTCCTTGATCAGGCCCGTCGGGCCGCGTTCGTCTCCTCTTCGTTCAGTGGCCGCACGCCCAGGGTGCGGCGGCGGTGGCCGAGACCGCCTGCGCGCGCAGCGCCCGCACCGCCTCCGCCGGGTCACCGGCGCCGTACACCGCCGAGCCGGCGACGAACACGTCCGCGCCGGCCTCGGCGCACCGCTCGATGGTGGCGGCGGAGACCCCGCCGTCGACCTGCAGCCAGAGTTCGAGGCCGTGCTTGGAGATCAGCTCACGGGTGCGGCGGATCTTCGGCAGCATGATGTCCAGGAACGCCTGGCCGCCGAAGCCCGGCTCCACCGTCATGATCAGCAGCATGTCGAGCTCGGGGAGCAGATCCTCGTAGGGCTCGATGGGCGTCGCGGGCTTGAGCGCCATCGAGGCGCGGGCGCCCTTGGCCCTGATCTCCCGGGCCAGCCGCACCGGGGCCGCCGCGGACTCCACGTGGAAGGTCACCGAGCCCGCGCCCGCCTCGACGTACTGCGGTGCCCAGCGGTCCGCGTCCTCGATCATGAGGTGGCAGTCCAGCGGGGTGTCCGTGGCCTTGCTCAGCGCCTCCACGATCGGCACGCCGAGCGTCAGGTTGGGCACGAAGTGGTTGTCCATGACATCGACATGGAGCCAGTCGGCGCCTTCGACGGCCTTCGCCTCCTCGGCGAGGCGGGCGAAGTCGGCGGACAGGATGCTGGGGTTGATCTGGGCCATGCCCCCAAGCCTGCCATGCCCGGCGCCTCTTCCTCGCCGTGGTGGAAGCCCCGAAGCCTCACGGGATCATCACGGTTCGCGCGATCCGGCCCTCCGGGACCCTGGATGACCCTGGATCGCCGCTCCCGGTGCCACCCAGCGGTACGCCCACGGGTCCGGCCGGCCCGGCGGGGCCCCGGTCCCGGTCCGCCTCCGCCCACCGCCCACCGCCCGACGCCCGACGCCGCCCGCCGCCGGACGCCCGCTTCCCGACGCCGCTGCCCGCAGTCCGCCCGCGCAAGTCCGCCCGCCCACGCGGGTCCGCCGGTTCCCGGGTTCGGCGTGCCGCTCCGGTCCGTACAAGAGCGCGGACAGACCCTGGTGCCCGCCGTACGGCTGTGTTAGAAACTCCCCGTGATCAGCGACCAGTTCCTGAAGGAGCGCCTCAGCATCGACCTCTGCCGTGTGACCACCTGCTCCTGTTGAGCCTGGTCCGGCAGGGCTGAGCGCTTCCAGAACTGTGCGGCGTCGTCCGCGCGCCCTCCGGCCGCCCCTCGGGCGGGCCGGTGATCCCTCCAGAACCCGTCCGTGAGCCGGGCCGGGTGTCCACGCCCGGCCCGGTCCCCGGCCGTCCGCGTTC
Source organism: Streptomyces sp. NPDC006296 (assembly GCF_040613235.1). Classification (NCBI taxonomy): domain Bacteria; kingdom Bacillati; phylum Actinomycetota; class Actinomycetes; order Kitasatosporales; family Streptomycetaceae; genus Streptomyces; species Streptomyces sp. NPDC006296. The sequence continues at coordinate 7,809 of NZ_JBEXRT010000028.1, read as the reverse complement.
TGCAGGGCCCTCCCCCGTTGCCCGCGGGCGCCGTCGCACGCGCCCCGCGTCCCCCGGCCCGTCCGGTCCGCCTCCCGCGCGGCCCGGCGGTCCCCGGCACCTCCCGACGGAGCCCCCATGACCACACCCCTGGCCACCGAGAAGCAGCCACCGGGCGCGCCGCCCTCCGGTGCACCCGCCCCCGCACCCCCGGCGCGCCGCCGCTCACCGGAGAGGTCGGCACGTCTGCGCCGGGCCGGGCTGCGGCTGGTCGCGCTGGTCGTGCTGCTCGCCCTCTGGCAGCTCGTGACCGCGCTGAGGCTGTGGTCACCGCTGCTGGTGCCGCCTCCGGCGGCCGTCTGGGACGCGCTCGTCCAGACGTCCGGCACCCATGACGGGGTGCGCGGCTACCAGGGCCACACCCTGGTCGAGCACCTCGGCGTCAGCCTGCGCCGCATCGCGATCGGTGCGGGCGCCGGCGTCCTGGCCGGGCTGGTGGCCGGGATCCTGATGGGCACACTGCCGTGGGTGCGGGTGGTGTGCGAGCCGGCGGTGGCCTTCCTCAGGACCCTGCCGCCGCTCGCCTACTTCAGCCTGCTGATCATCTGGTTCGGCATCGACGAGGCGCCCAAGCTGTGGCTGCTGGCGATCGCCGCCATGCCGCCGGTGGCCGTGGCCACCGCCTCCGCCGTCGCCTCGGCGCCCGCCGCGCTGGTGGAGGCGGCGCGGGCGATCGGGGCCCGCCGCCCGCAGGTGGTGGCGTCCGTCGTCCTGCCGTCCGCACTGCCGGAGATCCTGGTCGGCGTGCGGCTGGCGTTCGGCATCGCGTACTCCTCCGTGGTCGCCGCCGAGACCGTCAACGGGCTGCCCGGCATCGGGGGGCTGATCCGTGACGCCCAGCGCTACAACCAGTCCGACGTGGTCGTCCTGGGACTCCTCGCCATCGGCGCCTCCGGCCTGCTGATCGACGCGCTCCTGCGGGGCGCCGAGAACCGCCTCGCTCCGTGGCGCCGGCTGTCGTGACCCGCCGGACACCGCCCCGCACGCCCCGCCAAGCCCCTTCCGGCCCACGAACGAAGGACCATCCCATGCCCGGTACACGCGGTCCGCGCCGCACCTCCCTGCTCGTCGCGGCTCTGGGAGCCCTCCTCGTCGCCACCGCCTGCGGCACCGGCGGAGGAGGCGCCGGCGGCCAGGACGAGAAGACCGTACGGATCGGCTACCAGGCCTTCCCCAGCGGCGACCTGATCGTGAAGGAGAAGGGCCTGCTGGAGAAGGCCCTGCCGGACCACACGGTGAAGTGGATCAAATTCGACTCCGGCGCCAGCATCAACACCGCCTTCGTCGCGGGCTCGCTGGACCTGGCCGCGATCGGCTCGAGCCCGGTGGCCCGCGGTCTCTCCGAGCCGCTGAACATCCCGTACCAGGTGACCTGGGTGCTGGACGTCGCCGGTGACAACGAGGGGCTGGTGGCGCGGGACGGCTCCGGCGTCGAGGACGTCGGCGACCTGGCGGGCCACAAGGTCGCCACCCCCTTCAGCTCCACCTCGCACTACAGCCTGCTCGCCGCGCTCGACCGGGCGGGGGTGGACCCGTCGGAGGTCGATCTGCTCGACCTCGAACCGCAGGACATCGTCGCCGCATGGTCGCGCGGGGACATCGACGCGGCCTACGTGTGGCTGCCCACGCTCGACGAACTCGGCCGGACCGGGAAGACCCTCGTCTCCAGCCGGGAACTGGCCGCGGACGGGAAGCCCACCCTCGACCTTGGGGTGGCGTCCACCGCCTTCATCGAGAAGCAGCCCGAGGTGATCGCCGCGTGGCGCAAGGCCCAGGCGCAGGCCCTGGACCTGATCCACGACGACCCGCCGGCCGCCGCCGAGGCCGTCGGCAAGCAGCTCGGGATCGCACCGGCGGACGCCGCCGCGCAGCTGGAGCAGGGCATCTTCCTGAAGCCGGCCGAACAGGCCGACGACACCTGGCTGGGCCGCCCCGGGAAGGTGGGGGGTCTGGCGGAGAACCTGCACAGCGCGGCAGAATTCCTGGCCGGACAGAAGCAGATCCCGGCCGCACCGGACATCGCGGAGCTGGAGAAGGCCGTCTACGTGGAAGGGCTGAGCGATGCCGTCTCCCGATGACCTGCGGACCGGTGCCCGCGCGACGGGGACGGCGGCCGAGGCGCCCGCGGTGTCCGTGCGCGAGGTGACGCACCGCTACGGACGCGGCGCGGACGCCGTGACGGCCCTCGGCCCGTTGTCCCTCGACGTCCCGGCCGGTGCGTTCCTGGTGCTGGTGGGCCCGTCGGGGAGCGGGAAGAGCACGCTGCTGCGGCTGATCGCGGGCTTCGAGCGGCCCTCGTCGGGTGAGGTCGCCGTGCACGGCGGGACGCCCGAGCCGGGGCGCCAGGCGGGTGTCGTCTTCCAGCAGCCGCGGCTGTTCCCCTGGCGCACGGTCGGCGAGAACATCTCCCTGGCCCTGCGTTACGCGGGCGTCCCCCGGGCCGAACGCCCGGAGCGCGTCGAGGAGTTGCTGGAGCGGGTCGGACTGGCCGGCACCGCGCGCCGCAGGACCTGGCAGATCTCCGGGGGCCAGCAGCAGCGCGTGGCCATCGCCCGGGCCCTGGCCGGCGGCAAGGACCTCCTGCTGCTGAACGAGCCGTTCGCGGCCCTGGACGCGCTCACCCGTGAGCGGCTCCAGGAGGATCTGCGCACGGTCAGCTCACGCACCGGGATCACCTCGGTCTTCGTCACGCACAGCGTGGACGAGGCCGTCTTCCTCAGCACCCGCGCGGTGGTCCTGAGCTTCGGTCCGGGCACGGTCGCCCTGGACGTCGCCATCGACCTGCCCCGGACCGGGGACGAGGACCCGGACGGCCTGCGGGGGCTGCCCGGATACGCGGCGCTGCGCGCCGAGATCGGAGCCGCCGTTCGCGACGCCGCCCGCTGAGCACGGACGGGCCGCCCCCGGCGGGCGGCCCACCTCGCACACCCCACGCAGACAGGAGTCTCCATGTCCCTCACCACGCCCCTCGGTTCCGGCACCGCACTGCGCTCGGTCCGGCTGCCTCCGGACGGGCTCTACGAGGGCCCGCGCGAGCTGCGCAGGCTGGCACCGGGGCAGCCGGACCGGCCGTACACCCTGTTCGACGTCGTTCCGCTCGGTCCGCTCATCGGCGCCGAGATCGGCGGTGTCGACCTGACCCGTCCCCTCACGCCCGCCGTGCGCGAGGAGCTGGACCGGGCGCTGCTGGAGTGGAAGGTGCTCTTCTTCCGCGGGCAGCACCCCAGTTCGGCCGAGCAGCGCGCCTTCGCCCGCAACTGGGGCGAGCTGGAGACCAATCCCCTGCTGGCGGCCGGGGACGACCCCGAGGTGGCACGCTTCGACCGCGCGTCGGCGCCGAGCTTCGAGAACGTCTGGCACACCGACGTGACGTTCCGTGAGCGGCCCGCGCTCGGCGCGGTGCTCCAGCTGCGCGAGGTGCCCCCGTACGGCGGGGACACCATGTGGGCCGACATGGCGGCCGCGTACGACAACCTGGCGCCGGAGGTGCGGGCGCGCCTGGAGGGGGCGCGCGCGGTGCACGACTTCGTCCCGGGGTTCGCGCGGTTCACCCCCGGGGAGCGGCTGGCCGCCCTCCAGGACCGCTTCCCGCCGGTCGAGCACCCGGTGGTCCGGACGCACCCCGCCACCGGACGCCGGATGCTCTTCGTCAACACCTCGTTCACCACCCGCATCGTGGGCTGGGACCGGGACGAGAGCGACCGGATGCTGCGGCTGCTGTTCCAGCAGGCCCATGTGCCCGAGTACCAGGTGCGTTTCTCGTGGCGCGCCGGTGACGTCGCGTTCTGGGACAACCGGGCGACCCAGCACTACGCGGTGAACGACTACGCCCCGCACCGCAGGGTGGCCGAGCGGGTCGCCGTCGCGGGCGACCGCCCGCACTGACCGACGGCGGGCCCCGGGGGCCGGCCGGCGCACGCCGGCGTCTCCGGGGTCAGCCCGTGCGGCGCAGCAGGGCCAGGTACATCGCGTCCGTGCCGTGCAGATGGGGCCACAGCTGCACGTCGGGTCCGTCGCCGAGCGCGGGCACCCCGGGCATCAGGGGGCGGGCGTCGATCCACTCGGCCTCGACGGGCGCCCCGCCGCGTCCCTTGAGCACGTCCTCGACGACGACCCGGGTCTCCGCGAGGTGCGGCGAGCAGGTCGCGTAGCCGACGACCCCGCCGACACGTACGGCCCGGAACGCCTCGCGCAGCAGGCCGCGCTGGAGGGGGGCGAAGCCCTCCATGTCCTCCGCGCGGCGGCGCCAGCGGGATTCGGGGCGGCGGCGCAGCGCGCCGAGGCCGGAGCACGGCACGTCCATGAGGACCCGGTCGAAGGAGCCCGGCTGCCACGGCGGACGGGTGCCGTCCGCGGTGATCACCTGGTAGGGCCCCGGGTTGCCCGCGAGCGCGCGCTCGACGAGCCGGGCGCGGTGCGGCTGCTTCTCCGCGGCCAGCAGGGCGGCCCCGCGCCCGGTGGCGAGGGCGGCCAGCAGGGCTGCCTTGCCACCGGGTCCCGCGCAGCCGTCGAGCCAGCGGGTGTCCCGGCCCTCGACCGGTGCGGCGGCCAGGGCGGCGGCGACGAGCTGGCTCCCCTCGTCCTGCACACCGGCGCTGCCGTCCCGGACGGCGGCCAGGGCTCCGGGCTCGCCGCCCTCGGCCATCCGCACGGCGTACGGCGACCAGCGGCCGGGCAGCCCGCTCTCCTCGCCGAGCGCGTCCAGCAGTTCGTCGGTGGTCGAGCGGCCGGGGCGGGCGACGAGCGTCACCTCGGGGCGCTCGTTGTCCGCCTCCAGCAGGTCCTCGATGCCGGCCCGTCCGCCGCCCAGGGCGTCCCACAGCGCCGAGACGACCCAGCGGGGGTGCGAGTGGACCACGGAGAGGTGTTCCTCGGCGTCCTCGTCGTAGGGGGGCGCGACGCGCTCCACCCATCCGTCGAGGTCGTGCGCGGAGACCTTGCGCAGCACCGCGTTGACGAACTTGGCCCGCCCCTCGCCCAGGACCACCCGGGCCAGCTCGACGCTGGCGGAGACGGCGGCGTGGGTGGGGATGCGGGTGCCGAGGAGCTGGTGGACGCCCATGTTCAGCACGTCGAGCACCGGCGGGTCGACCTCGCGCAGCGGCCGGTCGATGCAGGCGGCGACGATCGCGTCGTAGGTGCCCTGGCGGCGCAGGGTGCCGTAGACCAGCTCGGTCGCCAGCGCCGCGTCCCTGCCCTCGAAGTCCCCCTTGGCCCGGGCCTTCTTGAGCAGCGGGGGCAGGACGAGGTTGGCGTAGGCGTCGCGCTCGTCGACGGCCCGGAGCACCTCGAAGGCGAGGAACCGGACCGGGTCCTTCTGGGGACGGCGGTGGGGCTTGGCGGGACGACGGCGCTGCTGGTCGTTCACGTGAAAGGTGCTCCGCTGAGGATGAGGGGGCGAACCCGTCCAGCGTACGTCGGCCGACCGGGGCCCCGCCCCGCGACCGTCACCGCCGGGGCACCCCGGCCCGGCGCCGTCTCACCGCGGCCCCGCGCCCCGGCGGCAGGATCCGGTCGCCGGGGCGCGGACGGCCGTGCGGGAGGCCGGGCGCCCGCCGCGGGGCTGCCCGGAGGGGCGACGGGGGCGCCCGGTCCCGGGGCTCAGAGTCCCAGCAGCTCGCCGGGGGCGAGGCGCACCCCGCGGGCCCAGTCGGCGGCGCTCATGCGCTTCTTGCCCTGGGGCTGGACCCAGAGGAGCTCCACGGCGTGCGAGCCGGTGCCCACATGGACGTTGTTCTTGCCCGCGGAGAGCTCGCCCGGGGCCAGGTCGGCGCGCTCCGGCACCGGCCTGACCTGGACCAGCTTGAGGCGTTCGCCGCGGAACACGGTCCAGGCGCCCGGTGCGGGGGTGCAGCCGCGCACCACGCGGTCGACCCGGAGCGCGGGAGCGGACCACCGCACCTGGGCGTCCTCGACGGTGATCTTGGGTGCGAGCGTGACGCCCTCGACGGGCTGCGGCACGGCGTGCAGGGTGCCGTCCTCGATGCCGTCCATGGTGGCCGCGAGCAGCCCGGCGCCCGCGAAGGCGAGCCGGGTGAGCAGGTCACCGCTGGTGTCGGTGGGCCGGACCTCCTCGGTCAGGACCCCGTACACCGGTCCGGAGTCCAGGCCCTCCTCGATCAGGAAGGTGGAGGCTCCGGTGACCTCGTCCCCGGCCATCACGGCGTGCTGCACGGGCGCGGCCCCGCGCCAGGCGGGCAGCAGCGAGAAGTGCAGGTTGACCCAGCCGCGCGCGGGAACGTCCAGCGCCACCTTGGGCAGGAGCGCGCCGTAGGCCACGACGGGGCAGCAGTCCGGGGCGATCTCCCGCAGCCGTGCGAGGAACTCCTCGTCGCGCGGCTTGGCAGGCTTGAGGACCTCGATGCCCGCCTCCTCGGCGCGTTCGGCCACCGGGCTGGCGACCAGCCTGCGCCCCCGGCCGGCCGGTGCGTCGGGACGCGTCACCACGGCGGCCACCTCGTGGCGGCCGGAGGCGATCAGGGCGTCCAGGGCGGGAACGGCGACCTCGGGGGTGCCTGCGAAGACGAGCTTCATGGGTGGCGCACTGCCTCTCGGGGCGGAACGTACGGGGCGGGCAGCGCACCAGTCTAAGGGCTGCCCGGACGCCGCCCGGTGCCTGCGCGCGCACGGCGGAGGGGCCGCCCCGGTCCCGTGTCCGCACGGCGGAGGTCCGCCCGGTCCCGTGTCCGCACGACGGAGGTCCGCCCGGTCCCGTGTCCGCACGACGGAGGTCCGCCCGGTCCCGGGTGCCCCGGGGTGATCCCGGCCGTGCGGCGGGTACGTGCCTGCCCGGCGGCACCGGACGGCCTTCGCCGACGGGCGGGGCCCGGACGGGCGGGACCGTCGCCGGACGCCCGGGGAGGGCTGCCCCGCGCTCCCGCAGTGCCGCGCCCCGCCCCCGGCGGCCCCACGCTCCCGCCTGGAACCGCGCCGCCCCGTCCCGGCGCGGACCCGTCGCGGACCCGACACGGGCCCGGCACGACCCGGCGGCCGGGGGCGTACGCGGCTCCGTGCAGGGCGGACAGGGGGCGTACGCAGGGACACACGCCCCGCGCGGATACCCATACGCCCCTGTTGCGTGACCACATGGCCGGGTGCCGCGTTGGTCAAGTGAGATTGACCCAAGGTGGCCGCCTCCGTGCGGCCCGATCCCTTTCAACGCCGGTTCGAAAGGCTTGTTCATGGCCGACCACGCAACCCACGACGCCCAAGCTCGCGCCAGCCTGCATCTGTTGGTGCGGGACATCGAGCGGGTCCGGCGGCAGGTGGACGCGCTGCGTACCCTCACCGCGCAGCTGGGCAACGTCTACCGCCCCCGCCGTACGGGCCCGTCCGCCGGCTTCGTCGTCTACGGCAGGGCGCCCGCCCCGACGGTCCGGCTCGCCCAGGAACTGCGCGACAGCGTCGAGACGCTGGTCACCGCCGCGGTGGACTTCGACCGCTCGCTGGGCTTCTCGTGGGACGCGGTGGGCTCCGCACTGGGGGTCACCAAGCAGGCGGTGCACCGCCGTTACGGCGCGCGGCGCGCGACCCCGCAGCCGGCGGCCGCCGAGGCGACGGCCGAGAACGCGCCCCGGAGCGCACCCGCCGCGCAGGTCCCCGCCCCGGCGGTGCCGACCGTGCCCGCGGCCCGCTCGATGCCCCCGCAGGTGCAGGCCTCGGACCGTCCCGGCGCCTTCCCCGGCCCGCGCAACGGCTGAGGAGGGCGGCGGAGACGGCGAACGGGCCCGTCCGGGGGGCGGGGGGGGGGGGGGCGCCCGGCGCTGGGTA